>NZ_JBEZNW010000043.1:0-59743 GCF_040653355.1 Streptomyces sp. NPDC047971 | reverse complement strand
GGCCCGGCAAGATAAAATCAGTGGGGCCAATAACTGCTTAACCACCAACCTCCACCCCCCCCCCGCGTTATCCCTCCCCCCGCCGGTGTCCCGCCGCGCCCCCGGGGGTTTACCCGGCCCCCCGCTTTTCCGTCCGCGCCGCGGTGCGCCCGCCGGGCCTGCCTGCCGGGCAGCCGGCGGCCGCCGACGGAAACGGCCGGACCGACGGTGTTCCCGTCGGTCCGGCCGTTTCCGTGCTGCCGGTGCGATGCCCGTATCAGGCGTCGACCTTCTCCATGACCTCGTCGCTCACGTCGAAGTTGGCGAAGACGTTCTGCACGTCGTCGCTGTCCTCCAGCGCGTCGATCAGCTTGAAGATCTTGCGCGCGCCCTCCTCGTCCAGCTCGACCTGCATGGTCGGGACGAAGTTGGAGTCGGCGGAGTCGTAGTCGATGCCGGCGTCCTGGAGGGCGGTGCGGACCGCGACCATGTCGGTGGCCTCGCTGATGACCTCGAAGCTCTCACCGAGGTCGTTGACCTCCTCGGCACCCGCGTCGAGCACGGCGCCGAGGACGTCGTCCTCGGTCAGCTCGCCCTTGGGCAGCACGATGACGCCCTTGCGGTTGAAGAGGTACGAGACCGAACCGGGGTCGGCCATCGAACCGCCGTTGCGGGTCATGGCGACACGGACGTCCGAGGCGGCACGGTTACGGTTGTCGGTGAGGCACTCGATGAGCACCGCGACACCGTTCGGGCCGTAACCCTCGTACATGATCGTCTCGTAGTCGACGCCGCCGGCCTCGAGGCCGCCGCCGCGCTTGATCGCCGAGTCGATGTTCTTGTTCGGAACCGAGCTCTTCTTCGCCTTCTGCACGGCGTCGAACAGCGTCGGGTTGCCGTCCAGGTCGGCACCGCCGGTACGGGCGGCGACCTCGATGTTCTTGATCAGCTTCGCGAAGAGCTTGCCGCGCTTGGCGTCGATCACGGCCTTCTTGTGCTTCGTCGTAGCCCATTTAGAGTGGCCGGACATCTGCCTGTCTCCTTCGCGTAACCCATTTCTGAACGAACCCCAGAGATCTTACCGGGACCTCGTCAGCCCGCGGCGCGCACCATGTCGACGAACAGGGCGTGAATGCGGTGGTCGCCGGTGAGCTCGGGGTGGAACGAGGTCGCCAGGACACGGCCCTGCCGGACGGCCACGATGTGGCCCTCGTGCTCCGCGAGGACCTCGACCTGGGCTCCGACGGACTCGACCCACGGGGCGCGGATGAAGACGCCCTCGACGGGGCCGTCCTCGATGCCGCTGACGGTGACGCCGGCCTCGAAGGACTCGTTCTGCCGTCCGAACGCGTTGCGGCGGACGATCATGTCGATGCCGCCGAAGGTCTCCTGGCCCGAGCGCGGGTCGAGGATCTTCTCGGCGAGCATGATCAGGCCGGCGCAGGTGCCGTACACCGGCATTCCGGCGGCGATGCGCTCGCGCAGCGGCTCCATCAGGCCGAAGAGGTCGGCCAGCTTGGAGATGGTGGTGGACTCGCCGCCGGGTATGACGAGGCCGTCGACCTCGGCGAGCTCCTCGGGGCGCCGGACCGGCCTGGCCACGGCGTCAGCCGCGGCCAGGGCGATCAGGTGCTCCCGTACGTCGCCCTGGAGCGCCAGGACACCGATCACGGGGGTGGTCATGAGTGATTACCAGCCGCGGTTGGCGTAGCGCTCGGACTCGGGGAGGGTGTCGCAGTTGATGCCGACCATGGCCTCGCCCAGGTTGCGGGAGGCGTCCGCGATGATCTTCGGGTCGTCGTAGAAGGTGGTGGCCTTCACGATGGCGGCGGCGCGCTTGGCCGGGTCGCCCGACTTGAAGATGCCGGAGCCGACGAAGACGCCCTCGGCGCCGAGCTGGCGCATCAGCGCGGCGTCCGCGGGGGTGGCGACACCACCGGCGGAGAACAGCACGACGGGGAGCTTGCCGAGCTCGGCGACCTCCTTGACGAGCTCGTACGGGGCGCGCAGCTCCTTGGCGGCGGCGAAGAGCTCGTTGTTGTCGAAGCCGCGCAGCTTGGCGATCTCGTTCTTGATCTGGCGCAGGTGGCGGACGGCCTCGACGACGTTGCCGGTGCCGGCCTCGCCCTTGGAGCGGATCATGGCCGCGCCCTCGGCGATGCGGCGCAGGGCCTCGCCCAGGTTGGTGGCGCCACAGACGAAGGGGGTGGTGAAGGCCCACTTGTCGGAGTGGTTGATCTCGTCGGCCGGGGTGAGGACCTCGGACTCGTCGATGTAGTCGACGCCGAGGGACTGCAGCACCTGGGCCTCGACGAAGTGGCCGATGCGGGACTTGGCCATCACCGGGATGGAGACGGCGCCGATGATCTCTTCGATCATGTTCGGGTCGGACATGCGGGCGACGCCGCCGTCCTTGCGGATGTCGGCGGGGACCCGCTCCAGGGCCATGACGGCCACGGCACCGGCGTCCTCGGCGATCTTCGCCTGCTCGGCGTTGACCACGTCCATGATCACGCCGCCCTTGAGCTGCTCGGCCATGCCGCGCTTGACGCGCGCGGTGCCGGTCTCGGGAGACTGGGTGCTGTTGGGAAGCGTGGTGGACACGGGGACCTCACTCGGGGAAAGCGGCGTGGAGACAAGAGTGAGGAAACAGGCCACCACCAGTCCACATCAAGGGCCAATGGGGAGCCGGTGGATCGTTTTCGCTGTTTTCGCAGGCTACGAGGGTCAGGCTGGGCGATCGGCAAGGGCGACGGGCGGTTCGTCGTCCATTTCGAAGGCGAGCGGGAACGGAGCGTGACCGGCGAGCCGGAACCAGCGCACCTTGCGGTGGCGACGCAGCGCGCGGGCGGCGCGGACGGCGTCGTTGTGGAACCGGCGAGCCATCGGCACCCGGCGGACGGCGGCCGCGAGTTCGTTCGCGGCCTCCTCGCCGCCGGGGGCCTCGCGTACGGCCTCGACCTGCTCGGGCTCGCCGAAGACCGCGCGCAGGGCCTGGCTCAGCTCGCTCTCGGCGACCTCGCGCTGGTCCTCCTCGGCCTGCCGGGCGGCGTGGGCGGCCTCGTAGAGCACGATCGAGGCGGCCGGGTCGAGGACTCCGGAGGTGGCCAGCTCCTGGGCGACCGAGGCGCGGCGGAGCAGCTGGGCGTCGAGGGCGGCCCGGGCCGCGTCGATCCGCGCGTGCAGCCGGTCGAGGCGGCCGGCGGTCCAGCTGAGGTACAGGCCGATCGCGATGAGCGCGACGACGGTCCAGATCAGGGTTTCGGTCACGGGCGCACAGGCTACCGTCGCGGCGGCAGCACCCCTTCCCACAGGTCACGGTCGTGGGCGAAGCGGACCTCTGCCGTCCGCCCGTCGGCGAGCTCCGCGAGCCGGTCGATCCAGGAGCGGTACGGGACGCCGAACTCCGCCGCGACGTCGTACGCCTGCCCGGCGAGGACCGTGACGTGGTCGCCCTGGTCGAGGAGCAGGGACTGGTGCCCCTCGGTGTGGCCAGGGGTGGGCACGACCGTGACCCCCGGCGCGATCGTGTGCTCGCCGTCGATCTCCTGGTAGCGGACGCCGTCGAGCAGCCGGTCGAGCGTGTAGTCGCCCGCCCTGGCGGTCGCCAGTTCCGTGCGCTGGACGAGCACGGGGGTGTCGGGGAAGAGCGGGTTGCCGCCGATGTGGTCGAAGTGGAGATGGCAGTTCACGACGAGGTCGACATCGCGGGCGACGGCGGGCAGCGGGTGACGCGTGGGCCGGTAGTGCGCGTCCGTCTCGGGAGAGCCCTCCCCCATGCCGGTGTCGAAGAGGAGGGTGCCGTGGTCATGGCGGACGAGATACGCGAGCACGGGCTCCACGCGTGCGTGGGTCCCGCCCCACTCCTCGGCCGGCCGCACGAAGTACCCCAGGTCCAGTGGTTCCACGCTCGGTGAGGTCATCGCCCCAGCGTGCCAGCGCCCGGACCGAACCGGCCACGGCGGGAGCGCGATCCGGCCAGGGCCCGGCGGGGTCCGGCCAGGGCCCGGCGCGATCCGGCCAGGGCCCGGGGCGATCCGGCCGGGGCGGGAGCGTGCTCCGCCCAAGGCCCGGCGCGGTCCGGCCGCCGGTCCCCGCCCTTCGGGTCCCGGGCCGTTCAGTCCCGCGACGCCAGGCCGAACCGGGCCCGCAGCCCCGTGCGTTCGTCCGTCGCCACCGAGGCCGCGCCGTCCGTCACCGTCTCGTAGACCGCGAGGATGTCCGCGCCCACTGTCGACCAGTCGAAGCGCCGTACGTGCGCGCTGCCGCGCTTGCGCAGCTCGTCGCGCCGGACCTCGTCCCCGAGCAGCCGGATCGCCGCGTCGGCCAGCGCGTCCGCGTCCTCGTTGGCGAACAGCTCGCCCGCCGCCCCCTGGTCCAGGACCTGGGCGAAGGCGTCCAGGTCCGAGGCGAGCACCGGCGCCGCCGCCGACAACGCCTCGACGAGGATGATCCCGAAGCTCTCGCCGCCCGTGTTCGGCGCCACGTAGACATCGACGCTGCGCAGCAGCCGCGCCTTGTCCTCGTCGCTGACCATCCCGAGGAACTCGACGCGCGAGCGCATCTCGCGCGGCAGCGAGGCGACCGCCTCCTCCTCGTCGCCGCGCCCGGCGACGAGGAGCCGGGTCTCCGGCCGCTCGGCGAGGATCTTCGGCAGGGCCTTCATCAGGACCGGGAGGCCCTTGCGCGGTTCGTCGATCCGCCCGATGAACCCCAGTGTGTTGCCCTGCCACTCCTTCTTCGGCTCGGCCCGTGCGAAGAAGTCCACGTCGACGCCGTTGGGGATGACGACGGCGTCGCCGCCCAGATGCTCGACCAGGGTGCGGCGCGCGTACTCGCTCACCGCGATCCGCGCGCTGATCTTCTCCAGGGCGGGCTGCAGGATCGGGTAGGCCGCGATCATCGCCCGCGAGCGCGGGTTCGAGGTGTGGAAGGTGGCCACGATCGGTCCCTGCGCCGCCCAGCAGCTCAGCAGGCCGAGCGAGGGCGAGGCCGGCTCGTGGATGTGGATGACATCGAAGGTGCCGTCGTGCAGCCAGCGACGCACCCGCGCCGCCGAGAGGAAGCCGAAGTTGAGCCGGGCCACCGAGCCGTTGTACGGCACGGGCACCGCACGCCCCGCCGAGACGACGTACGGCGGCAGCGGCGTCTCGTCGTCGGCGGGCGCGAGGACGGACACCTCGTGCCCCAGCCGGATCAGGTGTTCCGCCAGATCGCGGATGTGGAACTGGACGCCGCCCGGTACGTCCCAGGAGTACGGGCAGACGATGCCGATCTTCACGTCCGCCCTTCCTCCCCGCGCTCCTCCAGGTCGGCGAGCCAGAGTCGTTGGAGCATGTGCCAGTCCTCCGGATGGTCCGCGATGCCGCCGGCGAAGGCATCGGCCAGCGCCTGTGTCATCAGGGACATCTTGTCGGCCCTCGTACCTGACTCGGGTACGTCGATGGGCGCGTGCACCCGCCCCTTCATGACCGGGGTGTCGTCGTACCAGAGGGTCACGGGCAGCAGCAGCGCGCCCGTCTGCTGGGCGAGTATCGCCGGACCGGCCGGCATCCGCGCCGTCTCCCCGAAGAACGTGACCTCGATGCCGGAGGCGGAGAGGTCGCGGTCGGCGACCAGGCAGATCAGGCCACCGGCCCGCAGCCGTCGCGCCAGCGTGCCGAAGGCGGATCCGCCTGTGTGCGGCAGGACCTCCATGCCCAGCGACTCGCGGTAGGCGACGAACCGGTCGTACAGCGTCTCCGGCTTGAGCCGCTCCGCGACGGTGGTGAAGGGCACGCCGAGCGAGCGGGTCACCCACACGCCCGCGAGGTCCCAGTTGGCCAGGTGCGGCAGCGCGAGGATGACCCCGCGCCCCGAGGCGAGACCGTCCTTGAGGTGGTGGACGTCCTTGACGTCGAAGCCGGTGTCGACGCGCTCCTTGCTCCAGGTCGGCAGCCGGAAGGACTCCATCCAGTACCGCATGTACGAGCGCATCCCGGCGCGCGACAGCTCGGCGAGCCGCTCGGGCGTCGCGTCGGGGACCACGCGCGCGAGGTTGGACTCCAGACGCAGCACGCTCTTGCCGCGCCGCTTCCACGCGTAGTCGGCGATCCGCCGGCCGAGCCCCGTCGCCACGGGCTCCGGCAGCTTCTTCACGGTCGACCAGCCGAGCCCGTACAGCCCGTCGGTGAGCCGGTCCTTCATGCCACTCATGACGTCGCCTCGCTCCCCCCGGTGGCGGCCGCGGCCGCGTCCGCCTCCGCCGACTCCCGCCGTACCGTCACCACACGCTGTCCCAGCGTCACCGCGGAGCCCACGGCGACGATCCACAGCGCGATCGGCAGCAGCACCTCGATGCCCGGCACGCCGAAGCCGTGCAGTCCGGCGAGGCCCGCCGCGACCAGGGAGATCACCAGCCGCTCGGCCCTTTCCACCAGGCCGTTGACGGCCACCGGCAGGCCAATCGATTCACCACGCGCCTTGGTGTACGAGACGACCTGGCCGCTGGCCAGGCAGAAGATCGAGACCGCGCACATCACGTTGTCGTCGCCCGTACCCGCGTACCAGAGCGCGAAGCCGCCGAAGATGGCGCCGTCCGCCACCCGGTCGAGGGTCGAGTCGAGGAACGCGCCCCACCGGCTGGAGATCCCCGCCTGCCGGGCCATGTTGCCGTCGACGAGGTCGGAGAAGACGAAGAGCGTGATGACGATCGTGCCCCAGAAGAACTCCCCCCGGGGGAAGAAGACCAGTGCACCCGCCATCACTCCGGCCGTGCCGATGAGCGTGACCGCGTCGGGGCTGACGCCCCGGCGGAGCAGAAACGCGGCGAACGGTGTGAGGACACGCGTAAAAAATGCACGCGCGTACTTGTTCAGCATGGCCTTCCCGAGGTTCGGTGGGCCGCGCGGCCCCTACGACCACCGGCCCGCCCATCGTAGCCAGGACCACCCCCGCCGTTCCCTCGGCCACCCGCCCGTCGCGTCGTGTACGACGTATGGACGCGCCCAGGCGTCGGTGCAAAGCTCGAAGAACCACCGCGGGCATCGCCGGAGCTGCACGCGATCCCCTCCCGCGCCGACTCCCCCGCGCCCGCGCCCCGCCGCACCGTCCGGGCGGCCCACGCCGCGCGACCGGTGCACGCGACCGGGAGGAAGACACCATGGGCGACAAGGCGAACGCACACTCCGGAGCCGCGGGCAGGGCTCCAACGGCCGACCGGCCCTCGGCCGTACGGAACGTGGTGCTGGTCGGCCACAGCGGATCGGGAAAGACGACGCTCGTCGAGGCGCTGGCGCTGACCGCGGGGGCGGTCAACCGGGCCGGACGCGTCGAGGACGGCGGAACGGTCTCCGACTACGACGAGATCGAGCACCGCCAGCAACGCTCCGTACAGCTCTCTCTCGTCCCCCTCGAATGGGGCGGGTGCAAGATCAACCTCCTCGACACACCGGGATACGCCGACTTCGTCGGGGAGCTGAGGGCCGGTCTGCGCGCGGCGGACGCGGCCCTCTTCGTCGTCTCGGCCGCCCAGGAGGCCGACGCGATCGCCGGGTCGACCCGCATGGTCTGGGAGGAGTGCGCGGCGGTCGGGATGCCCCGGGCCATCGTCGTCACCCACCTGGAGACCGCCCGCACCGACTTCGACGAGCTGACCTCCGTCTGCGCCTCGATCTTCGGCGGCGACGACCCCGACGCCGTCCTCCCGCTCTATCTGCCCGTCCACGGCCCCGAGGCCCCGGACGGACATGCCCCGACCACCGGCCTGGTCGGACTGCTCTCGGAGCGGATCTTCGACTACTCCACGGGCGTCCGGCAGGAGATCGCACCGGACGGCGACCAGCAGGAGCTCATCGCGGAGGCCCGTAACCGGCTGATCGAGGGGATCATCGCCGAGAGCGAGGACGAGACCCTGATGGACCGCTACCTCGGTGGCGAGGAGATCGACATCAAGTCGCTCATCGACGACCTGGAGAAGGCCGTCGCCCGTGGCACCTTCCATCCGGTGCTGGCCGCCGCGCCCGCGACGAACGGCGGGAAGCAGGGACTCGGCACCGTCGAGCTGCTCGAACTGATCACCGGTGGATTCCCGACACCGCTGGAGCACGAACTCCCGGCCGTCACCACGCCCGACGGCGTCCCGCGGCCACCGATCACGTGCGACCCCGACGGCCCGCTCGTCGCGGAGGTCGTGAAGACCACCTCCGACCCGTACGTGGGCCGGATCTCGCTGGTCCGGGTCTTCTCCGGCACCCTGCGGCCCGACGAGACCGTCCATGTCTCGGGACACGGGCTGACCGACCGGGGTCACGAGGACCACGACGTCGACGAGCGGGTCGGCGCGCTGACCTCGCCCTTCGGCAAACAGCAGCGCGCGCTCAACCGGGTCATCGCGGGTGACCTCGCCTGCGTCGCCAAGCTCGGCCGCGCGGAGACCGGCGACACCCTCTCCGCCAAGGACGACCCCCTCCTGATGGAACCGTGGACGATGCCCGATCCGCTGCTCCCGCTCGCGATCGAGGCGCACAGCAAGGCCGACGAGGACCGGCTCTCCCAGGGTCTGGCCCGGCTCGTCGCCGAGGACCCCACCATGCGCCTGGAGCAGAATCAGGACACCCATCAGGTCGTTCTGTGGTGTCTCGGCGAGGCCCACATGGACGTGGCGCTCGAGCGGCTGCGCAACAGGTACGGGGTGCAGGTCGACGCCGTACCGCACAAGGTGTCGCTCCGTGAGACCTTCGGCGGGCCCTCGGCCGGCCGGGGCCGGCACGTGAAGCAGTCCGGCGGGCACGGCCAGTACGCGATCTGCGAGATCGACGTGGAGCCGCTTCCCCCGGGCAGCGGCGTCGAGTTCGTCGACAAGGTGGTGGGCGGAGCGGTGCCGCGCCAGTTCATCCCCTCCGTCGAGAAGGGCGTACGTGCCCAGGCCGCGCGCGGGGTCGCCGCCGGATATCCGCTGGTCGACGTGCGGATCACGTTGCGCGACGGCAAGGCCCACTCGGTCGACTCCTCGGACGCCGCGTTCCAGACGGCGGGAGCGCTCGCGCTGCGCGAGGCCGCCGCCGAGGCGAACATCCAGCTCCTGGAGCCGGTGGCGGAGGTCCAGGTCCTCGTCCCCGACGAGTACGTCGGACCCGTGATGAGCGATCTGTCGGGGCGGCGCGGACGGGTCGTCGGAACCGAACAGGCCGGTGCCGGACGGACGTTGGTGCGGGCCGAGGTCCCCGAGATCGAGATCGGCCGGTACGCGGTCGACCTCCGCTCGGTCTCGCACGGCACCGGCCGCTTCGACCGGGCGTACGCCCGGCACGAAGCCATGCCGCCCCATCTCGCGGACAAGATCCGCGAACAGGCGGAGAAGGGCGTCTAGTCACTCCCGTCACAGGTGCTCCCCCTCGCACACGGCCGGATGTCGCCCGTCCGACTCCCCTCGGACGGGCGGCATCCGGCCGACTCGTGACGCATCCACCGGTACCCGGTTACGCTGTGGTGCCCAGCTCAGCAGGTGTGCGGGGCGCGGTAGTTGGGAACAGGCCGCAGAGGAATACGCGGTGAACCACGCGGGCACGCGGCGAGGGGGCATCAGGTGACGATGGGCAGCTTCGGACCCGGGGCGCAGATTCCCCTCCAGGGGTCCGACGGACAGACGGCGGCGACGCATGCGCTCGCCTCCGCCGCGTACCGCGACGGCCCGGTCGAGGAGATCCTCGCCGCCAACAACGACTGGCACAAGTCGACGGTCAAGGAAGGGAAATGGAAGAAGCTCTTCCGGCCCGACCTCGGTGAGGCGTTCTCACGGGCGGTGCAGGTGCGGACGCTCGGCGGGGCGCGCAAGCCGCTGATCCAGTCCTTCGGCACCGAACCGCAGCCCGTGGTCGAGCACTGTCTGGCCGCCACCGGGATCCGCCGGCAGCGGGACACCAGGCTGACGCTGATCACCCTGGTCTTCGGCTTCCTCTTCCTGCCGGGGCTGCTGCTCTGGCTCGGCGTCATCCAGCTGCGCCGCATGGTCGCCGGCACGGAGAACAGGCGCACCAGCGCCATCGGCACGGCCCTGCTGATCGGCGCGGCCCTGCTCGCCGCCATCTTCATGATCAAGCTGCCGGTCGACGGGGTGCTGTCGATCTACCTGCGGGCCATGATCGTGGCCCCGGTCGCCGGCTGGTTCCTCGCCAAGCGGGTCTGCGAGTCGACGGCCAAGGACCTGCGCGAGCGCTGGACCGCCCTGCTCAGCGGCGGCGGCATCGGAGCGAAGGTGCCCGAGGCGGTCCCGCAGGACCCGACCGAGAAGACGGCCGAGGCGCTCCGGCAGAACCTGGAGAAGCTCACCGCCGAGCAGCAGTCCAACGTCGTCTTCTACGCGGGCCCCAAGGGAATACTGGGCATGGGTACGCGCTGGGGCAGCTGGACGCTCGCCGAGGAGCTGATCCCCAAGGAGGGCACGGAGATCCACGACTTCCGCGCCTGGGACGTCGTACGGAAGATCCACGACCAGCTCACGCTGCTGGAGCGCGGCTCCCTCAAGACCGGTTTCCCCAAGCCGACGGTCAAGCACTGGATCGTCTCGCCGGTCGGCGAGGGCGCGGACGAGGTCGCCCGCCCCGACGGCGAGAACATCGTCCACTTCCAGGTGAAGCCGCACGAGATACAGCGCATCTGCAACGACCAGCAGTTCGGCAGCGGCAACCGCCACTACCTGGGGGTGCAGTTCACGCTCTGGGACGGCCAGCTGGTCCTCACGATGATGATCACGGTCACCTCGCTGCTGCACACCCTGCGGGTCGAGGTCACCGGGCACGCCCTGGGGCCGGTGCACTCGCTCTTCACCACCAAGCCCAAGGCGAAGACCAAGGAGGTCTCCAAGACGGTCCGGTTCTGGGAGACCAGGGAGATCCAGCTGCCGCTGGTCGACACCGACGAGGTGGTCCGCCTCGCGGTCCGCGCCCCGCTGACCTGGTTCCCGCCGGTCCTGGACTTCCTCGGCGGCAAGCTCGTCCTGCCGGAGCCCTTCGGGCTGCGGCACGCCTGGGCCGCTCAGCCCTGGCGGCACCGCTTCATGGCCGACGACGCCATCCGCGCGGCGACGCCCGTGATGCGCGCCGTCCACACCGCGACGATCGCCGTGCTCGACGAGCACGGTGTGGACACGGAGCGCTTCACCAACCGCTCGCTGATCCTGAGCGGCGCCATCCAGGACCCGGGCCCGAAGAAGGCCGACGTCTACGACGCCTAGCGGGCCGGGCCCCGCGCTCGCCGGGCTCGCGTCAGGCGAGCTCGGACGAGGCGGGCCAGGCGGTGGCCAGCATGGTGCGGGTGTCGGCGAGGAGCTGCGGCAGCACCTTGGTGTGACCGACCACCGGCATGAAGTTGGTGTCGCCGCCCCAGCGGGGCACCACGTGCTGGTGCAGGTGGGCGGCGATCCCGGCGCCCGCGACCGAGCCCTGGTTCATGCCGATGTTGAAGCCGTGCGCGCCGGACGCGGCCCGCAGCGCGATCATCGCCCGCTTGGTGAACTCGCCCAGCTCGGCGGTCTCCGCGGCGTCCAGATCCGTGTAGTCGGCGACGTGCCGGTACGGCACGACCATCAGATGGCCGCCGTTGTACGGGTAGAGGTTGAGCACGGCGTACACGTGCTCGCCGCGCGCGATCACGAGCCCGTCCTCGTCCGACTTCGCCGGGATCGAGCAGAAGGGACAGCCGTCCTCGGCCCCTGGCCCGGTCGGCTTGTTCTCGCCCTGGATGTACGCCATCCGGTGAGGCGTCCACAGGCGCTGGAACGCGTCCTGCGTCCCCACTCCGATCTGCTGCTCCGGCTCAATCGTCATGCTGTGCAGCATATTGCGTCGCCCGTTCGGAACGTGTCGCCGGGGCGGTGATCACCCCGGCTCGGAGATGCTGATCCGATGAACGAGACGCCGGAGGAGCAGGAACGCTGGGACCGGCGCATGGAGACGCCGCTCGCGGTGGCCTCCCTGCTCTATCTCGCCGGGTACACGGTGCGGGTGCTGGCCCACGGCATGGACCAGGTCTGGCTCGACCTCTGTCTGGCGGTCACGCTCTCCGCCTGGGCCGTCTTCGTCCTCGACTACGTGGTACGGCTCCGGCTCAGCGGTCTCGGGCCCCTGCGCTTCGTCCGCGCGCACCTCCTGGACACGGTGGTGCTGACCCTCCCGCTGCTCCGGCCCCTGCAGATGGTGAAGATCTACGAGCAGATCCAGCGCCGCCGCGACCAGCCCCGGCTCAGCCTCTACGCCCGGGTCATGGCGTACTCCAGCCTCACGGTCGCCCTGCTGGGCTTCGCGGGCGCGCTCGCCGTCTTCCAGCACGAGCGCGGTGCCCCGGACGCCACCATCAGGACCTTCGGCGACTCCCTGTGGTGGGCGGCGGAGACGCTGACGACGGTCGGGTACGGGGACGTGACCCCGGTGACGCCGATCGGCCGGACCATCGCGGTCGGCATGATGGCCTGCGGAGTCGCCCTGCTCGGAGCGGTGACGGGCTCCTTCTCCTCGTGGCTGATCCAGACGTTCACGCGCGAGGACGAGAAGGGGCCCCCGGGGGGTTCCCCGGGGGCCCGCTGAGCTCACGTCGCGGACGGTCAGACCTGGACGCGGTCCTCGACGACCTTGGCGATCTTGGCGATCGCCTCGTCGACCGGGATGCCGTTCTCCTGCGAACCGTCGCGGTAACGGAAGGAGACGGCGCCGGCGGCCATGTCCTCGTCACCCGCGATGATCATGAACGGGACCTTCTGCTTCTGCGCGTTGCGGATCTTCTTCTGCATCCGGTCCGAGGAGGCGTCGACCTCGACCCGCAGCCCCTGCTTCTTCGCCTTGGCGGCGAACTCCTGCAGGTACGGGATGTGGGCGTCGCCGATCGGGATGCCGGTCGCCTGGACGGGGGCCAGCCACGGCGGCATGGCGCCCGCGTAGTGCTCCAGGAGCACGGCGAAGAAGCGCTCGATGGAACCGAACAGCGCGCGGTGGATCATGACCGGGCGCTGCTTGGTGCCGTCGGGGCCGGTGTACTCCAGGTCGAAGCGCTCCGGCAGGTTGAAGTCGAGCTGCACGGTCGACATCTGCCAGGTACGGCCGATGGCGTCGCGCGCCTGCACGGAGATCTTCGGACCGTAGAACGCGGCGCCGCCCGGGTCGGGGGTGAGGGGAAGGCCCTGCTTCTCGGCGACCTGCTGGAGGACCGCGGTGGCCTCCTCCCAGATCTCGTCCGAGCCGACGAACTTCTCCGGGTCCTTGGTGGACAGCTCCAGGTAGAAGTCGGTCAGACCGTAGTCGCGCAGCAGGTTCAGGACGAAGGTGAGGGTCTTGTCGAGCTCCTCCGCCATCTGCTCCTTGGTGCAGTAGATGTGCGCGTCGTCCTGGGTGAAGCCGCGGGCCCGGGTCAGGCCGTGCACGACGCCGGACTTCTCGTACCGGTACACGGTGCCGAACTCGAAGAGTCGCAGCGGCAGCTCACGGTAGGAGCGCCCGCGCGCGTCGAAGATCAGGTTGTGCATCGGGCAGTTCATGGGCTTGAGGTAGTAGTCCACGCCCTCGTCGAGCTGCATGGGGGGGTACATGCCCTCGGCGTACCAGTCGAGGTGGCCCGACTTCTCGAACAGCTTGCCCTTGGTGGCATGCGGCGAGTAGACGAACTCGTAGCCCTCCTCCTCGTGCCGCTTGCGCGAGTAGTCCTCCATGACCCGGCGGATGATGCCGCCCTTGGGGTGGAAGACGGCGAGGCCGGAGCCGATCTCGTCCGGGATGGAGAAGAGGTCGAGCTCGTTGCCGAGCTTGCGGTGGTCGCGCTTCTCGGCCTCGGCGAGGAAGTCGAGGTGGGCCTTGAGCTCGTCCTTCGAGGGCCAGGCGGTGCCGTAGATGCGCTGGAGCATCGGGTTCTTCTCGCTGCCGCGCCAGTAGGCGGCCGCGTTGCGCATCAGTTTGAACGCCGGGATGTTCCGGGTGGTGGGCAGGTGGGGGCCTCGGCAGAGGTCCTTCCAGCACAGCTCGCCGGTCTTGGCGTCCAGGTTGTCGTAGATGGTGAGCTCGCCGCCGCCGACCTCGACGCTGGCGCCGTCGTCGGTCGAGGCGGAGCCCTTGATGCCGATGAGCTCCAGCTTGTACGGCTCGTCCGCGAGCTCCTCGCGGGCGGCCTCGTCGGTCACCACACGACGGGAGAAGCGCTGGCCCCGCTTCTGGATCTCCTGCATCTTCTTCTCGACGGCCTTGAGATCCTCGGGCGTGAACGGCTTCTCGACGTCGAAGTCGTAGTAGAAGCCGTCCCGGACCGGCGGGCCGATGCCCAGCTTGGCCTCGGGGAAGAGCTCCTGCACGGCCTGGGCCATGACGTGGGCGGTGGAGTGGCGCAGGATGTCGAGGCCGTCCGGGGACGAGATCTCTACGGGCTCGACGACATCGCCCTCGGCGACGACGTAGGTGAGGTCCTTCAGCTCACCGCCGACGCGGGCGGCGATCACGGACCGGTCGTCGGCGAACAGCGCGCCGGCGGTGGTGCCCGCGCTCACCGCCCGATCCTCGGCTCCTGAGGCGGACTGGACGGTCACACGGACATCAGACACGAATGCTCTTTCCCTAGGGACGCGGGCAGACACGAGGTGCCGGCGTCGACGGCGCACGGCAGAGACGAGGTGCCGCGCGCCTAAATCCTAAAGGTTCGGCCCTCCCCCTGCTGTCGACGGGGGAACCCCCACCGGGCGCTTCGAGCCGGAGCCCGGGCCCGTGCTCGTCACTCTCCCGGGCCGCACGCCTCCTCGAAGAAGTCGAGGTTCTCGTGGAGGGACTTCATGAGCCGGTCCCGCTCCGCCTCGTCGACCTGCACCGGCACGACACCCGAGGCGTCGGTCAGCCGCCGGAAGCCTCCGCGGCTCTCCAGCCGTCCCACGACCCGGATCGGCAGCCCCACGAGATGGGCGTGGCCGGCCGTGCGGTACGACTCCTCGTCCAGGGTGACCCGCACATGCGGCACCTCCGCCCCGCCCAGGACCCGCAGCCTGACCGTTCCCTCACCGCGCGGCCCGGAACGGCGCATCCGGACGACGGCTCCGGTGATCCGTACCGGTACGGACGGCTCGTCGGTCAGATACCGGGCGCCCGCCTCGCGCAGCGCGGGCAGATCGCCCGCCGAGAACTCGACGGGCTCCGGACGCGCCGCGCAGCCCGTCGGTGTCCCGGCGGCCGGCGCCCACTCCAGCGCGATCCGCGCGCCCTCCGTGCCCCGCACCAGCGCCACCAGGGCCTCGGTGAGTTCGCGGCTCACCCCGGCCTCCACCGCCGCGTCGAAGGCTTCCATGCCACCGGTCGCCCGCTGGTAGTCGGTGGCCTCCCGGGCCGCGTAGAGCGCGTGGTAGAGCCGGACGGCGATCGCCCGGCCGGGGTCGACGGGGACGAACGCGGTCAGCCCGCGGCCGCCGGGCGCCGCGCCCACGACGACGGTCTCCAGGGACGCCTGGGCCTGGCGGCGGTGCCGGGCGCCGTAGTACCCGGCGCGGCCCCGGACGGCGAGCGCGCCGGCGAGGAGGAGCTGGCGGGCGGCCGACCTGAGCTGTTCCTGGACGGTCCAGGGGACGGTCCCCGCGGGTCCGGGCGGTACGTCGCGCCACCAGCGGATCTCGTCGCTGGGCACGGTCAGTCCGACCAGCACCTCCCGGGCGGACGGCGCCGCGCTGTGCTGGAGGGCGGCGAGCGCCTCGCCGAGCAGGTCCTCGCAGTCCGGGAAGGCGCGGCTCTCGGGCACGAGCAGGCTCGTGGTCCCGGCCGAGCCGCCGGACGGCGGCGGGGTCCAGCGGCTGTACCGGCCCGGGGCCCCGCCGCGCCGGCGCCAGCCGTGCCGGGCGAGGAGCGCGCCGAGGACGAGCGGGTCGACCCGTCCGGGGTCCGGCGCGCCTCCGGGATCGGCCCAGGGGCCGCCGGGGTCGCCGGGCGTGGGGTGCGGGCGGAACGGCGGGAGCGCGGGCCCGAATCCGGACCCGCCTCCTGGTTCCTCGATCGGCCGGTGCATCAAGGTCTCCCTCCCACGCCGACCCGGGTCATGATCTCGCAGAGCGCCCGGTCGTCGAAGATCCGTGCCGTGGGTATGCGCACGGTCGTCCGGCGCCGTCCCGTGACCGGGTGGCCGGCCAGGTTGATCCAGTAGCAGCAGTGCCGCAGGTCGAGCCGGTCGTGGCCGGCCCGCAGCCAGTCGTCCTGGGAGCGCGGCACGATCATCACGACCAGGATCTTGTGCACCGAGACCGGGGTCCGCGCCAGCTTCACCAGGTGCTCGTTGTCGAGGGTGAAGGAGAACGCGGGGCCGGTCGGCCGCGGCGCCAGCTGGTAGGTGCACTTGAGCTGCACCTTGATGGTCACTTCGTCGTCGACGGTGTGGCCGGGAGCGCTGTGGCTCACGTGCCAGTCGATGCCGTTGTCCGGAAAGGGCTGCGACAGCGAGCAGCCCGCCGCCGCCGCGACCGCGTGGAGATATCCGACCTGGAGCGTCTCCATGCAGGCGGTGGTGGCGAGTGAGCCGCGCAGCGGTGCTGCCCGCTGGGGCGGCAGCCCTCCCGATTCGGGCTGGGCGAGCGCCATGTCAATTCCCTTCCCCGTCATCTGTGTTGTCACCGGCCCGCGTACGGTGCAAACAGCCCGGGTACAACCGATTTGGGCAGGGGGATCGCCATCTGCCGCAGAGGTGCGAGGAGTTCGGGGATGACGACGCACTGGTACGACGGGCCCCTGGCCGCATTCGACACGGAAACCACAGGAGTGGACGTCGAGGAGGACCGAATCGTCTCGGCCGCCCTCGTCGTCCAGGACACGGCCGGGGCGCGTCCGCGGGTGACGCGCTGGCTGGTCAATCCCGGGGTTCCGGTGCCCGCTGCGGCCACGGCGGTCCATGGTCTGACGGATGAACACCTGCAGCGGAATGGGCGCTGGCCCGCGCCCGTGATGGAGGAGTTGGGGCGGGCGCTCGCCGAGCAGTGTGCGGCGGGGCGGCCGTTGGTGGTGATGAACGCGCCCTTCGATCTGACGATCCTGGACCGCGAGCTGCGGCGCCATCGCGCCTCCTCGCTGGGCCGGTATCTGGAGAACGCGTCGCTGTCCGTGCTGGATCCGCGCGTGCTCGACAAGCATCTGGACCGCTATCGCAAGGGCCGCCGGACGCTGACGGATCTGTGCGCGCAGTACAGCGTGGAGCTGGACGACGCGCACGACGCGGCGGCCGACGCCAAGGCGGCGCTGGACGTCGTACGGGCGGTGGCGCGGCGCTTCACCTCTCGTCTGGAGCGGCTGTCGCCGGCGGAGCTGCACACCTTGCAGGCGGTGTGGCATGCGGCGCAGGCGCGCGGACTGCAGGCGTGGTTCACGCGCAACGGGACACCGGAGACGGTGGATCCGGCGTGGCCGCTCCGTCCGGAGATGCGGACGGCGGCGTGAGGCACGGCCTCGGAACGGCCGTCACGGGCCGGGAATGCGGAAGGCCGGTCCGTCTTTCGACGGACCGGCCTCTCCCGGTGGGCGATACTGGGATCGAACCAGTGACCCCTTCGGTGTGAACGAAGTGCTCTCCCGCTGAGCTAATCGCCCGGGAACGGGTTGAACCATACAGGTTTCCGCGGGCTTCCTTCAAACCGGCTCGGCGGATCCCGCCAGCTCGGCCGCGAGGCCGCGCCGTCCGGCGCGCATCATCAGGGCGTGGTTGGCGCGGAAGACGGGCCGGCCGGGGACCGCGAGGCGGCGCATCAGGGGCCTGGTCACCTCGACCTCCTGCTCGTACACCGCGCGGGTCCCGGGGCTGCGCGGGGTCAGGGTCCAGCGCGCCCAGCCCTCCAGATCGCCGCGCAGCGAGACCTCGAGGACCCGGGCGACGGGGTCCCGGCGCAGGGCCTCCGCGGTGACCACGAGGTCGTACGGGAGCAGGGAGCGGAAGCGGGCCGTGCCGGTGAGCTCGTCGACGGGGACGACCTCGCGGACCTGGGGCCACCACCGGGGGTACTCCTCGGCGCGTTCGAGCACGGCGTAGACCGCGTCGGGCGGGGCGGCCAACTGCCAGACGCTGCGGAAGCGGTAGCGGCACCAGTCCATGTCCCCAGTGTGTACGTACTCAGGCGGGGATATGAGTACCCGCGCGCATACCCCTCCACTGTGTCCGGAGCCACACTCCGCACATGGACAACGCCCTGCCACCCGCGGACGAGCTGCGGCTCATCGACCGCGAGCTGGCCCAACTCGACGCCCGTCGGTCCCAGTTGCTGGCCCGCCGGGCCTGGTTGCTGCAGGTCCTGCGGCCGCCCGCGACCATCCCCGCCCGTTCGCGGGCCGCCACCGGCCCGGTGGCGGACTCGACCCCGCGTAGCGCGCAGAACGTGCTGCTCACCCTGGGCGGGGTGCTGCTGACGATCGCGGCGCTCGCCTTCACGCTGGTGAGCTGGGGCTCGATGGGCATCGGCGGGCGTGCGGCCGTGCTGGGCGTGGTGACCTCGGCGGCGCTCGCCGTGCCGGTGCCGCTGCTGCGCCGTGGCCTCGGCTCCACCGCGGAGTCGGTGGCCGCGCTCGGCCTGGTGCTGATGGTGCTCGACGCGTACGCGCTGCACCGGGTCGCGCTGGGCGACACCGACCCGCTCGGGTACACCGCGGTGGCCTCGGCGGTTCTCGCCGGTGCCTGGACGGTGTACGGATCGGCGCTGGGGCGGCTGCGGGTACCGCTTCCGGTGGCGGTGGTGACGGCTCAGCTCCCGCTGCCGCTCGGCGTGTTGGCCGCGGACGGCGGGGCGCTCGCGCTCGGCTGGGCGGCGCTCGCGACGGCGGTGGCGGACCTGGCCGTGGTGCTGTGGGCGAAGCCGGTGGCGGTGCGGACGACGGCAGGGGTCGGCGCCGCGGTGCTGGGCGGCTGGGCCCTCGTGGCGGGCGGCGTCCTGTCGCTGACGTCGGCGATCCCGGCGGGTGCCCTGCTGCTCGCCTGCGCGGGGGTGGCGCTCTTCCTGGCCATGGGCGCGCCTGCCCGAGGCGGCCCGGGGAGCATGGCCGGGGCGGCGGGGGCCGCGTCCGTGGTGGCGGGTCTCGCGGTGATCGCGGCGGTGGGCGGTGTCCTGCGATCGGTGCTGCCGGGCGACTGGGAGGTGCCGGGGTACGTGCTGTGCGCGGTGGCCCTGGCGACGGTCCTGCGGTCGTCGGCGCCGCGCGTGGTGAAGCGGGGTCTGGCGAGCGCGGGGGCCGGGGTGCTGGCCCTGGGCGTGGCCTGGGCGCTGCCGCCGGTGGCGGCGGCGCTGCTGGCCCCGGCGGCGCGTACGACCCCGGTCTGGTCGGGCGGGCACCCGGAGGCCGTCCTCACCTGGTACCCGTCGACGGCCCCGCTGGTCCTGCTGGTCGCGGCGACGGCCCTGGCCGCGGTGCCGCGCCTCTGGACCCGCTGCGCCGCGCTGCTGCTCGGCTGGGCGCTCCTGACGTCCCTCCCCCTGTCGCTGGACCTCGCCCACACGGCCACCCTGGCGCTCCAGCTCCTGACGACCGCGACGGCGCTGTTCGTGGCGTGCCGTCCGGGCACGCTGACCCGGGGCATCCCTGCTCCGGCCCCGGCCGGAGCGGGCGGCACCGGGACCGGTGCGGAGGCCGGCCCGACGCCGGGTACGGCCGGAGTCGGTGCCGAGGCCGACTCGCGCCGCCCGGCGGGAGCGGGTGACCCGTCCGACGGCACCGTCGGACCCGGTGCGGCCGACGGGCGGGAGGGGGCGGCGTCCGCCACGGCCTCCGGGCCGGAAGCGGGTCCGGCGGCCTCGGCTTCCGGCGCCGGCGCCGATGCGGGCGGCGACGCGACGGCAGTGCCCGGCGTCGCGGAGGCCGGTCCCCGGGGGCCGTGGGCCGGGTGGGGGCCCGGGGCGGCCCCGGGGGCCGGCGCGGCACCGGCGTCGCCGCGGGACGTGCTCGGCTGGAGCGCGCTCGGCTGCGCGCTCGCGACGGCGGCGAGCGCGGTCGCGGCGGCGCTGGACACCCGCGCGGCGACGTTCACCGTGCTGGGCGTGCTGCTCGGGCTCCTCATCACGACCTCGCTCCTCGCGGAGGGCGCGCGGAAGGCCGTGGCGGCCTGTGTCGCGGTCGGTACCGCGGCGGGCCTGGTGGGCGCGGGGGCGGCCGCCGCGGAGCTCCAGGACCACCACACGGCTCTCGCCCTGCTCGTGGTCCCGGCGGTCACCGCGGCCGCCGGAGCGTGGCTGCGGCGGCATCCCGTCGCCCTGCCCGTGGAGATCAGTGGTGCGGCGGTGGCCGTCCTCGCGATCGCCCTGGCCGCCACGCGGCCCGCGTTCCTCGCGCTCGTCCTCGCGCTGTGCGGGGTGCTCGCGGCGGCGACGGCCGTCCGCCCGGAGCGGCGCCCGCTCGCCTCGTGGACGGCCGCTGCGCTCTTCCTCGCGGCCACCTGGGTGCGGCTCGCCGTCTGGGACGTCGAGACCCCGGAGGCGTACACGCTGCCGGTCACCGTCCCGGCGCTCGTGGTCGGCGTGCTGCGCCGGCGCCGCGACCCCGGGACCTCCTCCTGGGTGGCGTACGGCCCGGGGCTGGCCGCGACGCTGGTGCCGAGCCTGTTCGCCGCCTGGGTCGACCCCGACTGGCCGCGCCCGCTGCTCCTCGGCCTCGCCGCGCTCGCGGTGACGCTGCTGGGCGCCCGGTTCCGGCTGCAGGCGCTGCTCGTGCTCGGCGGCTCGGTGCTCGCGCTCGACGGGCTGCACGAGCTGGCGCCGTACGTCGTCCAGGTCGTCGGGGCCCTCCCCCGCTGGCTGCCCCCGGCACTGGCCGGACTGCTGCTCCTCGCGGTGGGCGCGACGTACGAGCAGCGGCTGCGCGACGCCCGGCGGCTCCGGGAACGGCTCGGCCGCATGCGGTGACGTGCCGGGGAACGCCGAAGGCCCGGAGACTGGTCCAGTCTCCGGGCCTTCGGTCCGGGTGGTGGGCGATACTGGGTTCGAACCAGTGACCTCTTCGGTGTGAACGAAGCGCTCTCCCACTGAGCTAATCGCCCGGGCGCACCGCAAACATTACCCCATGTCAGAGGCGCGCCGGACCGCCCTCCAGGTCAGTCGTTGATCTTCCACGGCATGACGAGGCCGTACTTCCAGAGGTAGAAGCCGAGCAGCAGGGCGACGATCACCAGGCCGATGGTGGTCAGGATGATGTTCCGGCGCCGGACCTTCGGATCGAGGGCGCGCTGCGCCGCCTCGGTGACCTTCCGCTTCGTCCAGCGGAGCACCAGCTGCGCCCACACGAACTCGGTCGCCCAGATCGCCATGCCACCGAAGATCACCACCCAGCCGGGGCCCGGCAGCACCAGCATCGCGACACCGGCGCCGACCACGGCCAGTCCCACGACGAAGACGCCGACCTGCCAGCTCAGGTGCAGGGTCTTGCGTGCCTTGATGAAATCGGGGGCCCGGGATCCCAGCTCGGACTCCCCGTCGGCCGCGGACTCCCCGGTGCGCTCGTCACTCTCCGCATTCATGGTCCCAACTTACCGGACCCGACGCCCTCACCCGTTCAGCCGCATTACCAAAAGTTACACACCCCCGAACGAGCTACCTGAACGATCACAAAACAGACAGAGGGGTTTACAACGGCACCGTAGGTGGCATGTCGATTTCGCCGACGTGCGAATCCCCGAGCGCACACTGAGCGAAAGGCCCTGGCGCTTATGAACACCACGGTCAGCTGCGAGCTGCACCTGCGCCTCGTTGTATCGAGCGAGTCCTCACTGCCTGTACCCGCGGGCCTGCGGTATGACACGGCCGATCCCTATGCCGTGCACGCCACCTTCCACACCGGAGCCGAGGAGACGGTCGAGTGGGTCTTCGCCCGCGACCTTCTCGCCGAGGGGCTGCACCGGCCCACCGGCACCGGCGACGTCAGAGTCTGGCCGTCCCGCAGTCACGGTCAGGGCGTCGTCTGCATCGCGTTGAGTTCCCCCGAGGGCGAAGCCCTGCTCGAGGCCCCGGCGAGGGCCCTGGAGTCGTTCCTGAAGCGGACCGACGCCGCCGTGCCACCGGGCACCGAGCACCGCCACTTCGACCTCGATACGGAGCTCTCCCACATCCTGGCCGACAGCTGAGCCAGGCCGAGAGCCGCACGGCGCCGTCCGACTCGGGGAGACGGCGCCGCGCGGACAAAACGAACGGCAGACATCGGCGTCCTCACCGCGCAGCCGGCGCGAGGAGGGCGCCGATGCCCGTTTCCGGGTCGGGGACGGCAGGTCGGAGCATGGTTTCGGCCCCGTACCGGCCCGCTTTCGGACCGCTCCGGGCGACACGCCACGAAGCCGCTAGAGTCAGCGCAATTCGCGGGCGCCCGCCCGCAGCCGGCCATGGAGCGAATCGTGCTGATCCCTCACGACACCCGGATCGCCCTCGACACCGTCGTCGATCTGATGAACACCGCCCCCCAGGGCGACCGCGACGACGAACTCGGGGACCTCCAGTCGCTGCACACCTTCGTGCGGGCGCATGACATCAGTGACGTCGGCGAGCTCGACGAGAACGACCTGCGCGGCGTGCGGGAGGTGCGCGCCAGGTTCGCCGCCGTCTTCGCGGCGCCGGACGCGCGGATCGCGGCGACGCTGATCAACCAGCTGGTGGCCGCCGCGGGCACGACCCCGCAGCTCACCGACCACGACGGCTACGACTGGCACGTGCACTACTTCGCGCCGGGCGCGTCGATCGCCGACCACCTCGGCGCGGACTGCGGCATGGCGCTGGCCTTCATCGTGGTGGCGGGCGAGCAGGAGCGGCTGCGGCGCTGCGAGGCCCCGGACTGCGGGCGCGCCTTCGTCGACCTGTCCCGCAACCGTTCGCGCCGGTACTGCGACAGCCGTACCTGCGGTAACCGTCTCCATGTGGCCGCGTACCGGGCGCGGCGCAAGGAAGCCGCCGGCTGATCAGCCGCGATCGCGCCCCTCACAGCAGGAAGAGGTCGTGCACGGCGGACAGCAGGAGCAGACAGCCGATCACCGCGAGGAAGATCATCAGCGGCGGCTGGGAGAGCGCGAACAGGCAGCCGCGCGGCTCTTCGGTGGGGGCGGGGGCATGATCCCGCGAGGTATCCAGCATCTCGGGGCGATGATGGCGCAGCGAAGCCCCCGGACCGCCCGCAACACGCCCCTCGGGGAGGGCAGTTCATCCCATCCCGTGGATTGCGCGCCCGTCAGATCCCGTGCTTCTTCAGGATCGCCTCGATGTCGCTGAAGTCGTCCGCGGCCTGCTGCGCCTGCGCCTTCGGTGTCGCACCGCGCTGCCCCTGCCCCAGCGCGGGAGCGGAAGCGGCCGGCGCGGCGACGGCACCGGGCCGGGAGCCCTCGGTGGCCTCCTTGCGTCCCGCCCGGCGCCGCTCGATCGCGCGCGTGGACATGAAGAGCAGCAGGGCCGCGCCGAGGACGCCGAAGCCGACCCAGGCGGTCGGGCTGAAGACCGTGTCGAAGGCCCACTCCACCGCCCCGGTCAGGACCAGTCCGAGGGGCACGAGCGAGTAGGCGGCGATCCGCGCCGCGGCGAGCAATCGCTTGCGGTACGCCGTGATCGCGGCGATGCCCAGCCCCGCCACGGACACCGCGGAAAAGATGGTCTCGGCGAGCATGCGATCCTCCTGGGCCAGGGCGATACGTCCCTTCCATCCTGCACCGACGAGGCCGCTCGCGGCCACGTTCCCGGGCGGACCTCAGGGAGATCTCCGGGTCGTCCCCCACGGATCTCCTCCTCAGGTCCCGGTGGGAACGGTTCCCGGGCGGCTGGAAGACTGCTCCCATGAGTGACTCCACCACCCCGTCCCCCTCCCCCGTCGTCGTGGAGGTCTGGCTCGACCTCCAGTGCCCCGACTGCTTCCGCGCCCTCGACGACGTGCGGGCGCTGCGCGAGAAGTACGGCGAGCGCGTCGACGTCCAGCAGCGCCACTTCCCGCTGGAGAAGCACAAGCACGCCTACGCCGCCGCCCAGGCCGCCGAGGAGGCGGCCGAGCAGGGCAAGGGCTGGCCGTACGTGGAGGCGCTGCTCGCCAGGACGGCGGAGCTGGGCGACCGGGGCGAGCCGGTGCTCCTGGAGGTCGCGAGCGAACTGGGCCTGGACGCGGAGGAGTTCGACACCGCGCTGATCGACGGCCGGCATCTGCTGACCGTGGACGCCGATCAGGCGGAGGGCAAGGCGATCAAGGTCACCGGTACGCCCACCTATGTCGTCGGCGGCGAGCGCCTGGACGGCGGCCAGAGCCAGGACGGCCTGCGCGAGCGCGTCGAGGAGATCACCGACCGGCTGCTGGCCGGCTAGGGCGCGCGACGGGCCCGACTGCCGATACCTGCGCTAGAGCAGGGGCTTCCAGCTGTTGACGCAGGTCGTCCGGTAGCCGAGCGACTCGTAGAGCCGGATCGCCGGGGTGTTGCCCGCGAAGACATGGAGTCCGAGCAGGCGCTCCCCGGCGCCGAGCGCGACCCGCTCGGCCAGCAGCATCAGGGCGCGGCCGTAGCCGTGCCCGCGCCGTGCCTCCGCGACCTCGATGTCGTAGACGAAAGCGCCGTGGAGCCCCGGTTCGAGCTCGATCCGGCCGGTCCACAGGACCCCGGCGACCTCTCCGTCCGCCACGGCGACGTTGATCGCCACACCGGGCGTGGCGAGTCCCTGCGGGAGGTGCGTGCGGTTGCCGGCCTCGGCCTTGGCCCGCGCCTGGTCCTCCGGCACGCCCCGGTCGATCCAGCTCCGCGCGAAGGCTTCCATGGCCTTGGCCCGCCAGTCCCCGTACTCCGCCTCGGTCATGGGGCGGACCGTGATCCCCGGGGGCAGCTCGGGCGGCTCGCCCGGCAGCTCCTTGACCATGTTCCGGCTGCGCTCGGTGTAGCCGAGGGCCTCCGCCATCCGCAGCGCCGCCCCGGCGTCCGCCGGTACGGAAATCTGGACCTGGCCGCAGCCCCAGCCGCGCAGCACCTCTTCCGCCGCCAGCGCCGCGACCGTGCCCCGGCCGCGGCGGCGGTCCTTCTCGTCGATGCCCAGAGCCTCGATCACCCCGGCCCCGGCGCCGAATCCGGGGGCGGTGGCCAGGCGCACGGAGCCGACGCGGCGGCTGTTCACACACACGTCGTACGTGCGGGAGCGGTCGCCGCCGGGGGTCTGCTGAAGCGGCCCGGTCGGCCGCAGGGTGGTGGTCATCACCGGTGTTCTACCCTCCCGGCGGCCGTCCGTCATCAGGATTGACGCGTGGGAGGTGCGATTCAGCGGCGCGGGTCCCTGTCGGCCGCCGCGCGCTCGTCGAAGACACGCATGGCCTTGGCGGTCACCGGTCCCGGGGCGGCGGTCAGCTCGCGGCCGTCGACCCGGTGGACGGCCTGGATGTCCCGAAGGGTCGAGGTCAGGAAGATCTCCTCCGCGCTCTCCAGCACGTCGAACGGGAGATCGGTCTCCTGCGCGCCGGTCCACTCCACCGCGAGGGCGCGGGTGATGCCCGCCAGGCAGCCGGAAGAGACGGGCGGGGTGTGGATCCGCCCGTCGAGCACGACGAAGACGTTGGATCCGGTGCCCTCGCAGAGCCGGCCGACGGTGTTGGCGAACAGCGCCTCGGAGGCGCCCTGTTCGCGCGCCCTGGCCAGGGCGACGACGTTCTCGGCGTACGAGGTGGTCTTCAGACCGGTGACCGCTCCGCGCTCGTTGCGGGTCCAGGGGACCGTGATCACGGCGGTCGAGTCGGGGCGACGGCCGGACTCGCCGAGCGCCACGACCAGCCCGGCGCCCTCGTCTCCCCGCTCGGAGCCCAGCGGGGAGACTCCGCCGGTGTACGTGATGCGGAGCCGGCCGAGCTCCATCGGGTTGGCCTCCAGGACGGCGGCGCAGGCGCGGCGGACCTCGTCGAGGTCGGGGTCGGGCAGGCCGAGCCCGCGCGCGGAGCGGGTGAGGCGCTCCAGGTGCAGGGTGAGGGCGAAGGTCTCGCCGCGCTCGGCCTTGACCGTCTCGAAGACGCCGTCGCCGACGGTCAGGCCGTGGTCCAGTACGGACACCCGGGCTTCCGCCGCGTCGTACAGCCCGCCGTTGACCCAGAGTTTCATCGCGATATGGCCTTTCCGCTCGCCTCGTACGTGCCCGACGCTACCGCCAGCAGACGGGACGCCTTCAATTCGGTCTCCGCCCACTCGTGCTCGGGGTCGGAGCCCCAGGTGATGCCGGCGCCGGTGCCGAAGCGAAGGACGCCCTCGGCGCGGTCGATCCAGAAGGTGCGTATGCCGACGGCGAGCTCGGCGGTGCGGCGGTCGGCGTCGACCCAGCCGATGCCTCCGCAGTACGGGCCCCGGGGCGCGGTCTCCAGCTCCTCGATGATCCGCAGGGCGCTGGACTTCGGGGCGCCGGTGACGGAGCCGGGCGGGAAGGTCGCGCCGAGCAGCTCCCGCCAGCCCGCGCGGTCGTCGAGAACGCCCCGGACCGTGGACACCAGGTGGACGAGGCCGGGGTGGGGTTCGACGGCGCACAGCTCGGGGACGGTGACCGAGCCGCTCGCGCAGACCCGGCCGAGGTCGTTCCGCACGAGGTCCACGATCATCACGTTCTCCGCGTGGTCCTTCTCCAGGAGGCCGTCGGCGGTCCGCGCGGTGCCCTTGATGGGGCCGGACTCGACCACGCGTCCCTCACGGCGCAGATAGAGCTCGGGCGACGCGGTCGCGATCTCCACCCCGTGGGCGGGCAGCCGAATCGTTCCCGCGTACGGGGCGGGGTTGCCGCTGGCCAGGACGGCGGTGAGGGCGTCGACGTCGGCGGCCCGCGGGTCGGACAGCGGCGCGGACATCACGCGGCAGAGGTTCGCCTGGTACACCTCCCCCCGCGCGATGTGCGCCCGGATCGCTCGCACGCCCGCGGTGTACGCGGCGCGGTCGAGCGAGGACGTCCAGTCACCCACGGCCGGACCGCGCCAGGCCCCGGGGGCGGGCGCACGGACGGGGTCGGGCCGCACGTCACCGAAGCGCGCGCAGGTCAGACGGCCCTCGAAGTCCGCGGAGACGGCCCAGAAGCCGGCGGAGTCCAGGGCCTCGGGGTCACTGGTGACATCCCGGAGGTCGGTCGCGACGAGGCCGCCGAAGCGGGCCAGAGGAGCAAGGTCGGGCACGGATCGAGTCTAGGCGGGCGCGCGCGGAAGGGGCGGCGAGGCATGCGGGCGAGGGCGGCTGCGAGCCACCTCGGGGACACGAGGAGTGAACGCCGCGCGGACGCTCCCGGCCGCCCGGCTGGGCACGCAGCTCAGCACGCTGCGGAAACGCGTTTTTGTGCTGGCCCAGGAATCCGCTAGAGTTCAACACGTCGCCGGGACGCGCAAGCGGAACGGAAACGACAAGCGGACGTGGCTCAGTTGGTAGAGCATCACCTTGCCAAGGTGAGGGTCGCGAGTTCGAATCTCGTCGTCCGCTCGATGTGGGGGATCTTCCCGAACCCCCGTATTCACTCCTGGTGGAGTGGCCGAGAGGCGAGGCAACGGCCTGCAAAGCCGTCTACACGGGTTCAAATCCCGTCTCCACCTCCAAGGACGATTAGCTCAGCGGGAGAGCGCTTCCCTGACACGGAAGAGGTCACTGGTTCAATCCCAGTATCGTCCACTGATCCGTAAGGATCTGGTCCGCAAGGATCCCCGCGCGATTAGCTCAGCGGGAGAGCGCTTCCCTGACACGGAAGAGGTCACTGGTTCAATCCCAGTATCGCGCACGCAGTAACAGCTGGTCCTGTATCGTTCAGGATCGTCCCGCGCGATTAGCTCAGCGGGAGAGCGCTTCCCTGACACGGAAGAGGTCACTGGTTCAATCCCAGTATCGCGCACCACCTCGAAGCCCCCGGCCGCATCTCGCGGCCGGGGGCTTCGTCGTTCCCGCTCCCGCTCAGGAGGAGAAGAGCATCCGGCCGAAGCCGCGCTGGTGGTGGTGACCGCCGTGGTGGCCGCCGTGGTGCGGGGCGCCCCAGGCGGGGGCGGCCGGCGCGGGGTAGGCCGGCGGCGCCGGCGGGGCCTGCTGCCCCCACTGGGACTCCAGCCGGGTCAGGGCCTCCAGCTCGCCGTAGTCCAGGAATATCCCACGGCAACCGCTGCACTGCTCGATCTGGACGCCGTTGCGGTTGTACGTGTGCATGGCCGCATGACACTTGGGACACTGCATGTTCGGCTCAACTCCCTGCCGTTCGGATGGTGCTCTCAGCTTAGGAGGACGCAGGCGGGGTCAACTCGGTTCGGAGCGAACCTATTCGCGCACAGGTGTCGATCATCACTTCCTCGACCTCGTCGAGGGGGCGCCTCTCCACGGTGGACTTGGCGACGGCGAGCGCGGCGGTCTGGACGGTCAGCGCGCGGGCGGGGACGTCGAGTTGGGCCCACGGGTCGTGGACGGTGACGGCGGGGCCCTCGGCCTGGTGGTACGCGCCGAGGAAGCGCGACCACACGTCCGGGGGCAGGATGCCTGCGGCGAACCAGGCGGCGGGCCGGGCGAGGTCCCAGGCCGGATCGCCCAGGCCGAGGTCGTCCACGTCGATGAGGAGCCAGGGCCCCTCGGACGTCCGCGGATCGCGCACCAGCTGGCCGAGGTGGAAGTCGCCGTGGCAGAGCAGGCGCCGGTCGGCCGGCTGCCGCGGGAGGGTGCGCCACGCGCTCAGCACGGCCTCGACGGCGGGGCGGGGCGCGCCGTCGGCCCGGCGCATCCGCTCGACCGCGAGGGCGGCCTTGGCGGGCGCGCGCATGGCCGGGAGCGCGGGAGGCGGCGGGGTGCGGTGGAGCCGCGCGAGCAGCCGCGCCGCGTCCTCCCAGGGGGCGGCGTCGGGATCGTCGGGGGCGACGGGGGTGCCGTAGGGCCAGGCGGTGAGGGGGCGGGCGTCATGGGTGCGCGCGTCGTGTGTGCCGGCCGGTCGGGCGTGGGGCGGGAGGAGGACCCCGTCGAGCGCGTCGAGCGCGGCGACTGCGATCCGGGCGGCGTGCGCGCCGGGGTCGATGCCGGGAGCGTGTGCCTTGACCACGACGGCGCCGTGCCGGACGACGGTGCCGTCGTCACGGTCGGCGAGGACGCCCGTGGTGTGCGGGGCGCACGGACAGGCCGGGTCGGCGCGATGCGCGGTCTCGCGCGCGAGGGCGCCGAGTTCTTCGAGTAGATCGTGCTCCACGCGGGGAGCGTACGCGGTGCGGTGCCCGCGGCCCGGACCGTCCCTGGTCCTCCTGGGCCGGGCGGCTCGTACACTGCCGAAAATGGAGGACCACACGGCCACCGGGATCCGTGCGCATCCGGCTCCCGTCCTGCGGCAGTACGTCGACTCGTATGTCGGCTTCGACCTCCGAGGGCTCCCGACAGGGGTGCACTGCGGCCCGCCGAGCCGCGCGCTCACCGCGGTGATCAGCCTGTCGGATCCTTTGGAGGTGGCGGCGGGCGTCGACGACGGGTCACCGGTCACCCGATTCGGCAGCGTGGCCGGCGGTCTGATGTGCCGGTCCGTCGCGATTCACCACGACGGACGCCAGCACGGAGTTCAGGTGTCGCTGACACCGCTCGGGGCTCGGGCCGTCTACAGGATGCCCGCCGCCGAGCTCGCCCACCGTCTGGTCCCCCTCGACGAGCTTCTCGGACCGCTTGCCGTCGAGCTGGTCGACCGGCTCCGATCGGCGACGACATGGGCCGCGCGGTTCACCGTGCTGGACGACGTGCTCCTCCGAGCCGTCGGCCGTGGCGCCTGCGGCGACCCTGTGCGCCGGGTACGCCCCGAGGTGGCCGAGGCGTGGCGCCGTCTCGTCGCCGCGCGGGGTTGCGTCCAGGTCGGTGCGGTCGCCGCGGAGCTCGGCTGGAGCCGTCGGTACCTCTCCGAGCGGTTTCGAGGTGAGGTGGGCCTGTCGCCGAAGACCTTCGCCCGCGTCCTGCGCTTCGAGCACGCGCACGAGCTGGCGGTGGCGCAGGACCCGCTTCCGTGGGGCGATGTGGCAACCGTCTCCGGCTACGCCGACCAGGCCCATCTCGTACGGGACTGGCGCGAGTTCACCGGCCGATCGCCGACGGCGTGGCGTCGCGGCGAAGTCCTCCTCGGAGCCGGGTAGCCGCCAACAGTCCGCCCGTGGCGTCGAGTTCTCTTCCCTTTTCTTCAAGACTGCCCCGTCGCTGTCGCGGACGATCGTCGGTATGAGACTCGTCAACCACGAACGCGATGCCGTGGACCTGCGGACCACCCCTGTGCACCTCGGACTGGGATCGAGGGCGAAGCCCGTCGAGGGCTTCGCCTGGGACCCGGAGGTGCTCCAGGCATACAGCGCCGCGGTCGCGGCGGACGGCGCCGAGGGCCGAATGGTGATGATCTTCGACGGCGACGGGCTCGGCGACCACTGGGAGAGCCACCCGGCAGGCGACGAACTGGTCGTCTGCCTCAGCGGGTCCGTGACGGTCACCCGCGAGGTGGACGGGGTGCCCGACCGCGTGCTGCTCGGGCCGGGCGAGGCCACCGTCAACCCGGCCGGGGTATGGCACGCGGTCGACATGGAGGGGCCGTCATCCCTCCTGGCCATCACGGCGACCCTCGGCACCGACCACCGTCCTCGGACCGACACCCGCCCGACCGGACGCGTCGGCACGCCCAGCCCGGAGGAGGCGCCGTGAGGACACGCGTCGCCTGCCTCGGGGACAGCCTCACCCGCGCGCAGTTCAGCGTCGACTACCTGGGTCTTCTCGAACGACGTCACCCTCCCGGTGACGTGCGGTCCGCCCGCTTCGGGGTCAACGGCGACTTCGCCCACAACCTCTTGCAACGCCTCGATGCCGTCGTCATGAACCCACCCGATGTGATCACCGTGCTGATCGGGACCAACGACGCCCGAGCGAGCCTCGCCGGCTACCCCGTCGAGCAGGCCATGAAGCGCAAACAGCTCCCCCATCGCCCGTCGGCAGGCTGGTTCCAACAATGCCTGGGCGCCGTCGTCGCGCGGCTGCGAGCGGAGACCGACGCGACGATCGGTCTGCTGTCGCTACCGGTGCTCGGCCAACAACTCGACGGAGCGGCGGCACAGGCATCGCAGGCGTACAGCCGGTTGATCGCCGAGGTCGCCGCCGCCGACGAGGTGGCCTACCTTCCGCTCCACGAACGCCAGAGCGAGGAACTGCGCCAGGCGGACCCGCCGCCGGTTCCCTACCGGGAGGCGACGCCCGCGGCGGTCGTCGGCGTCCTCGTCGAGCAGGCGGTGCTGCGCCGCAGCCTCGACGCGATCTCACGGCGGCGAGGTCTCGTGCTCACGACCGACCACATCCACCAGAACAGCCGCGGCGCCACCCTTGTCGCCGAGGTCATCGACGCCGGCCTGCTGACCCGGAGCTCGTAGCCGGTGTCGGCGCCCGGCCGGTGAACAGGTTCTGGTCGTAGGCACGCGCGTGGGTGAGGGCGGAGGCGACCGCGGTCGAGCCCTGGCCCCACGGCTCGGTGCTGCGGGCGGCGAAGGCGGCGCCGGACTGCCTCACCGCATCCCCCGGGGTGGCCCGGTCCGGAACGCGCGAGGGCCGGTCAGCTCCCCAGCTGACCGGCCCCACGCTGCCGTCCGCCGCACCCCCGTCCCCACGGGGTTGTTGGCCGGATGTCCCCGACCCGGGCCGCTCTCCCGGGTCCGGGGCGCCGCTCAGCGCCCCAGCATCACGCCCACGGACGACGCCTGTGTGACCACTGCCTCCCAGCCGCCGAAGACGACCACCAGCAGGGTCGCGAGAGGAAGGACCATGGCGGTCGCCACCAGGGGGTGACGGCGGCCCGAAGGACGGGTACTGATCCGCGGTGCCGGGTACGCCATGGGTCCTCTCCTGTCTCGTCTGACAGCGGCGGGTGTCTGACCTCGGGGGACGAGTGCTGCACCCGCCGCTTGACCTCAACACTAGGGATCCGAAGCGGTCCGGACGTCATGCCCGCGTACCGATCTACGGGCCTCCATGAGGATGACGAGTACCCCCATGGCGTACTCCCCTGGGTGGAGAGCCGGCCCTAGGACTGAGGGTCTTCCCTGAGGGGGACCGGCTGCTCGACCAGCGCGAGGACCCGGCTGGCCATGAAGCGGGCCGTCCGCACGACCACCCCGGTCCGCGTGACTTCGCTCACTTCCACCACCCCCCGCCGTACCGCCGTCTCCACCCTCCGGCCCGCCCGGCTTGCCACCACTTCGTACGTCCGTGTCGTGTCCCCCGCATCCACGACTATCTCCACACGATCACCCTTCATCGACCGAATCCCCCTTCTGCGATTGGATGTTGGAGAATCCCGCGGCCGGGTCGGGCGGTCGCGCCGCCCGCCTGACCACCCCTCAAGTGTCCTCCCCAGCACTGACAATCGATGCGGTCGCGAGGGCGCGGCCTATGAGCACACCGGGGCGGCAATACGTAAGCTGTGCCACGTCGAACGGACGAGGGGACGGACATGGCGATGATGCGGCTCCGGCGCGAGGATCCGCGGATCGTCGGGTCGTTCCGGCTCCACCGGCGACTCGGCGCCGGCGGCATGGGTGTCGTGTACCTGGGCTCCGACCGCCGTGGTCAGCGGGTCGCGCTGAAGGTGATCCGGCCCGATCTGGCCGAGGACCAGGAGTTCCGGTCGCGGTTCGCCCGCGAGGTCTCCGCCGCCCGGCGGATCCGGGGCGGCTGCACCGCCCGGCTGGTCGCCGCCGACCTGGAGGCCGACCGCCCCTGGTTCGCCACCCAGTACGTGCCCGGCCCCTCGCTGCACGACCGGGTCGCGGAGGAGGGCCCCCTGCGGGCCGCCGACGTGGCCGCGATCGGGGCGGCCCTCTCGGAGGGCCTGGTCGCCGTCCACGAGGCCGGGGTGGTCCACCGGGACCTCAAGCCCTCGAACATCCTGCTCTCCCCCAAGGGTCCGCGGATCATCGACTTCGGCATCGCCTGGGCCACCGGTGCGAGCACCCTCACCCATGTGGGGACGGCCGTCGGCTCCCCCGGCTTCCTCGCACCCGAACAGGTGCGGGGCGCGGCCGTCACCCCGGCGACCGACGTGTTCTCGCTGGGCGCCACCCTGGCGTACGCCTCGATGGCGGACTCACCCTTCGGGCACGGCAGTTCGGAGGTCATGCTCTACCGGGTGGTGCACGAGGAACCACAGCTGAACGGCGTACCGGACGCGCTGGCCCCGCTCGTCCGGGCCTGTCTGGCGAAGGATCCCGAGGAGCGCCCCAGCACCCTGCAGCTCTCGATGCGGCTCAAGGAGATCGCGGCCCGCGAGGCCCAGGGACTGCCCGCCGCCCGCCCGCCGGTGCAGCGGGAGCGTACGGAACAGACGGCCGACAACCGGCCGACCGAGCGGTACACCGAACGCACCACCCAGGGCCGGGCCCAGAACCCGGCCTCCCGGCCGTCCGCCCCCCGCACGGGCGGCGGCTCCGCGCGGGCCCCGCAGTCCCGGCCCAACGGGCGCCCCGCGCCGTCCCGGCCCGGCGGCGCGCGCACCACCTCGACCGGGCGCCGGCCGGCCAACCCGCGTCTGCTGCGCCAGCGGCTCTTCGTCTTCGTCGTGGTGACGCTGGTCGTGGCCCTGGGCATCGCGGCCGCCCAGGCGCTCCAGGGCTGAGGTCTCCGACCGGCCCTCGGAATCAGCCGCGGTCCGCGCGTCCGGTGCGGGCGTACCGGCCCGGAGTGACGCCCCAGACCCGCTGGAAATGGCGGGTGAGGTGGGACTGGTCGTAGAAGCCGGTGGAGGCGGCCACCTCACCGGGCGGCGCGCCGTCGAGGAGCAGCCGGCGGGCGAGGCCCACGCGGCGGGACATCAGGTACTGGTGGGGCGCGATCCCGAACGCGGCGCTGAAGGCACGGACGAGGTGCGCGGGATGGGCGTGGAGGACGGAGGCGGCCTCCTGGAGCGTGGTCCCCTCGCGCAGCCGGGTGTCGAGGAGGTCCCGGAAGTCCTGCGCGATTCCGGGGTCGCGCACGCCCCTGTCGGGCCCCTCCGCGAGCTCGGCCGCCGGGGCCGGGCCCAGGTGGGCGCGCAGGCGCCGGCCGATCAGCGCGAGGCGGCTCTCCGCCTCCAGCTCGTCACCCGGCCGTGCGAGAGCGGTGTGCACCTGCTCGACCCGTCGCCGCAGCACGGGGTCGACCAGGTCGGGCCGGTCCACCGCCGCCCCGATCAGGCCCTCGTCCAGGTGCGTCAGGTCGAGGTACAGCACCCGCTTGCGGAAGCCGTGGGCGGTGGCGGGCGAGCCGTTGTGCGGGACGTACGGCGGGAGCAGACTGACGGTGCCGTTCGGGGTGCCGCGCTCGTGGCGGTCCAGGTCGTAGCGGACCGCGCCGTCGTCGACGATGAGGAGCGTCCAGTCGTCGTGGACGTGCATCGGGTACGCGTGCTCGGTGAAACGCGCGTGGAAGACCTCCGTGACCCCCGGCACCGCCGGGCGCCATGCGGAGATCTCCTGCCGGGACGTCATGCAAAGAACGTACAAGACGGCGCACGGGCGCATCCCGCAGTCTCGACGTATGAGAGCGAACGACGAGAACGGAACGCCGGCCGAGGCCGGGAACGGCGCGGCGGACGGGAGCGCCCCGGTGCGCTTCGACACGAAGATCGCCGTCCTGCTGCGCGCGGACCTGGAGCCCTGGCAGCGGCTGAACGTCACGGCCTTCCTGGTCAGCGGCCTCGGGACGGCGGCGCCCGAGGTGATCGGAGAGCCGTACGAGGACGCCGACGGCACCCCGTACCTGCCGATGTTCCGTCAGCCGGTGCTCGTGTTCGAAGGGACCAAGGAGGTGCTCGCCGCCGCCCACGGACGGGCGCTGTCCCGCGGGCTGCCGGCGGCGGTGTTCACCTCGGACCTCTTCGCCACGGGTAACGACCGGGACAACCGGGCGGCGGTCCGGTCCGTGTGCCGGGACGCGCTGGATCTGGTGGGGATGGCCGTGTACGGGCCCCGCAACGCGGTGGACAAGGTCCTCAAGGGCGCCCGGATGCACCCCTGAGCCGCCGGGCCCGGGCCGCCGCCCAGGGACGACGCCGTGCCCTCGATGGGAAGGCCGGCGCCGCGTCGTCGACGTGCTCGCGCGGCGCGGAACCCTGGAGTGATCGTCCTCATCGCGCGTGTGACACAGTCCTGGAGCTGTCCTGGGAATGTCATGGCCCGGGACGGGGGGAATGCGGACACCCCTACGTCCGCATGTGAGCTTCAATGACTGGATTCGCAGCCCGATGGCTGCACGCATGGGCGCCCGCTCTGGCTGCCGCCCTTCTCCTCGGGGGCCAGGCGGCGCCCGCCGCGGCCGTCACCACCACGCCCGGCGACGCGGCGGCGACGGCCTACACCCGCGACTCGGTGCGCGCGGCGACCTGGAACATGTGCGGGGAGGCCGGCGGGACGTACGCCGCGGAGGCCGGGTACTGCCCCTGGCGGAACGGCGACAGGACCGACACCGGACTCGACAAGCCGGATGGAACGCCTGTCTGGGACTACGACGGCCCCCGCACCAAGATGGAGGGAGTCGTCAAGCTCATCGAGGAGCGCGGGCTCAACGCCGTGATGCTTCAGGAGGTCTGCGCCGGTACGACGCCTGGCGACCCCTACGGAACGAGCCATCTCGACGAGCTGGCGAAGCTGCTCGACGGAAAGGGATGGAGCTTCGTGTCGGCGGGTGTGACGCGGCCCGACGACAGCGAGGGGCCGGAGCCCGAGCGTTCGAACGTCGAGCTGATCGACTCGGAGGGGTCGACCTGTCGCGGTGAGGCCCTGACCGGCACGCTGAGCGTCGCCATCGCCGTCAAGGGGGAGATCACCTGGAAGACGGAGACCGACTTCCACACCCCCGTCGGCACGGGCCTGTCCATGAGCAGCGGGACCGTGCTCTGTGCCGAGGTGGCGGGCTGGGAGAGCCACGTGTGCACCACACACGTCTCCAACTTCGACGCCGACACGGAGAAGAAGAAGGAGCTGCCGCACTGGGAGGTCCCGATCTCGCAGGCGACGGCCGACGCCTACTACCAGAAGCAGCTCGACATCATCGTCGACACGGTGAAGTCCTTCCCGTCCGTGGTCCTGGGCGGTGACTTCAACACGAGGAACCAGGACAAGCTCCAGCCGCTCTACAGTCTGATGGCGGAGTGCGATCAGAGGGCGTACCTGCCCGGCGACGCGGTCAACGAGGTCACCAAGCTCAACCGGACCAACGCGAGCCTCCGGAGCGACGGCGGATACCTCTCGTACGACGAGACGGCGACCAAGATCGACTACCTCTTCTCGACCGGCGGCTTCACCGGCTGTGATTCGAAGACCGAGTTCGGCGACAGCACGGACTACCGTGTCACCCACCCCGCCCAGTCGACCTGCCAGTCCGTCGATGACCAGTGCCGTCCGGACCCGAACGCCTACTCCGACCACACTCCGCTCTACGGCTACACCCAGGGCGGTCCGGCTCTCTCGTGGAAGCTCGACGGCGGCGCCGACGCGACCACCGGGGGCTCGGCCGGGCTCACCGGAACGAGCGGCGACGGTACGAGCGACTGGCGGACGGCCGAGCACGGCGGCGCGCTGTACATGGACGGCCGCGTGGACGAGGCCATCGCCGCCGGTGGTCCCGCGATCGACACCACCCACAGCTTCACCGTCTCGGCCTGGGCCAGGCTCGACGCCGACGCCGGCACCTCCGCCGTCCTCTCCCAGGACGGCAGCCGGGTGAGCGGCGTGATCCTCTGGTACAACGCGGGCGACAACTCCTGGCGGTTCGGCCTGCCGAGGGCGGACGCCGACGGATGGAACGTCGACCAGGCCGTGGCCCCGGGCGCCGTCAAGGGGCAGTGGACCAGACTCACGGGCGTCTACGACGCCGCCACCGGCAAGGTGAGCCTCTTCGTCGACGGTACGAAGAGGGCCGAGACCACGCACACGGCCAGGTGGCGCGCCGACGGCCCCTTCGTCGTCGGCCGTGACCTGGTCAGCGGCGTGCGCAACGCCGGATTCAAGGGCCACATCCAGCGGACGGAGGCCTTCGGGTACGCCTTCCGGGACGACCAGGTCGCCTCCTACGCGGGCACCATGGCGCCTCCCACCGGCAAGGGCGTCGCGATGGAGGGCGCGCCGGGAGAGCTCTCTCAGGGGTGCCACAAGAAGCCCGACGAGTTCGGCAACGAGTTCGGCACCGCCACCAGCCTCACGCCGACGCTCACCGCGACGGTTCGGCACCCGGACCCGTCCAAGGACGTGTGGGCCGAGTTCTCCCTCTGGGACAACACGGACTCGACCCAGATCCTGACCCTGGGCACCCCCGGATCGAGGAGTGCCACGACGGTCAAGGGCCAGGGCACCGTCTCCCTCACCGTGCCGACGCTCACTCCCGGCCACAGCTACGGCTGGCGCGTCCGCACGGCCGACGGGACCACCAACAACACGCCCGTCTCCGCCAACTGCCACTTCAGGGCACCCGCGGCCCTGCCGTAGCGGCCCGCCCCGCGCCCGTGCCCCGGTCGGCGACGATCCGACCGGGGCATGGCCCGCGTCGACGACGATCCGCCGGGGCACGGCCCGCGTCGACGACGATCCGCCGGGGCACGGCCGGTCCCTGCCTCGGGTCCTCGGCCGCGAGCCCGGCGAGATCCGAAAGGGACGGCCTAGTCCTGGGGGCGGCCCGAGGCGACCGCGTAGAAGGCGACGGCTGCCGCCGCGCCCACGTTGAGGGAGTCCACGCCGTGGGCCATCGGGATCCGGACCCATTCGTCGGCGGCCCGGAGCGCCTGCGTGGAGAGGCCGTCCCCCTCGGCGCCGAGCATCAGGGCGGCTCGCTCCAGCTTGTGCGGGGCCGCCACGTCGATCGGGGACGCCTTCTCGTCGGGAGTGAGCGCGAGCAGCTTGAAGCCCGCCTCCCGTACCGCCTCCAGACCGCGCGGCCAGGTGTCCAGGCGGGCGTAGGGGACCGAGAAGACCGCGCCCATGGAGACCTTCACGGACCGGCGGTAGAGCGGGTCCGCGCAGTCCGGGGAGAGCAGGACCGCGTCCATGCCGAGGGCGGCGGCGCTGCGGAAGATGGCGCCGATGTTGGTGTGGTCGTTGACCGACTCCATGACGGCGACCCGACGGGTCGTGCGGAGCAGGTCCTCGGCGCTCGGCAGCGGCTTGCGCTGCATGGAGGCGAGGGCGCCGCGGTGCACGTGGTAGCCGGTGACGCGTTCGGCGAGCTCCGGCTGCACCGCGTACACGGGCGCCGGAACCTCGTCGATGACGTCGCGCATGACGTCGACCCACTTGGCGGACAGCAGCATCGACCGCATCTCGTACCCGGCCTGCCGGGCCCGGCGGATGACCTTCTCGCCCTCGGCGATGAACAGGCCCTCCGCCGGCTCGCGCCGGCGGCGCAGCTCGACGTCGGTCAGCCCGGTGTAGTCGCGCAGGCGCGGGTCGTCGGGATCGTCGATGGTGATGAGTTCGGCCACGAGGTGATACTGCCTTGTCCGGGGTGTGGTGCCAATGTGTGCGGCAGGGGTTCGATTACCCCTGGTTACTTCACGAGCTTGTCGGGACCCTCGCCGACGACCTCTCCGATGACGATGACGGCCGGCGGGCGGACCTCCTGCGCCCTGACCGTCTCCGCGACCGTGGCCAGGGTGGCGTCGACGCGGCGCTGGGCGGCCGTGGTGCCCTCCTGGACCAGGGCGAGCGGGGTCTCGGGGGCCTTGCCGTGGGCGATCAGCGCCTCGGCGATCTTCCCGATCTTGTCGACGCCCATGAGGATCACGAGCGTGCCGGTGAGCTTGGCGAGCGACGCCCAGTCGACCAGCGATCGCGGGTCGTCGGGCGCGACATGGCCGCTGACCACGGTGAACTCGTGCGCCACACCGCGGTGGGTGACGGGGATGCCGGCCGCGCCGGGGACCGAGATCGAGCTGGAGATGCCGGGGACGACGGTGCAGGGGATGCCCTCGGCCGCCAGCGCCTGGGCCTCCTCCATGCCGCGGCCGAAGACGAACGGGTCGCCGCCCTTGAGCCGCACGACGGACTTGCCGGCCTTGGCGTGCTCGATCAGCGCGTTGTTGATGGCCTCCTGGGCCATGAAGCGGCCGTACGGGATCTTCGCCGCGTCGATCACCTCGACGTGCGGGGGCAGTTCGTCGAGCAGGTCACGCGGGCCCAGGCGGTCGGCGATGACCACGTCGGCCTCGGCGAGCAGCCGTCGGCCCCGGACCGTGATCAGGTCGGGGTCGCCGGGGCCGCCGCCGACCAGCGCCACGAAGGGGGTACGGGTGCGATGCTGCGGGGCCGCGATCGTGCCGTCCCGCAGGCCCTCCACGATCGCGTCGCGGACGGCGGCGGAGCGACGCGGGTCGTGGCCGGTGAGGACGGCGACGGTGACGCCGTCGACGCGGCCGGTCGCCGGGGTCCAGGCGGTGGCCGCCGCGGCGTCGTCGGAGCGCACGCACCAGGTCTTGGTGCGCTCGGCCTCGGCGGAGGCGGCGGCGTTGGCGACGGGGTCGCTGGTGGCGACGAGCGCGTACCAGGCGTCGGCGACGTCCCCGTCCTGGTAGCGGCGCCTGACCCAGGTGATCTCGCCCGCCTCGGCCATCGCCTCGACGGAGGGGGTGGCGGACGGGGAGACGAGGGTGATGTCGGCCCCGGCCGCGATCAGAGCGGGGAGCCGGCGCTGGGCGACCTGGCCGCCGCCGAAGACGACGACGCGGCGGCCGGAGAGGCGGAGTCCGACGGGGTAGGCGGGGTGCGCGGCGGCGTGCTCGGCCATGGGTGTGCGGCTCCTCGAAGGGGCGAAGCGTATGCGGGGCCGCTGCGGCGGTGAAGCGGCTGGTGGGGACCGGTGTCCACGATATCGGTGACCGGCGGTGGGCGACCTGTGACGCATGTCCCCCCGGCTGCGGTCGGCTGTTCCACGGGCCGGGTGTCCTGAGGGCGGCGCCCGCATGGCCCCCCTGGCTGCGGGCGATTGTTCCACGGGCCGGGAGGGGTGGGCCGGGCGTGCCGAGGGCGGACGCCCCGGACCGGGCGGTCCGCGCCCGGGCCCGTGAGCACGGCGGAGACCGGGCACGTCACCGGGCCGCGGGGCCGTGTCCCGCCCCGCGCTCGCGGGACGGGACACGGCAGACCGCGGCCCCGGCGGCTACTTCTCCGTCACGCCCGCCGAGTCGAACGTCGCCACCTCGTGCATCGCGCGGGCCGCGCTCTGGACGACCGGGAGGGCCAGGAGCGCGCCGGTGCCCTCGCCGAGGCGGAGGTCCAGGTCGACCAGGGGGCGCAGACCCAGCTTGTTGAGGGCCGCGACGTGACCGGGCTCCGCGCTGCGGTGGCCCGCGATGCAGGCCGCCAGGGACTCGGGCGCGATCGCCCGGGCCAGCAGGGCCGCCGCTCCCGTGGAGACGCCGTCCAGGACGACCGGCGTGCGCAGCGAGGCAGCGCCGAGGATCAGGCCGACGAGGGCCGCGTGCTCCAGGCCGCCGATCGCCGAGAGGACACCGATCGGGTCCGCCGGGTCCGGCTTGTGGAGGTCGAGGGCGCGGCGGACCACGTCCACCTTCCGCGCGTGCATCTCGTCGTTGATACCGGTGCCGCGACCGGTGACCTCGACCGGGTCGACGCCCGTGTACACGGAGATCAGGGCGGCGGACGCGGTCGTGTTCGCGATGCCCATCTCGCCGGTGAGCAGGGCCTTGTTGCCCGCCGCCACCAGGTCCCGCGCGGTCTCGATGCCCACCTCGATCGCGGCGAGCACCTCCTCGCGGGTCATCGCGGCACCGGTCGTGAAGTCGCCCGTCCCTGCGCGGACCTTGCGGGGCAGCAGCCCCGGCGTGGACGGCAGGTCGGAGGCGACGCCGACGTCGATGACGCAGACCTCGGCACCGACCTGGTTCGCGAAGGCGTTGCAGACCGCTCCGCCGCCGAGGAAGTTCGCGACCATCTGGCCGGTCACCTCCTGGGGCCAGGCGGTGACGCCCTGGGCGTGCACGCCGTGGTCGCCTGCGAAGATCGCGACGGCCGCGGGCTCGGGGATCGGCGGCGGGCACATCCGGGAGAGGCCGGAGAGCTGCGCGGAGATGATCTCCAGCATGCCGAGCGCCCCGGCGGGCTTCGTCATGCGCTTCTGCCGCTCCCACGCCTCGCCGAGCGCCTTGGCGTCCAGCGGGCGGATGTTGGCGATGGTCTCCTGGAGCAGGTCGTGCGGCTCCTCGCCGGGCAGCGCGCGACGACCGTACGTCTCCTCGTGGACGACCCAGGACAGCGGGCGCCGCTTGGACCAGCCCGCCTGCATCAGCTCGGGCTCCTCGGGGAACTCGTCGACGTACCCGACGCACAGGTACGCGACGACCTCCAGGTGCTCGGGGAGGCCGAGCGCGCGGACCATCTCGCGCTCGTCGAAGAAGCTGACCCAGCCGACGCCGAGGCCCTCGGCACGGGCGGCGAGCCACAGGTTCTCGACGGCCAGGGCGGAGGAGTACGGGGCCATCTGCGGCTGCGTGTAGCGGCCCAGGGTGTGCCGGCCGCCGCGCGTGGGGTCGGCGGTGACGACGATGTTGACCGGGGTGTCGAGGATGGCCTCGATCTTCAGTTCCTTGAACTGCTTCGCCCGGGCCTTGGGCAGCGACTGCGCGTACGCCTCGCGCTGGCGCTGGGCGAGTTCGTGCATGCTCCGTCGGGTCTCGGCGGAGCGGATGACGACGAAGTCCCAGGGCTGGGAGTGTCCGACGCTGGGCGCCGTGTGGGCTGCCTCCAGGACGCGGAGCAGCACCTCGTGCGGGATCGGGTCGGACCGGAAGCCGTTGCGGATGTCACGGCGCTCGCGCATCACGCGGAGCACCGCCTCGCGCTCGGCCTCGCCGTAGCCGGGTGCCGGGGCGCCGGGCGCCTCGGACTCCTGGGCCTCCTCGACGGAGCCCTCGGTCACCGGCTCCTCTTCCGACGCTTCCGGAGTTTCCGTGGCTTCCGGAGCTGCCGTGGCTTCCGGAGCGTCTTCGGCGACGGGCGCCTCGACGGCCTCCAGGGGCTCCACGACCTCGACGCCTTGCACGGCCTCGGCGGGCTCCGCCGGCTCGACGGGCTCCACGGCTTCGACGCCTTCCGCGACCTCGACGCCTTCCACGGCCTCGGTGGGCTCCGCGGGCTCGGCCTCCGCCTCGGTCTCGCCGCCCTCGGCCCGGACCGGCGGCTGGGGCTGCGCCTGCTCGGCCTCGGCGACGGCCTCCACGACGACGGCCTCGACGACGACTGCCTCGACGAGGGGCTCCCCTTCGAGGGTCTCGTCCGCCACGGGCTGTTCGGCGACGGGGGTCTCGACGACCGGCTCGGCCTCGGGCTCCGGCGCCACCTCGGCGACGGGCTCGGCGGCCGGCTCGACCACGGGCACCGGCTCGGCGGCGGCCTCCGGCGCCGGGTCCGGCTGGACCTCGGCCACGGCCTCGGCCTCCTCTACCGGCGGCGCGGGAACGCCGGCGGTCGGACCGCCGTCACGCGGGGCGGGGACGGCCGCGGGGGCCTCCTCGACCGGCACCTCGGTCGCGACGGCGGCCTCGGCGGGCGTCTCGGCCACGAGCTCGGCCGCGGGCTCCTCGACGACCGGCTCGACGGCCTGCGCCGGCACGGGCTCGGGCCGCGCCTCGGGCAGGGGCTCCGGAACCGGCTCCGCCGCCGCCTCGGCCACCGGCGTCGGCGCCAGGTGCGGGGTGGTCGGGACCGTGCCCTCGACCTGGACGAACTGGCCGACCGTTTCTGCGGGTGCCGCGACGGGCCCCTGCGGCTGCGGGTCCCACGGGACGGCACCCTGCGGCGGGATCTCGCCGAGCTGGGGGGCGACCGGCGCGACCTGCTCCTGCGGGATGTCGAGGTACTCGGGACCGGTCGTCGCCGGGCCCTGCACGGGGGCCGGCATCGGCGCCGGCATGGGCGCCGGGGCGGCGGCCGGCACGGACGCCGGGACACTCATGGGAGCGGGCGCGGCGGCCGGCACACCGGCGGGGCCGCGGTCGGCGAGCGAGCGCACGACTCCCCCGTTGGTCTCGGGCACGGGCGGACCCATGTGCAGCGGCCGACGGGCGGGCGGCGGGGTCGGCGCGGCGGCGGGCGGCGGTACGCGTACCGCGCTGAGGTCCACCGAGCCGGAGTCGCGGCCGGCGGCCTCGTGGGCGCCGGTGTCCAGGATGCCGGGCTCGTAACCGTGGTCGGTGAGGACGGGCTCCTGCACGGCCGCCGGCACTCCGTGCGCGGGGGTGGAGACGGCCTCGTGGACGACCTGCGGAACCGGCGTCTGCGAGGCCAGGGCGTCGGCGATCGGACCAGCCAGCGGATCGGTGAGCGGGTCGCCCAGGTGCTGCGGCTGCCCCGGCATCGTCCCCGGCGCGGGTACGGCGACGGGCGGCGCGGGCACGGCGCCCGGCTGCTGCTCGCTCCAGGCACCCTGCGCGCCCGGCATCAGGAGCAGGTCGTCGTCCTCGGCTGCGTTCTCGGAGGGGTCCAGGAAGGTGTACGCGCCCGGAGCGGGGATGCCCGGCTGCTCGACCATGCCTGCGTTCTCCGGCAGCCCCTCGCCCGGGACCTGGCCGGTGTCCGTCATGCGTACCCCTCGCCCATCGGTTGTGCTCCTTCAGACCTTCACCCGTCAACAAGAACGAGCGTGCGCGCCGTGCGGCACGAATGACGCGCGGACACCCCAGCATTGTCGCGGCCATCGGCCGTCATGACAGGCGGATCCGCCACGGTTTGCTGTGGACTGCGCCACGTCGCGCGCCCCCCGCTTGCTCGGTACCACATCAGCGGCTCAATGGAGCCCCTACTTCCGGACATTGACGAACAAAGTAGTGAAGGTCCGGCTGCGGTACAACAATCCGCCAGCCTACCTGGCCCGGTCGGGTCGCCTGATCACGGGTGGGGGTCCCCGGCGAGGTCAGGGGGAGGCCGACCTGCGCCCGGAGATGAGGAAGACGACGGTGCGGTCGCGTTCCGACCAGTCCGCCGGGTCGAGACCGACGCTCTGCAGCAGGGAGCACTCGACGGTGTAGCCGCCGTCGGCGAGCGCCGCGCCGACGGCCTCCGCCTCGTCGCGGGTGGAGGCGTGCGTGACGATCCGCTCGGGCCTGCGGTCGGCGCAGGCCGTGACGACGGGGACGCCCCCGCCGCCGATCCGTACGACATCGGGTTCGGGGAGCCGCTCCAGTACGTGCGGGGCGCGGCCGCGGACGGCCTGCAGCTGGACGCCGTCGCGGCGGGCGGCGGCCTCGGCGCGGGCGCAGGCGCCGGGGTCGGCGTCCACGGCGATGACGGCCGCGCCGAAGCGGGCCGCCTCGACGGCGAGGGCGCCGCTGCCGCAGCCGATGTCCCAGACGAGGTCGCCGACGCGCGGACCGAGACGCGCGAGTTGGGCGGCGCGCAGCACCGGCGCCTCACCGGTGCCGGAGCCGCCGTACGGGCCGGCGTCCTCGCGGGGGCCGGTACCCGGGCCGGAGCCGCCGCCGGTCTCCTCGGGCCCCAGCGCCCAGCCCCGTACCCTCGGCGTCTCGTGCCCCATCAGCCAGCCCCCGCCCTGACCGCCGGCGGGGCCGCCGATGACGATCACGACGTTCGGGTCGCGCCAGGCGTGGTCGGCGGCCTTGTCGGAGGTGAGGACGGTGACCTGTTCGCGGTCGGTGCCGAGTTCCTCGCAGATGACGAAGGTCCGGTGCACGCCGTCGAGGAGGAGCGCGAGTTCCGCGGGGCCGGCGCCGGGCGAGGTGAGGACGGCGACCTTCGGGTGGGCACGGCAGACGTTCACGGCCCGGCGGAGGGTGCGCTGGTGGGCGACGACGATCCGGGCGTCGTCCCAGGGCATTCCGGCGCGGGCGAACGCGGCGGCGACGGAGGAGACCGCGGGGACGACCTCGACCTCCAAGCCGTGCTCGGGGGCGCGCAGGGTACGGACGACCCCGAAGAAGCCCGGGTCTCCGTCGGCGAGGACGACGGCGGTGCCGCGGTGGCCGGCGATGCGGCGGGCGGCGAGGTCGACGCTGCCGAGGCGGATGCGCTCGGCTCCCGGCGGCACCTCGGGCAGGGCGAGATGGTGCGCCGCGCCCGCCACGAGGGTGGCGGCGGAGAGCGCGGACCGGGCCGCTGCGGTGAGGGGCGAGCCGTCCCAGCCGATCACCGTGACCCGGTCGGCCATCGTCGTCTGTCTCCTGAAGTCTTTGTCGCAGGTCGGGGGGTGTCGAGGGTACCCCGGAGCAGGTGGCCCGCTCAGCTCCAGTCGGTGAACGAGGAGTATCCGGCCTCCGCCATCTGGTCGGCGACGCCGTCGAGGTCCTCGGGGAGCAGGCCCCAGAGGATGAAGTCGGTACGAAGGTCGGCCCACTCCCCGTCCTCGGTGCGGGTACGGGCTATGCAGGCGCCGCGCAGGACGCCCTCGCTGATGCATCCGATCTTCTGGGCGACCTGCTGGGAGGCGGTGTTGTCGGCCGCGGTGCGCAGCTCGATCCGCTCGAAGCCCTGGTCCTTGAAGAGCCACTGGGCGGTGGCGAGCGCGGCCTCGGCCGCGTAACCCTCCCCGCGGGCCCAGGGGGCGACGATGTACGACATCTCGGTGGAGCGCACCCGCCAATCGGTCGTGCCCAGCTGGACGATGCCCACGAGCCGCTGGGTGAGGAACTCGGTCACGGCGAGGTCGAGCCCGCGGCCGGCGGTGCGCTCCGTGGGCGCGTCATCGGTGATCCACCGGTGCGCCGCCGCTTCGGTGAAGGGCTGGGGGACGGCCGTCCAGGCCGCGACCATCTCGTCGTTCATCATCTCGGCGAGCGCCGGGGCGTCGGCCGCTTCGAGTGCGCGCAGCACCAACCGGTCCGTGTTGATGGAGATGTCCGGAAAGGTGGTAGTCATGCGCAGCTCCATGCCGAGGACCGTCCGAATCGACCGTGAACGCACAGCATGCAGTATGAAGCCGCAGGTGTGCATGGCCGGGTCCGATGTGGCGTCAGATGACGCCGGGGTACGACAAAGACCCCGCGCATCGGACGGGATGCGGGGGTCTTCGCCACAAGAACTGTACTGCGGTGCCTACTTGGCGACGGCGCCGAAGGCCGGGACGACCGCGCCGTTCTTGTAGGTGTCCTCGATGTACTTCTTCACCTCGGGCGAGTTGAGGAGCTTGACGAGCTTCTGCACGCGGGCGTCCTTCTCGTTGCCCTCCTTGACGGCGAGGAAGTTGGCGTACGGGTTGCCGTCCGCCTTCTCCAGCGCGATGGCGTCGTCGGCGGGCGAGAGCTTGGCCTCGATGGCGTAGTTGCCGTTGATGACGGCGGCGTCCACGTCGTTCAGGGCGCGGGGCACGGTGGCGGCCTCCAGCTCCTTGAACTCCAGGCCCTTCTTGTCGGTGATGTCGGAGAGCTTGGCGTTGGAGCCGACGCCGTCCTTGAGGGTGATGAGCCCGTTGTCGGCGAGCAGCTTGAGCGCGCGGCCGCCGTTGGTGGTGTCGTTGGGGACGGCGATGGTCTGGCCGGCCTTGATGTCCTTGAGGTCCTTGACCTTCTTGGAGTAGAGGCCGAGAGGCTCCAGGTGGACGTTGACCACCGGGACGATGTGGGTCTTGTTCTTCAGGTTGAAGTCGTCGAGGTACGGCTTGTGCTGGAAGAAGTTGGCGTCGACCTGGCCGGACTCGGTGGCGGTGTTCGGCAGGACGTAGTCCGTGAACTCCTTCACCTCCAGCTTCAGGCCCTCCTTCGCGGCGAGGTTGTCCTTGACGTAGTTCAGGATGTCGGCGTGCGGCGTGGGGGACGCGGCGACGACGAGCGGCTTGTCGGCGGAGCCGGCCGAGTCCTTCGCGGAGGACGGGTCCGACGACGTGCCGCAGGCGGTGAGGCCGAGGGCGAGTGCGGCGGTGGCGGCGATACCGGCGGTGAGCTTGATGTTCTTACGCACGAAGAGTGCCTCTTTCTGGTGGTGCGGTGGACGCCTGGACAACAAGTCCGGGCTCTTCTTCGAAGGACGAAGTCTGTGGTGGCGCCGTGGGTCAGGCGGCGCGTCCCCGGCGGGCGAGGAGGCGTACGGCGAGGTCGCCGATGAGCTGGACGACGGTGACGATCACGATCAGGACGACGACGGTGACCAGCATGAACTGGGTGTCGAAGCGCTGGTATCCGTAGGTGATCGCCTTGGAGCCGAGGCCCTCGCCGCCGACCGCGCCGGCCATGGCGGAGTAGCCCACGAGCACGATGACGGTGGTGGTGATCCCGGAGACCAGCGAGGGCAGCGCCTGCGGCAGCAGCACCTTGCGGATGATCGTGGGCACGGAGCCCCCCATCGACTGGACGGCTTCGACGAGGCCGTGGTCGACCTCGCGGACCGAGGTCTCGACGAGGCGCGCGAAGAAGGGGATGGCGCCGATGGCGAGCGGCACGATCATCGCGGTGGGACCGATGAAGGTGCCCACCACGAAGGTGGTGAAGGGGATCAGGGCGATCAGCAGGATGATGAACGGCAGCGAGCGGCCGATGTTCACGATCGCACCGACGACCTTGTTGACCACGGTGTTCTGGAGCAGGCCGCCCTTGTCCGTGAGGACGAGGAGGATGCCGAGCGGCAGTCCGCCGACGACGGTGACGACCGTGGCCCACAGGACCATGTAGAGGGTGTCGATCGTGCCCTGCTCGAGGAGGGGCTGCATCTCCGACCAGGTCACTGGGCACCTTCCTTGACGAGCACGGCGCTCTGGGCCTGGGCGGGGACCTGGTCCTCGTCGACGACGTCGACCTGGAGGCCCTGTTCACGGAGGAAGCCGACGGGCACGACGTTCTCCTCGTACCGTCCGGGCAGTTCGATCCGCATCCGGCCGATCTGCTTGCCGCCGACGGTGTCCATCGCGGCGCCGAGGATCGAGATGTCGATGTTGTACGTGCGGGAGAGCTGGGAGATCACGGGCTGGGTGGCGGCCTCCCCGTGGAAGGTGACGTCGACGACCGTGCGGTCGGGACCGGTCGCGGCGCCGCTGACGGGGAAGAGCTCGGCCGCCAGCTCGGAGCCGGGGGTGGCGAGCAGTTCGCTCACGGTGCCGGACTCGACGATCCGGCCCTTCTGCATCAGCGCGGCCGAGTCGCAGATCGTCTTGACGACGTCCATCTCGTGCGTGATGAGCAGGACGGTGAGGCCGAGCTGCCGGTTGAGGTCGCGCAGCAGCTGGAGGATGGAGCGGGTGGTCTCGGGGTCGAGGGCACTGGTGGCCTCGTCGGAGAGCAGCACCTTGGGCTTGCCGGCCAGGGCGCGGGCGATGCCGACGCGCTGCTTCTGGCCGCCGGAGAGCTGGCCGGGGTAGGACGCGGCCTTGTCGGCGAGGCCGACGAGGTCGAGGAGTTCCAGGGCGCGGGTGGAGCGTTCGGCTCCGGAGACGCCGAGGATCTCCAGCGGCAGCTCGATGTTGTCCTTGACCGTGCGGGAGGACAGCAGGTTGAAGTGCTGGAAGACCATGCCGATGCTGCTGCGGGCGCGGCGCAGGTCCTTGCCGGCGCGGCGGCCGTTCGCGGCCAGTGCGGTGAGGTCGACTCCGTCGACGGTCACGGTGCCCGAGGTGGGGCGCTCCAGGAGGTTGACGCAGCGGATGAGCGAGGACTTGCCGGCGCCGCTCTGGCCGATCACGCCGAACACCTCGCCCTCGCGGACGTGGAGGTCGACGCCGTCCAGAGCGGTGACCTGGCGGCCTCGCGACTCGTAGACCTTGGTCAGGCCCGTAGTGGTGATCACAGGGGTTTCCGTCACTGTCGAGTGCACGGCGCGGGGTCCGCCGGGCACGGGGCATTCGTCGTTCGGACAGTCAGGCGCGAAAGGGCTGGTCCAGCTGGTGGCCGGAAGGCAGCGCGTGCGCGGGGCGGGCACGGTCCGGCGCCGGAAGGGCGGGCGGATCGGCTCGGCCGTCGGGGTCTCGCTTCGGGGCGCGAGGCTCGGCGGGGGCCCTCAGAAGGCGCACATTCGACACATACAACGAGCACCGGGCGTGCTGATCGCCTCGGTCGCAAGGGTGCGGCTGCTCGTCGTGGTCATGGCTGCAAGTAAAGCACGCACCTGTCAGGCCGAATCGGGGGTGTCCGAATAGCGGACATCATCGAGATGCCATGCGGACACGTCGCCCGGCGGTCGCGCTCCGGCGGCGCTCCCCGCACCCCCGTCCGTGGCCTGCGCGGATGCCTCCGACGGATCGGTCCCGGCGTCACCGGTGCCGGCCTCGGATCGGCCCCGGGTTGTGGCCAAGGCCACGGCTCCGCGCCGGCCCGCCCGGCCCCCGGTCCACCGGGCGGGCCCGCGGCCGCCGACCCCACCGGGCGGGTGGGGGGCGAGCGCATCGGGCCTTTCGGCGCGTAATACCCTCGGGCCCATGCTTGACGCCCTGACGGTCGCGGTCTCGGTGGCCGCGCTCGCCCTCGCCGCCTGGTGCGGCTTCGCCTTCTCCCGTGATCAGCCCACCAAGGACTGGCACTTCATCGGCATGGCCGTGGTGACCTTCCTCGCGCTGGTGCAGCTGATCGTGGGCATCGTGCAGCTCTCGCGCGGTGAGAAGGCGGAGGAGGGCACGACGATCTTCGTCGCCTATCTGCTGGGCTCGCTCTGCGCCGTCCCGGCGGCCGGGTTCATGTCGCTCGCGGAGCGGAGCCGCTGGGGCTCGGCGACGGTGGCGGCCGGGGCGGTCGTGCTCGCGGTGCTCGAGGTGCGTCTCTTCGACATCTGGACGGTGGGCTGAGATGAGTGCGACCGAGGGAGCCGGCGGCCTGGTCACGGGCCCGGGCATGCTGCTGGTCTGGCTGTACGGGGTGATGTCGGTCGGCGCGGTCTCGCGCTCGATCTACCAGATCGCGACCGAGTTCGACCGGGCTCCGCTGGCGTACGCGCTGTCGGCGGTGGCGGCCGTGGTGTACGCCTTCATCACGTACACACTGGTCAGGGGCGGGGAGACGGCCCGCAGGGCGGCGCTGGTGTGCTGCGCCGCCGAGCTGGTGGGCGTACTGACCGTGGGGACCTGGACCCTCGTCGACCCCTCCGCGTTCCCCGACGCCACGGTCTGGTCGGACTACGGGTACGGCTACATCTTCATCCCGGTGCTGCTGCCGGTGACCGGAATCTGGTGGCTCCGCCGCTCCCGGGCGACCGCGTAGGCGGAGGCGGTCGCCCCGTGCGGGGCGCCTAGGCCGCCTTCTCCATGGTGACCAGGGTGAGTCGCGGTCCGATCTCGCGGGTGGCGACCGGCTCGTAGCCCTTGCTGCGGTACAGCCGGAGGTTGCCCTCGCTGCGGTGGCCGGTGAAGAGCTGGAAGCGCTTGGCGCCGGGGACCGGGTCGCCGGCGAAGTGGCTCTCGATGGCGTCGAGCAGTCGGCCGCCGAGGCCGTGGCGACGCATCCGCGGATGGACGATGAGCTTGGAGATCCGCACCGTGCCGGTCTCGTCCACCCGTCCGCGGACGGAGGCGACGACCTCGTCGCCGAGGCGGGCCACGAGGCCGTGGCCCTGGGCCAGTTCGGCCCGCAGGGCGTCCAGGGTCTGGGTGAGCGGCTCGATGGAGTAGTCGCCGTAGAGCTCGGCCTCGCTCTGGTAACAGAGGTACTGCAGCTTGAGTATGTGCTCCGCGTCCTGCGCGTCTGCCGCTGAGATGGTCACGCTCATGCCCATGTGCGCATGCCTCCCGCTCACCTGGTCCACCGGTCGGTCTACCGCACCCTTCCCCTCCGGGTCGATGCGGGAACCTCTGCAGCCAGCATTCTGCGCAGGCATCCCAGGCAACGGGAACGCATCGGCCCCAGACTGCCCTGTGAGATACCCAACTCCCCTGCGATTTCCCGGTAGGTGGGGTCGGCGGGGTCGAGCATCGCGGTGAGCAGGCGGGGGCAGTGACCGGGGGTGCGGCGGACGGCGGCGCGCACGACCCGGCGGCGTTCGGCGACGAGGGCGGAGCTCTCGGGGGAGGCGTGCGGTTCGGCGGCCTCCTCGCCCTCGTAGGGGCGTTCCCGCAGGGCGGCGCGGCGGGCTCGGCGGGCCTCGGCGCGGACGGCTCGGCGGAGCCAGTCGGCGGGGCGCGTGGGGGCGTCGTCCCTTTCGAGGCGCTCCAGGAGCCGCAGCCACACTGCTTGTTCGAGGTCCCCGGCGTCGACGCCGGCGGCCGGGGCCTCGGCCTTGGATTCCGCGGCGAGGAGGGGAGCCAGGGTTCGGAGGAGGTGGGTCATGACCGCCACGATGCGGGTCAGGTGCGGGGCGGTTGCGGGACGGGGCGTAAACCACCCGGTCGGGCGTTCCGACCGGGTGGCGCGGGGCTCAGCCCCTCGTGAGGTCGGCCGCCGCCAGCAGGGCCGTGTCGGGGTTGTCGGAGAAGATGCCGTCGATGCCTGTCGCCAGGTACGTCCGCAGGGCGCCGAAGACGTCTCCGTAGGCGTTCGGGTCCGTGCCGCGGCGGAAGTCGGCGGGCAGGAAGCCGTTCTCGTTGCGCTGGGTGTACGGGTGGAGGATCAGGCCCGCCGCGTGCGCGTCGCGCACCAGGGTCGTCGGGGTGCCGAGCCGGCCGCTCGCGTCGCGCGGGATGACCAGGTCCAGGGTGGGTCCGATGCCCTGGGCGTACGACGCGATCCAGCGCAGCCCCGCGGGCGTCACGAGGTCGGCGACCGTGCGCGGGTCCCCCGCCTGGACGAAGTCCCAGGGGCGGCTGTTCGCGGCTGACAGCAGGACCACGCGCGGGGAGTCCACCAGCCCGGCGAGACGCTGGACGCTGCTCGGCTCGAAGGACTGCAGGAAGACCGCGGCGTCGGCGCGGTGCCGGCCGTACCGGCGCAGCAGCTTGGCGAGGCGCTCCTCCAGACCGAGGCCGAGGGCGCGGAAATGGGTGGGGTGCTTGGTCTCGACGTGGAGCCAGACCTCACGGCCCCGGCGGCGACCCTCCCGGTCGGCCCAGCGGAGCACCTCCTCGAAGGTGGGGATCTGCCAGCGGCCGTCGTAGAGCGTGTTCTCCTGGCGGGTGCCGGGGATGCGCTCCTTGGCGCGCAGCGTCTTGAGCTCGGCGAGGGTGAAGTCCTCGGTGAACCAGCCCGTCAGGGAGACCCCGTCGACGGACTTGGTGGTGCGGCGCGAGGCGAACTCGGGGTGGTCGGCGACATCGGTGGTGCCGGTGATGTCGTTCTCGTGGCGGCAGACCAGGTGGCCGTCCTTGGTGGGGACGAGGTCCTGCTCGATCACATGGGCGCCGAGGTCGAGCGCGAGCTGGTAGGAGCCGAGGGTGTGCTCGGGGCGGTAGCCGCTGGCGCCGCGGTGGGCGATGACGGTGGGGACGGGGAGGGAGCGGAAGCCGTGTCCGTGTCCTCGGCCCCGGCTCTCCGCCGCCTGCGCGGTGCCCGCGGGAAGGACCGTGGAGGCGCCCAGTACGGCCGCGCCCGCCGCCCCGAGGACGGTCCGCCGGCCGGGGCTCCGCTGCTCACCCTGTGTCATGAAGGCTCCTTCGTCGTGTGATGTCCCGCACCTGTCAACGGCTGCTCCGACCGTAGGCAGTCACCCCCTACCTGCGGCAGACCACGGCCGAACATGGCGGAAACACACGTCAACACTGTGTATCCACTCGGTGAACCCGATGTGCGCGGGGGGCCGACCCGCGAGTATCGTCCTCACCTGCACAGTCCCCCACACACACCGACGCCGACCGTCCCGATACCGGAGGAACCGTTGTCCCGTCTCGCACTCATCAAGGCAGTGCTCGGACCGATCCTGCGCATGATGTTCCGCCCCCGTGTGGAGGGCGCCGAGAACATCCCGGGGACGGGGCCGGTGATCCTGGCGGGCAACCACCTGACGTTCATCGACTCGATGATCATGCCGATCTGCACGGACCGCCCGGTCTTCTTCATCGGCAAGGACGAGTACGTGACGGGCAAGGGATTCAAGGGCCGGCTGATGGCCTGGTTCTTCACGAGCGTCGGCATGATCCCGGTCGACCGCGACGGCGGGCGCGGCGGTGTCGCGGCGCTGATGACGGGCCGCCGGGTGCTGGAGGAGGGCAAGATCTTCTCCATCTACCCCGAGGGCACCCGCTCCCCCGACGGCCGGCTGTACCGGGGCCGTACCGGCATCGCGCGACTGACGCTGATGACCGGGGCGCCGGTCGTGCCGTTCGCGATGATCGGCACCGACAAGATCCAGCCGGGCGGGGCGGGGCTGCCCCGGCCGGGCCGGGTGACGGTGCGCTTCGGTGAGCCGATGGAGTTCTCGCGGTACGAGGGCATGGACCGCGACCGCTATGTGCTGCGGGCGGTGACGGACTCGGTGATGGCCGAGGTGATGCGGCTGTCCGGCCAGGAGTACGTGGACATGTACGCCACCAAGGCGAAGGCCGCGTAGCGGTCACGAAGTGAACGATCGGGCCCCGCACGGCAGTCGCCGTGCGGGGCCCGATCGTTGATGACGTCCGCGCGTCAGTGCTCGACGCCGTCCTCCAGCTTCTGGCCCTTCAGGAGGAACCAGGCCGCGACCGCCGTCGCGAGGAGGACCGCCGCGCCGACGCCGGCCGCGATGCGCAGGCCGTCGACGAAGGCCACCTGGGCCGCGGAGACCAGGGCGTTCGCCGTGTCCGGCGCGAGGCCGGCACCGGCCTCGACCGCTCCGCCGAGCGACTCGTGCGCCGCCGCCGCCGCGTCCGAGGGAACGCCGGCCGGGGTGACGAAGCCCTGGTAGACGCCGGTGACGATCGAGCCGAGGAGCGCGATGCCGAGCGCCGCGCCCAGTTCGTACGCGGTCTCGGAGACCGCGGACGCCGAACCCGCCTGCTCCTTGGGCACGCTGGAGAGGATCACGTCGGCGGTGACGGTGAACGAGAACCCGGCGCCGAGGCCGACGACGAGCAGGGCCGCGCCGAGCAGCGGGTAGCCGGTCTCCTTGTGGACCAGGGTGATGACGGCGAGCGCGAGGCCGATCGCGCCGAGACCGCCGGCGACGACGGCGCGTACCGAGAACCGCCGGGCGTAGCGGCCCGCGATCAGACCGGTGACCACCGCGCCGATGGCGGCCGGCAGTTCGGCCAGGCCGGCCTCCAGGGGTTCGCGGCCCTGGACCAGCTGCAGGAACTGGGAGAGGAAGAAGACCAGCCCGGACAGGCCGAAGACGGTGAGCAGGTCGGCGAGGACGGCGCCCGAGAAGCCGCGGTGCTTGAACAGCCGCATGTCGAGCAGCGGCGACGACAGCGTGTGCTGGCGCCGGACGAAGGCGTGGAGGGTGACCGCGCCGATGACGGCGGCCGCCGCGACCTCCCATGTCAGGCCGTGGGAGGCGACTTCCTTGATGGCGTAGACGACTCCGATGACGCCGACGAGCGAGAGCCCGACGCTGATGAGGTCCCAGGGTCCGGCGACCGGGTTCCTGGACTCGGGCAGCAGCTTGACGCCGACGAGGACCAGGACCGCCATGACGGGCAGGTTGATGAGGAAGACCGAGCCCCAGTAGAAGTGCTGGAGCAGCGCTCCGCCGATCACCGGGCCGATGGCGGCGCCGGCCGAGGCGGTGGCGCCCCAGATGCCGATGGCGAGGCTGCGCTCCTTGGGGTCGTGGAAGATGTTCCGGATCAGCGCCAGCGTCGACGGCATCAGCGTCGCACCGGCGACACCGAGGAGGGCGCGGGCGACGATCATCAACTCGGGGCTGGTGGCGTAGGCGTTGAGCACGGAGACGGCGCCGAAGGCCGTCGCACCGATCAGGAGCAGCTTCTTGCGGCCGATCCGGTCACCGAGCGAGCCCATGGAGACGAGCAGACCGGCGATGACGAACGAGTAGATGTCGCCGATCCACAGGAGCTGGGTGCCGGACGGCTTGAGGTCCTCGCTGAGCGAGGGCGTGGCCAGACCCAGTACGGTGGCGTCGACCGCGACCAGCAGGACCGCCAGGACGAGTACGGCGAGCGCGAGCCATCGCCCGGGGCTCTTCGCCTCCGTCCCCTTCGCGAGGCCCAGTTGCTGGGTGGTGCTCATTTCTCCACGCTCCGTCGTGCGCCACCGAGCAGCAGCTCGGTGATCATGTATTGAAAGTCGTTGGGGGCGACCCGGCCGTCGATGACGGACCAGGCGCAGGCCGAGACGAGGCCGTAGAGGGCCTCGGTGAGCCAGGCGGGGCTCAGGTCGATCCGGAAGGCGCCCTCCTCCTGGCCGCGTCTGAAGAGGGCGCTGACACGCGCGTCGAGCCGGGCCCAGCCCTCGTCGACGTCGTCGCCCTCGAAGAGCTGGTTCTCGGTGACGAGGAAGGCCAGCAGCGGCGCGTTGGGCTCGGTCTCCGCGACGAGCCGCATAAGCGCCTCGTCCGCCGGACCGTCGTCGAGGCGCGCGGCGTCGCACGCGGCCTCGAACTCCCGGAGGCCCATCGCCTCCAGCGCCCTGACCAGCGCGTCCCGCCCGGCGAAGTGCCGGTGCAGGGTGGCGCGGCCGATCCCCGCGGCCCGGGCGACCTCGTCCATGGTGGCGGTCGATTTCCGGGAGAGCAGGGCGGCTGCGGTGCGGAGCACCTGGTTGCGGTCGACTGACATGAGACGACCATACACCGAATGAGACGTCGTTGTCTCATTCGATAAATCGACGCCTCACCATGACAGGGAAAGGAATGCTGTGGACATGACGAAGCCGCTGCTGCTGATCGACGTGGACGGACCGCTGAACCCCTATGCGGCGAAGGCCCAGCACCGCCCGGAGGGGTACGACACGCACCGGATGAGCCCCGAGGGCTGGACGGGGCCGAAGCCGCTGCGGGTATGGCTGAACCCCGACCACGGCGCCGAGCTGCTCGCGCTGGCCGGGGCGTACGAGCTGGTGTGGGCGACGACGTGGAAGGGCGAGGCCAATGCCTGGATAGGGCCGCACCTCGGGCTGCCCGGGCTGCCCTTCATCGACTGGCCCCAGATGCACGGAAAGGCCCCTCGCGGGACCTTCTGGAAGACGCAGTACATCCTGGAGTACGCGGCGGGACGGCCGTTCGCCTGGGTCGACGACGACATCACCTCGTACGACCACGCGTACGTGGAGGCGAACCACCTCGCCGCCGCCCTGTTGCTGCACGTCGACCCCCGGATCGGACTGATCCGGCCGGACTTCGACGCGCTCGCGGAGTGGGCGGCGGCGCTGTGAGGAGCGGGTGTCCGCTACTGCTTGGCGGTGGCCCAGGCGTGCTGGACGACCAGGTCCGCCTTGACCTCGACGAGCTGCGCGGCGACGGCGGAGGGGGCCGTACCGCCACGCCCGTCACGGGAGGCCAACGCACCCGGCACGTTGAGGACCGTGCGGACCTCGGGGGTCAGGTGCTCGGAGATCTTGGCGAACTGGTCGTCGGTGAGGCCGTCGAGCTCGACGCCGTCGGCCTCGGCGACCTTCACGCACTCGCCCGCGACCTCGTGCGCCACACGGAACGGCACGCCCTGCTTGACCAGCCACTCGGCGATGTCGGTGGCGAGCGAGAATCCGGCCGGGGCCAGCTCCTCCATGCGCTCCCGGTTGACGGTGAGCGTGGCCATCATGCCGGTGAAGGCGGGAAGCAGGATCTCCAGCTGGTCGCAGGAGTCGAAGACCGGCTCCTTGTCCTCCTGGAGGTCACGGTTGTAGGCGAGCGGCAGGGCCTTCAGGGTCGCCATCAGACCGCTGAGGTTGCCGATGAGGCGGCCCGACTTGCCGCGCGCCAGCTCCGCGATGTCCGGGTTCTTCTTCTGCGGCATGATCGACGAGCCGGTGGAGAAGGCGTCGTGCAGGGTCACGAAGGAGAATTCCTTCGTGTTCCAGATGATGATCTCCTCCGCGATGCGGGAGAGGTTGACCCCGATCATCGCGGTGATGAAGGCGAACTCGGCGACGAAGTCGCGCGAGGCCGTGCCGTCGATCGAGTTGCCCGCCGAGCCGCGCTCGAAGCCGAGGTCCTTGGCGACCGCCTCCGGGTCGAGCCCGAGGGACGAACCGGCCAGGGCTCCGGAGCCGTAGGGGGAGACGGCGGTCCGGGTGTCCCACTGCCGCAGCCGCTCCGCGTCCCGGGAGAGGGACTGGACGTGGGCGAGGACGTGGTGGGCGAAGAGCACCGGCTGGGCGTGCTGGAGGTGGGTCCGGCCCGGCATGGCGACGTCCGGGTGCGCCTCGGCGAGGCCGACGAGGGCGTCCTGGAGGTCGGCGACGAGGCCGCCGATGATCCGGGCGTGGTCGCGCAGGTACATCCGGAAGAGGGTGGCGACCTGGTCGTTGCGGGACCGGCCGGCGCGCAGCTTGCCGCCGAGGTCGGGGCCGAGGCGCTCCAGGAGGCCGCGCTCCAGGGCGGTGTGGACGTCCTCGTCGGCGATCGTGCCGACGAAGGAGCCGTCGGCGACATCGGCTTCGAGCTGGTCGAGGCCGGCGAGCATGCGCGTCAGCTCGTCCTCGGTGAGCAGCCCGGCCTTGTGGAGCACGCGCGCGTGGGCACGGGAACCGGCGATGTCGTACGGCGCGAGACGCCAGTCGAAGTGGACCGACGCGGACAGCTTCGCGAGGGCCTCGGCGGGGCCGTCGGCGAAGCGTCCGCCCCAGAGCCGGACGTCACCGTTGTTGCTGCTCACTGCTGTGCTCCTCAGGGCAAGGGTGAAGATGTGCGACCGCCTTCCCCGCACTGGACGACCGGGGAGGCGGCTGTGGAACGACCAGGGCTTGCGCGAGGTCACGCCGGGCGGCGCTCTTCGCGGAGAGCTCGACGTTGCGATAGGCATAACTATGCAGTCCTCCGTATGTTCTGTCAATCGGCCCCTCGCCCGCCGAAAATCCGGGGACGCCCACCGGAGGCGACGCCTACGCTCCCCCCATGTCGAGCTGGGACGTCGAACAAGTCGTGGGACTCGTGCGAGGGGCGTCGATCGCCGAGGCGATCGACGTCTCCGACGCGTCCGAGTGGACCGAGCTGGACCACGCGGTACGCGACACCGCCCGGCACCGACCCTCGATGCGCCGCGCCCCCGCGTGGGCGTCCGACCACCCCGTGCGCCGGGTCAGCTGGAGGTGGGACGCGCCCCTGCCGTCGGTGCCCCTGTCACGGCGCCGTTCCCACCCTGAGCCGACCGAGACCGAGCTCGCCCTCGCGCTCTGCCACCCCGACGGCCGGATACGGCAGGCCGCGCTGCGGCGGGCGGAGGGAGTGCCCGCCCTGCTGCCCCTGGTCGTGATCCGTTGCGCGGACTGGGTCGAGCCGGTCCGCACCGAGGCACGGAGCATGCTGCGGGCCGCGCTGCCCGGCGTCGGCCCGGAGGCGATCGGGGTTCTGGCCTCGGTCGTCCTGCGGATCTCCGGCCGACAGCGCGGAGCCGCCGCCCTCGACCTGTTGGAGAGCGCCCTGCGCGAGGCGCCCGCGCCCGTGCTCGACGCCGTGCTCGTGAGCGAGGAGCGATCCGTGCGGAGGCTCGCCCACCGGCTCGCGGTCGAACGCGGGCTCTTCTCCCCCGCCCGGCTCGCCCTGATCGCCGCCTCGGACGAGGACGTGGTCATCCAGGACCTCGCCGCGAGCGGCGCCCTCGCGGCCGTCGACGTCACCACCGACGACGACGTGCTGCGGCAGCTGCTGCGGTCCCGGTACCCGCGGGTGCGGTCGGCCGGCGTGACGGCCTTGCGCCGGGCGGAGCGGTACGGGGAGGCCGAGCCCTTCCTCACCGACCGGTCGCCGCTGGTGCGGGCGTGCGCGCGCTACGTACTGCGGCAGGCCGGAGTCGACCCCGTCCCCCTCTACCGGGCGCTGTGCGTGGGCACGGACGTGCCGGCCGGCGCTCCGGTCGGGCTCGCCGAATGCGGTGCGCGGGACGACAGGGACTTGCTGTGGCCGCTGACTCGCCACCCGCACGACGGTGTCCGCGCCCGCGCCGTGGCAGGGCTGCGACTCCTGGAGACGGCGGACGTGGCACGGCTGACGGTGCTGCTCGACGACCCCGCGCCCGGTGTCGTACGGGAGACGGCGACCGCGCTTCTCCCGTGGGTGCGCCGACTGTCCCCGGAGGAGCTGATGGAGCGCCTGGCCCCGGACCGACCCCGGCACGTCCGCGTCGGTGCCTTCCGGCTGCTGGCCGCGCGGGGCGGCGAGGCGTGTGGGGAGGCGGCGCGGCGGCTGAGTGACGACGCGGACGCGAGGCTGCGGGCCAACGCGCGTGCGGTGCTGGGAGGTTGGCGCACGGTCAGGTGAGGGGGCGGCGCGGCGCGCCCGCGCGGTCAGGGGGTGGGACGCCCCGGTGCGTCTGCGGGGAGAATCACGGCATGGGAAAGACGTATGAGCGAATAGACGGACGACTCCGCGCCTTCATCGAGGCCCAGCCGATCTTCTTCACCGCCACCGCGCCGCTCGACGGCGACGGCACCGTCAACCTCTCGCCGAAGGGGCTGACCGGCTCCTTCGCCGTCATCGACGAACTGACCGTCGCCTACCTCGACTTCGCCGGCAGCACCGCCGAGACCGTCGCGCATCTGCGGGAGAACGGTCGCATCACCCTCATGTGGTGCGCCTTCCAGGGGCCGCCGAACATCGTGCGCGTGCACGGCCGGGGCGAGCCCGTCTTCCGGGACGACCCCCGGTGGGAGGGGCTCATGGCGCGTTTCCCGGACATCGACGTGACCAAGCACGGGCTGCGCGCGATCGTGGTGGTCACCGCCGAGCTGGTCCGGGACAGCTGTGGCTACGGGGTGCCGTTCATGGCGTACGACGAGGACCGCGACCTCCACGGGAGGCGGTTCGCGCGCGAGGACGACGCCTCGCTGAGCGCGTACTTCGCGAAGAAGGAGCACATCGCGTCCAGCCTCGACGGGCTGCCGGGGCTTCCCCTGCCCCTGCCGCCGCTCCCCGGCCCGGTCCGCTGAGCCCGAGGGGACGGGCGGGGTGCGGACCGACGGTCGTCGGTGCGCCGCCCGCCCCCGCCCCCG
>NZ_JBEZNW010000042.1:0-60962 GCF_040653355.1 Streptomyces sp. NPDC047971 | reverse complement strand
ACGAAGTACGCCGCGGCGCCGGCCGGGACGAGCAGGATCGCGGTGGCGAACACGGTCCAGTCGCGGCCGCCGAAGCGGGTGACGGCGTAGCTGTACGGGAGCCTCAGCACCGCGCCGACGAGGGTGGGGGTCACGACGAGGAGGAACTTCTCGCCGGGCGTGAACGGCAGCCCGATGCGCGGGGACATGAAGAGGACGAGGACCGACCACATGCTCCAGACGGAGAAGCCGATGTGCTCGGAGGCGACGGACAGCACGAGGTTCCGCCGCGCGATCCGCTTCCCCCGCGCCTCCCAGAACGTGACGTCCTCGGGGTCCCAGCCCTCGATCCACCGGGACCCGGCGGGCCGGGACCGGGACGCCACGGGGCCGCCGCTCACGACACGCCCTTCAGCGCCCGGTCCACCAGGGGGCCGGCCGCGCCCGTGTAGGCGGCCGGGTCGCACAGCGCGTCGACCTCGGCCCGGTCCATGACGCCGGCCAGCTCCGGGGCGTCCGCGAGGACCTCGGGCAGTGGGCGGCCGTCCCGGTCCGCCGTCACCGACGCCCAGGTCAGCAGCTCCTTCGCGGCGGCCTTCCCGAGCCGCGGCGCGAGCACGGCCGCGATCCGCTCGGAGACGATCCGGCTGCCGGTGAGCGCGACGTTCTCCCGCATCCGCTCGGCCCGCACCTCCAGGCCCTCGACCAGCTCGACGGCCGTGTGCGCCGCGCCGCCCGTCAGCCGCAGGCACTCGCGCAGCAGCTGCCACTCGGCATGCCACACCCCGGCCGACCGCTCGTCCTCGGAGACCAGACACTGTGCCAGCGCGCCCGCGAGCGCGGGCACCTGGAGCGCGGCCGACCGGATGAGCGTGGCCAGCACCGGATTGCGCTTGTGCGGCATCGCCGACGACGCCCCGCGCCCGGCCCCGCCCGACGGCTCGGCGACCTCGCCGACCTCGGTCCGCGCGAGCGACTGCACGTCGATCGCGACCTTCCCGAGCGCCCCGGTCGCGAACGCGAGCGCGAACGCCAGATCGGCGACGGGAGCCCGCAGCGCATGCCACGGCAGCAGCCCGGACCCGAGCCCGGTCTCCTCCGCGAACGCCTCGACGAGCCGCTCCTGGTAGGCCCCGACGTCGAACCCGCCGAGGGGCGTGCCGTCCGGTGCGTCGGCGGCCGCACCGGAGTCCTCGGCCGTCGGCCGGCCGGTGCCGCCCTCCGGCGCGCCCGCGCCGCTCCCGGCCGGGTCCGGCGCCCCGCCCGCCGCCAGTCGCGCGTACTCCACGTACCCCGCGAGCGTTCCCGCCGCGCCGCCGAGGGAGACCGGGAGGGCCTCCTGGACGCGCGCCAGACGGTCGTCGGCGGCGAGGAGAAGGCCGCGCCAGCCCGCGGCCTTGAGACCGAAGGTGGTCGGGACCGCGTGGAGGGCCAGGGTGCGGCCGGCGATCAGGGTGTCGCGGTGGCGTTCGGCCAGCGCGGCGAGCGCCGCCGCCGTCCGGGACAGGTCCGCGCGGATCAGCCGCAGCGCCCGGTCCGCGACCAGCATCGCCCCGGTGTCGAAGATGTCCTGGCTCGTCGAGCCCCGGTGGACGTACTCCGCCGCCGCCGGATCCTCCGCCGCGACGACGCGCGTCAGCGCCTGCACCAGGCCGACCACCGGGTTCGCCGTCTCGCGGGCCGCGAGGGCCAGGGCACGGACGTCCAGGCGTTCGGCGCGCGCCGCGTTGGAGACGGCCCGGGCCGCCGACTCCGGGACCGTGTCGAGCCGCGCCTGCGCCCGGACCAGCGCCGCCTCGGCGTCCAGCATGGCCTGCAGCCACGCCTGGTCGCCGACCGCGGCCTCCACGGGCGTTCCGGCCCGCACCGGCGAGAGGAGCCCCGCGTCGTCGTGGGACCGGGTCACACGACCACCCCGGCGCGCCCGGCCGTCCCGTCACGGCGCCCGCTCACACGATCACCCCGGCGAGCTCCGTCGTGGCCTCACGCGTCACCGGCCGCACTCCCGCGGGCACGTGCGCGGTCGGCGGCAGCGCGCACAGCGCGCGGGCGATCGCGTCCGAGTCGCCGAGGGTCACGGAGTCGACGCCCGGCCGGATGCCGGCCGCGGTCACCCAGTGCACGGACTCGGTCGGCACGCCGTAGGCGAAGCGCCGCGGATGCGGCCTGCCGCGGCCGTCCACCACACGGTACGGCCGCTCGGTGACGGCCAGCCCGCCGGTCTCGTAACTCGTCCCGCAGGAACCGGGGATCCGGTACGGCGCGGCCTGGTCGGTGTCGAGCAGGTGCAGCAGCAGCGGGTCCTGGGTGCGCCGCAGGTCCGGCTCCGGCAGCCGCGCCTCGATCAGCACCGTCGCCCGCACCGGCGGCCCCGGGACCGTGTCCGACGCGGCCACGAAGGACGGCGCCGCCGCGTCGAGCCGGATCTGCGTGCCCGGACCGGTGACCTCCAGGACACCGGCCTCGATCAGCGCGATCATCTCCTCGATACGGGAGGCCGGCGGGCCGATCGACAGGAAGCCGTTGAGCGGGGTGTACCAGCCCTCCAGGTCGTCCCGGTGCGAGTTGCCTTCGAGGCCGCCGTGGTCGACGGCGAGCCGTACCTCGTTGCGCAGGTCCCGCAGTACGTCCAGCGCCGCCTTGAGCGGGCCTTCCACATTGCCCGCCCGGGCCTCCACCACGTCCTGCTCCAGGTGGCCGAGCAGCCACGTCCGGAAGTCGTCCCGGTCCGTGAACCGCCGCTCGCCGTACGGTCGCGACAGCTTCTCCCAGTCCCAGCGGCGGGGTTCCTCGAAGCCGTACGAGGCCACCAGCGCCGTCCGGTCGGACTGCTCGGCCGCGGCCAGGTACCGGGTGGTGAACTCCTCGCGCTCGGCGCCGCGCCCCAGGGAGTCCAGGAGCGTGCCGTAGTAGACGCTCTCCACCTCGCGCGAGATCACCGGCCACAGGTCCTGCGCGAAGTTCACCCGCTCGCCCTCGGCGTTCCGGGCCCGCAGCCGGGCGATGAACTCCGGTGTCAGCAGCTGCGGCAGGTAACGCCCGTACGCGCCCTTCTGGTTCTCCCCGCGCGCGTGGTACGGCACCCCGCGCCGGGAGGAGGCGAAGAGCTTCGGCTCACGCCCCGAGGGGCGGTACACCAGACGCCCGTCCCGCCGTTCGAAGACCCCGCCGCGCCCGGCGGTGAACAGCGCCATGTGGTCGAAGAAGTTGAGCCCGAGGCCGCGCAGCAGCACGTGCCGGCCCGGCTCGATGCCGCTCAGGTCCAGGTCCGCCGGGTTGGCGGGCGTCAGGTAGCGCAGGTTGTGGATCCGGGCCAGGCTCGCCGTGCGGGCCTCGCGGGCCGTCAGCCGGGCCGGCACATGGCCCTGCGCGAGGACGACCCCGTCGAGGTGGTTGAGCCGGGTGCCGTCCTCGAGCCGCACGCCCTGCGGGCCGCCCGGGACCCCGTGCGTGTCGGCCATCGCGACCGCCCGCGACCGGTGCAGGCGCACCGTGACGTGGCCGGGCGCGCGGGCCACCACCCGCTGGAAGGAGTCGTGCAGATAGCGGCCGTAGAAGGCCCGCGAGGGGTACGAGTCCGGGCCGAGCCGGCGCGCCTCCTCCAGGGTCGCCTCGTCGTACCCGTCGGCGCCCCCGCTCTCGGCGCGCCCGCCGTCCTCGGTGAGCACGGCGAGCGCCGCGAGTTCCCGCGCCCACTCGTACAGGCTGGGGCCGGGCTCGACGGGGCCCTCGATCCGTGCGCTGTCGTCGGTGTACACGGTCACCTGCGAGGCGACCGTGTTCATCAGCAGGTGCCGGGACTGCTCGGTCCGCCACACCGCGCCGGCGCCCGGCGCCGCCGGGTCGACGACATGGAGGGTCAGGGTCCGGTGGCTGGGCGCGGTCCGCTCGTTGGCGCAGATCCGCTCCAGTACCGACAGGCCGCGCGGTCCGGCGCCGACGATGCAGTACTCGGCGTGCGTGTCGTTCATGCGCTCTCCCCGGTGGTCGTCGTGGTGCCCGCGGCGAGCAGCCTGGCCAGCTCGAGCCGCTTGATCTTGGTGGTGGCGGTCTGCGGCAGTTCGCCGAGCCGCCACTGGACCGGCTCCGCCATCGGCGGCAGCGTGGCCGCCGCCGCCTTCCAGGCCGCCGGGTCCAGCGGGCGGTCGTCCTTGGTGCACACCACCGGGACGGCCCGGCCGTCGCCGCCGGGGATGATGATGACCTCGGCCAGCTCCGGCAGCTTCCCGAAGAGCGTGTCCTCGGCGGCGAGCGTGGAGCCGAAGCCCTCGATGAGGTCGACCTCACGGTCGAGCAGGTGCACGCAGCCCCACTTGGTGCGGTAGCCGACGTCCCCCATCCGCCACCAGCCGTCCGCGGACACCTGCTGGTCGTACCGCTCCTGCTCGCCGAGGTAGGTGACGATCCGGCCGTCGCTGCGCACCTCGATGTAGCCCGGGTTCTCCGGCGAGGGCTCCTTGCCGTCCCGGCCGACCACCCGCACGTCCGTCATGCCCGGGAAGGGGCGGCCGACGCAGCGTCCGTCGTCGTCGAGCTTGCGGCGCCGGGTGAAGGCGCGGACCACGGCGGGTCCGACCTCGCTCTGGCCGTACAGCTGGCCGAAGAGGGGCGCGCGCCGCTTCGTGGCGCGCAGCAGGGTGTGCACGGTCCGCGGGTGGATCGCGTCGAAGGTGGAGGAGAACAGCTTCACGTTGGACAGCGGTCCGCGCGGGTCGTTCGCCAACTCCTCCCACTCCATGAACGAGTTGGGGTGCGCCTCCAGGATGCCGGGCTTCAGCCGGGCGAACAGGTCGGCGGCCTGCTTGGCGTCCGGATCGGCGAGCACGATGATCGGGAAGCCCCGCAGGAGGGAGATCGCGAGCGCGGTGAAGAGCCGCGAGTGGACGAACGACACGTGCATCGCGATCGTCTCGCGGTCGCGGATCAGCGGCGCGACGGCGGAGAACTGCGGCCGGTAACGGGCCTGCAGGGTACGGCCGGTGTGCACGGCCAGCTTCGGGGTGCCCGTCGTGCCCGAGGTGTGCGTGATCAGTGTCGGGTGCTCGGGCGGCATCGTCACGGCGGGCACCCGCGCCACGCCGGCGAGAGCGGCGAGCTCCGTGGCGCCCTCATGGCTGCCGGAGGCCAGCAGCACCTTGCCGGCGAGGTCGAAGACCTCGGGCGGCAGCTCCTTCTCCAGCTTCGCCGCGTCGGTCAGCAGGAACGGCCGGTCGGTGCGCCGCACCAGCTCCGCGGCGGTCGCGCCGTCCAGCTTCGGCGACAGGAGCACCGGGACGGCCCCGACACGGGCGATGGCGCAGGACAGCAGCGTGATGTCGAAGCCGTCGGACTTGTAGACGACGACCCGCTCCCCGGGGCGTACCCGCGCCGCCCAGAGCCGGGACGCGAAGTCGTCGATCAGGTCGGCGATCTCCGCGACCGTCGTCCGCCGCCCGAGCTCGGGCGCGATGTCGAGGTCGTGGTCGAGGATCACCACGTTCGCCGGATGCCGGGACGCCGCTCGCTCGAACAGCGTGCCCAGCCGGATTCCACGGTTTCCAATGCGCTGCAGCAGCATGTCCCCAGGCTTTCGTCAGTAGAAATGCCGAGTCCGGCAGAGATCAGCAGTGATCGGCAGGGGTCGGCAAGGCGAATTCGGGCCGCTCCCGCAGGAATGCGCGGGTGAAGAAGGGCGGACGGAGAATGGACGGAAACATTTCGCTGTTCTCGGAAGGGAATACTGCTGAGCGCCCGGGGAGGCGGTCAACGAAGCCAATCAGGGTACGTCAAGTCCGGTGCCCAACTCCTGTGCGAAGTGCAGGGCCACGATGTTCATCCGCTGTGCGTGGTAGAAGCGTTGTGCGCCGTGGTTGACCGTGCCGGTGTCGAGTTCCATCCGTACGCACCCGGCCCGGCGGCCGCGCGCCCGCAGCTCGTCGAGAAGGCGCGCGCCGACCCCGGCCGAGCGGGCGGAGGGATCGGTGACGAGATCGTCGACGAAGAGCAACCGGCCCCGGCTGGTGGCCAGTACGCGGTGCGAGGCCACGCCCAGGCAGCGCCCGGTGGCGTCATGGGCGGCGGTGAAGACCAGGCCCTGCCGGTGGGCCGCCGTCGCGAACCGCAGGAACCCGTCCTCGTCCAGGCCGGGGCGCAGGGCCCGGATCAGGGGACCCACGCCGGTGTCGAACTCCGGGTCGCCCGGGGCGAGATCGGTCAATGTCAATTCCATGAACGTCAGCGTAGGCCCGTAATGCCGCACGATCCGCCCGAGTTGACACACCATGGGGCGCGCGGGAGAAATCACGGAACGGCCCTGCCAGTATCCGGGTATGCGCGCTGCCTACATCGAAGAGCTCGGACCGCCGGAAGCGATTCATTACGGGGAACTGGCCGAACCACACCCCGGGCCCACGGATGTTCTCGTCGACGTCCTGGCCACCACGGTCAATCCGGTCGACACTTTCGTACGGTCCGGAGTCTTCAGCACGCCGTTGCCCTTTCCCTTCGTGATCGGCCGCGATCTGGTCGGCCGGGTCGTGGAGAGCGGAGCGGGCGCCACCGGGTTCACCACCGGAGACCTGGTGTGGAGCAACAGCCTGGGCCACGAGGGGCGCCAGGGCGCCGCGGCCGAGAGGGCCGTCGTGGCGGCCGACCGCCTCTACCGGCTCCCGGCCGGAGTCGACCCCGAGCTCGCCGTCGCCGTGGTGCACCCGGCGGCCACCGCGTACCTCGGACTCTTCACGCACGGCCGCGTACGGGCCGGGGAGACGGTGGTGGTCGCGGGCGCGGCCGGCAACGTCGGCAGCGCGATGGTCGCCCTCGCCGCGTGGGCCGGAGCGCGGGTGATCGCCACCGCGCGGCAGCGGGACACGGAGTACGTCGCCTCGCTCGGCGCCTCGGAGGTCTTCGACTACACCGACCCGGCCGCGCACGAACTGATCCGCAAGGCGGCCCCGGACGGCGTCGACGCCTACCTCGACGCCTCCGGCACCAACGACCTCGCGCACAGCGTGGACCTGCTGGCCCGCCGGGGCCGGATCGTGCTCCTCGCGGGCGCCCGCAGCCGTCCCGTCCTGCCGGCCGGACAGCTCTACATGAAGGACGGCTCGATCGCGGGATTCGTCATCTCGCACGCCACCACGGCCGAACTGGCCGAGGCCGCCGAGGCGATCAACCACCTCCTCGCCGCCGGACTGCTGTGCCCCCGCGAGGTCGAGGTGCGCCCGCTCAGCGAGGCCGCCGAGGTCCACCGCCGCATCGAGACGCACGGCCCGCACGGCACCCGCCTGGTGCTCCGCACACCGGGGGCGTGAGCAGGGGCCCCTTCCCCCGTGACGGGCCGCTCCGGCCGACCGCCTTCCGCCCATCCCCCCGGGCGGAAGGTGGTCCCACAACACCGCTTCCCCTGCCCGGCGGTGATCTCCCCACCCTGCTCACACGGCGGGAACGAAGTGGCCGAGGTCACCGTTGACCCTCTCCCAGGGCCGAATTAGTTTCGGCCAGCGGTACGGGTTTCCTCCGGGGCTCCCGGTTTCTCTCAACAACGGGGGTTGGGACATGTCCAAGCATGGCGCGGACGGCGGCGGGGGCACCGACGCGCTCGCGGTTCTGGAGCTGCTGGCCCAACAGGCCCCACCCAGCCGCTACGAGACAGTGCTCCACGAGGCCCGCGGCGCCGGCACCCCGCCGGACGAACTGGCCCGGCTCGAACGGGCCGTCCACCTCGCCACCGGCCTCTCCTCCTCCTTCGACCGCAGCGAGCAGCGCGAGGCCGGGCTCGCCGCCCTCGTCGACACCGCCCGCGACCTGACGCTCCCCTACGACCTCGACAGCCTGCTGCGGGTCATCACCCGCCGCGCCAAACGGCTCCTGTCGCTCGACATGGCGTACGTCAGCCTCCGCGACACCAACGGGTCCTCGTGCGTCCACACCACCGAGGGATCCCACACCGGGCTCGTCAACGGCCTGCGCGTCCTCGACGGCCACGGCCTCGGCGGCGAGGCCCACGGCCACGGCGAACCGGCCTGGACCTCCGACTACCTGGAGGACGACCGCTTCCCGCACGCGCGGGCGGTCGACGAGGTCGTCCGGGCCGAGGGACTGCACGCCGTCATGGCGATTCCGATGCGCAGCGGGGACACCACCGTCGGCGCCCTGTACGGGGCGGATCGCAGGGTCCGCCACTACACCCCCGACGAGATCGGGCTGCTGTCCTCACTGGCCGACCTCGCCGCCGTCGCCATCGAGAAGGCCCGTCTCCTCGACCAGACCCGCGCCGAGGTCACCGAACTGGAGCTGGACAGCTCCCGCGCCAGGTCCAGCCTGACCCGGATGCGGCACGTCAGTGAGGCGCACAGCCGGATCATGAACCTCGTCCTGGCGGGCGGGGACCTGTGCAACGTGGCCAAGGCGGCCGGCGACGCGCTCGACGGCACCGTCATGATCCGCGATCCGGGCGGCCGCAGGCTCGTCTCCGGCGGTGAGATCCCGGGCCTCGACGAGGAGTCCGTGGCGAAGGCGTCGTTGGACGCCCATGCCGGCCGCCGGCCCGTCGTGACCGGCGACAACACCTGGGTCGCGCCCGTCATCGCGGGCTCCGAGGACCTCGGCGTCCTGGTGATGCGGGCGGACACGGGACTGACCGGGGAGGACGAGCGGCTCCTCGAACTGGCCGCGCAGTCCGTCGCGTTCCTGCTCCTGATGCAGCGCTCCACCGCGGTCGCCGAGGGGCCCGTCCGCGACGAGCTGCTCGACGACCTGCTCGCCGACCCGCAGCACGCTCCTCCGCAACAGCTAGTGCAGCGCGCCGGCCGACTCGGCATCGACCTGCGCAAGCCGCATGTGCTGGTGGTGGCCCGGCCGGAGGGCGGGGAGCAGGGGCGGGCCGTGGTGTGGGCGTCCTCGTACGCGTACCGGATGGCCGGTCTGAAGACGGTGCAGGGCGGCTGCCTCGTGCTGCTGCTGCCGGGGCTCGACGCCTCGGCCGCCGCCCGCGCGGTCTCCGGCGAACTGGCCCCGCTGCTCGGCCACCCGGTCTCGGTCGCCGCCGCGGGCCCGGGCTGGAGCCCGGACGGGGTGGGCCGGATGTATCTGGAGGCCATGCGCTGCCTGGACGCGATGAGCGCGCTGGGGGGTTCGGGGTCCGCGGCGTCCGTGCAGGACCTCGGCTTCCTGGGGCTGCTGCTCTCCGACGACCACGACGTGGACGGGTTCATCGAGTCGGCGATCGGTCCCGTACTGGAGTACGACGCCGAACGGTTCACCGATCTGACGCGCACGCTGGAGGCGTACTTCGCGTCGGGCGGCAGCCCGACGAACGCGGCGGAGGCGCTGCACGTCCATCCGAACACGGTCTCGCGCCGACTGGAGCGCATCGGCGAACTCCTCGGCACGGAGTGGCAGAAGCCCGGCCAGGTCCTGGAGGTCCAGCTGGCCCTCCGCCTTCAGCGCACCCGAGACGTCCTGGCGCAGCAGCGCGGCGCGGACCCGGCCCGCCCGGCCCCGGACGCGCCCCGCCCGCCGTCGTGACGTGGCGACGGCGGACGGGGCACCGGGGCCGCGGCGCGGGGGTCGCCGCGGCGCGGTGACGCGCGGGGTGCGGGGAGGCACCGGCGTCCGACGCCGCGGCGGGCGGGTTCCTGACCGGTCGGGGCGGGTTCCGGCCCCGTGGCCTGCCTGGGCGGGTTCCGTCTCATGACCGGCCGGGGCGGGGGCGCGGTGGCCGCCCCGCCCCGGCCGGTGTCAGCCGGCGGAGTCGTACGCGGCGTCCCAGTCCGTCGCCAGGACCGTCGCCGCGTGGGCCGCCGAGGCCAGGGTGATGTGACGGTGCCAGCCGCGGAACGAGCGGCCCACGAAGTCCCGCAGCCCCGCGCCCTCGCCGACCCGGGTGAAGTCGCGCTCCACCCGCCCGGCCAGCTTCGTCAGCCGCAGCAGCGAGCCGACCGTCGAGCCGTTCAGGTCGGTGATCCACAGCCGGGCAGGGGGCCGCCGAGGGTCGTCCCACTCGCCGAGCAGCAGCAGCGGACGCATCCGTTCCCCCGCGGGCGCGGGCAGCGCCACCCGTACCACCGTCGCCAGCGACGTACGCGAGGTCCGCCCGCCGCTCGCCGTGTCCAGCCAGCTCACCGGGCGGCGCAGGCCCTTGAGCGACTCCAGGATCTGCTGGGCCGGCAGCGGTCCGGCGCCGAAACCGGGCAGCGCCCGGTCCGCGACCGCCAGCCGGCACGTCGCGCCGATCCGGGCGACGACCGGCACACCCGCGCCGGCCAGCCGGTTCAGCGCCGCACGCCCCGCGCCGCCCCGGATGTCGAGCAGCACCGGCTTGCGGGTGACGTCCTGCCAGCGGGCGGTGTCGAGCGCCGCCGCGACCGCGCACTCCTCCAGCGTCTCCTCGCCCGCGCCCTCCGGAACCTCCGCCCGGTCGCGCCGGGTCCGGTCCTTCACCCACGGATCGGGCAGGAAGAGACGCCAGTTGACCGGGACGCTCAGCTCCTCGGCGGCGAACCACACGCCGAACGCCTGCTGGCCCCGGAAAACCTGCCCGCGCTCGGGGTCGAACCTGCGGTCCACGCCCACCGAGTGCTCGCCGGCCTTCGGTATCGGCATCGACCGCACCACCCATGCCTGCGGGCAGCTGTTCTGCTCCAGGAACCCGGCGAGCGCGGCCCGCATCGGCCGCCAGTCCCAGGTGGAGCTGGAGATGAAGTGGTGCAGGCTCTGCTCGGCGGCCGGCCCGCCGATCTGCGCCGCGATGTTACGGATCGACTTGCGGCCCTGCGCGGTCAGCAGCCCCCGGAGGTACTGCTCCGCCTTCAGCCGCTGGTCCCGTCGCGGGAACCCCGAGAAGAGCGTGGCACAGAGCTCGTCGTAGACATCGTCGGCCACCGCGTTCCGGTACGCCGCGGAGTGCGCCACGTTCCCGGTGCGGTGCGGGATTCCCAGTGGATCGAGAAGAGTCCTGCTCTTGGTTGCGACGGATGTACTCACGACACTCCTGCCTACGGTTTTGCAGCTCCCTCCAGCTGCACCTCCACGGTCTCGCCTGGGCGTCCGTCGGCACGAGGTGTACCCGGCACCCCACTGGGCCGCCGGATGGTGGTCGGACCACCGTCGCCCGCTCGGGGAGCGCCGCAGCGGGTGTCCGGCCCTGGTCGGACGGGGGGTGGGGTGTGGCCGGACCACCGTGGGCCGCGCGACGGGGCGCGAGGGCGGGTGGCGGTGCGGCATACCGGGAGGGGGGATCTGACAGACTCTGCGGCCCGGCTTTGACCGCCCTGTCGGCCGGGCCGACCATCGCAGAACGAGGCGGCACGGGCCGGCCCCTGGTTAATGCCCCAGGCCAGGGTCCGCGCCTGTCCGCCTCGCTCACGTCGCGGGTCTCCGGCCCGCTCCGGCTCCCGGGGGCCGGCGCCCGGGCCGACGGTCCGCCGGCCCCGGTGCCGCTACGCGCGGGTCTTCGCGCCGCTCCCGGCGTCGCGCGCCGCCACCCGGGCCGCATGGGTCGGCCCCTCGGGCACACCGGCCGGGCGCAGGCTCTCCATCTCCTTGCGGAGCACCGGGACGACCTCCTCGCCGAGCAGGTCGAGCTGTTCCAGGACCGTCTTCAGCGGCAGACCGCCGCTGTCCACCAGGAACAACTGCCGCTGGTAGTCGCCCACGTACTCGCGGAACGACATCGTGCGGTCGATGACCTCCTGCGGAGACCCGACGGTCAGCGGCGTCTCGCGCGTGTACTCCTCCAGGGACGGACCGTGGCCGTAGACGGGGGCGTTGTCGAAGTAGGGCCGGAACTCCCGTACGGCCGCCTGGGAGTTCTTGCGCATGAAGACATGGCCGCCGAGGCCGACGACGGCCTGCTCGGGAGTGCCGTGCCCGTAGTGGGCGAACCTCTTCCGGTAGAGGCGGACCATCCTGGCCGTGTGCTCCTTGGGCCAGAAGATGTGGTTGGCGAAGAAGCCGTCGCCGTAGTACGCGGCCTGTTCGGCGATCTCGGGGGAGCGGATGGAGCCGTGCCAGACGAAGGGCGGTACGCCGTCGAGCGGACGGGGCGTCGAGGTGAAGCCCTGGAGGGCCGTGCGGAAGCGGCCCTCCCAGTTCACCACGTCCTCGCGCCACAGCCGGTGCAGCAGCGCGTAGTTCTCGACGGCCAGCGGGATGCCCTGGCGGATGTCCTGGCCGAACCACGGGTAGACCGGACCGGTGTTGCCGCGTCCCATCATCAGGTCGACGCGGCCGTCGGCGAGGTGCTGGAGCATCGCGAAGTCCTCGGCGATCTTCACCGGGTCGTTGGTGGTGATCAGCGTCGTGGACGTGGAGAGGATCAGCCTCTCCGTACGGGCCGCGATGTGCCCGAGGAGGGTCGTCGGGGAGGACGGCACGAACGGCGGGTTGTGGTGCTCGCCGGTCGCGAAGACGTCCAGCCCGACCTCCTCCGCCTTGCGGGCGATGGCGACCATGGCCTTGATCCGCTCGTACTCGCCCGGCGTGGTGCCGTCGGTGGGATCGGTGGTCCTGTCCCCGACGGTGAAGATTCCGAACTGCATGACACAACACTCCAAGCCGCCCCAGGAAGGTTCGTCCCCTCCATAGTGCACGACCCCGAGAAGAAACGGAAACTTATCCGGAAAGCTGGGGGCATGGTGACGAAGTCGGTCGCGGCCACTGGACGAGCCGCCCGGGGACACCCACGCTCACAGCCATGACTCCCGTACGAGACGCGCACCCGCCCGTCGTCACCGCCTGGTCGGACATCGGCTGTCCCTGGGCCTCGCTCGCCCTGCACACCCTGCGGGCCACCGCCGCCGAGCGCGGGCAGGACCTGCTGATCGACCACCGCGCCTTCCCGCTGGAGCTGTTCAACCGCCAGCCCACGCCCAAGCACATCGTCGACGCCGAGGTCGTCATGCTCGGCGCGCACCGCCCCGAGCTGGGCTGGCGACTGTGGGACGCGCCCGCGTGGGAGTACCCGTCGAGCGTCCTGCCCGCCCTCGAAGCCGTCCAGGCGGCGAAGGCGCCGGAGGCGGGCGGGCTGCGCGGCTCCGACCAGCTCGACGCCGGGCTGCGGACGGCCTTCTACACCGAGCACCGCTGCATAGCGATCCACTCCGTGATCCTCGACATCGCCGAGTCCTGCCCGGACGTCGACGCCCGGGCCCTGGAGGCCGCCCTCGCGCGAGGCGCGGGCCGGCGCGAGGTGTACGAGCAGTGGCACGAGGCCCGGGGCCCGGAGATCCAGGGCAGCCCGCACTTCTTCGCGGACGGTGGATACGCGGCCCACAACCCGGGCGCCACGTACGTCTTCACCGGCGATCTGTACAACGGCGGCTTCCCGCGCCTCGACCACTACGACGCGGGCTGGGCGGCGACGCTCCTGGACACCCTGGCCGCCGGGAGGGCGTCCGACGGCGCGGCGGCGGAGACCGCCTAACCTGACCGCATGGACGTGCGCGGGCAGCTACCGGTGGTCGCCGCCGTGGCGGCCGGCGGCGCCCTCGGCGCGGCGGCCCGCTACGGCGCGTCGCTCGTCCGGCCCACCCCGGCCGACGCGTTCCCCTGGACCACGTTCCTCGTGAACGTGTCCGGCTGCGCGCTGATCGGCGTGCTGACGGTGCTGGTCACCGAGGTCGCCACCCCGCCCCACCGGCTCGTACGCCCCTTTCTCGGTACGGGCGTCCTCGGCGGCTTCACCACCTTCTCCACGTACTCCCTCGACACACAGCGGCTGCTGAGCGCGGGGGAGACGGCCCGCGGCGTGGCATACATGGGAGCGACGGTGGTCGCCGCGCTGGCCGCCGTGTGGGCCGCGACCCTCGCGACCCGTCGCGCTCTGGCGAGGAGGACACGATGACGAGACTGGCGGGCAGGGCCCTGCGCGTGACGATCCTCCTCGGCGAGAGCGACACCTGGCACCACCGGCCGCTGTACGCCGAGATCGTGCACCGCGCCCACGAGGCGGGCCTCGCCGGTGCCTCCGTCTTCCGGGGCATCGAGGGCTTCGGCGCCTCCTCGCTCGTGCACACCACCCGCCTGCTCTCGCTGAGCGAGGACCTGCCGGTCGCCGTCGTGATCGTGGACACCGAGGACCGGGTCCGGGACTTCCTGCCCCAGCTCGACGCGTTGGTGACGGAGGGACTGGTGATCCTCGACGACTGCGAGGTGATCCGGTACGTGGGCCGGGAGGACCGGACATGAACGGGGCGCCTCCCTCACCCACCGCCCGGGGCCGCGCGAACCGACCGCTCACGCCGGCGGGCGACCACGGGTGAACTGGCTTCTCGTCCTCGCGGGCGCCGCGGTCGGCGCGCCCCTGCGCTACCTCGCCGACCGCGCCGTCCAGTCGCGCCACGACTCGGTCTTCCCCTGGGGCACGTTCACCGTCAATGTCGTCGGCTCGTTCGTGCTCGGCCTGCTCACCGGCGTCTCCTCCGCCCACGCGCAGCTGCTGCTCGGCACCGGACTCTGCGGCGCCCTGACGACGTACTCCACCTTCTCCTACGAGACGGCGAGGCTGTACGAGACCGGGGCGAAGGGGTACGCGGCGGCGAACGCGGCCGGGAGCCTGGCCGCCGGACTCGGGGCCGTCTGGCTGGGAGTGGAGGCGGCACGGGCCTGGTGAGGCGCCCGACCGCGGTGGCAAGGTGCTCCCACGGCGATCCTCCGAAGGGCGGTACCTGCGCATGAGCTGGGCGGACTTCCAGTACGAGATCTACCTCAACGGGCTGACCGGAGCCGTACCGAGACTCCCCACCGATCTGACCCGGCTGGAGGAACTCACCGCCCAGCGGCTCGGCCCGGGGCCCGTCGGCTACGTCGCCGGCAGCGCGGGCGACGGATCCACGGCCCGGGCCAACAGGGCGGCTCTCGAACGGCGCCGGCTGGTCCCGCGGATGCTCCGTGACGTGCGCGAACGCGATCTCTCCGTCGAGCTGTTGGGCCGCGCGCTGCCCGCTCCGGTGGCCCTCGCGCCGGTCGGCGTGCTGTCGATCCTGCACCCCGGCGCCGAGCCGGCGGCCGCGCGCGCGGCGGCGGCGCGCGGCATCCCGTACATCCTCTCCTCCGCGTCCAGTACGCCGATGGAGCAGGTGGCGGAGGCGATTGGGGAGGGGGAGCGCTGGTTCCAGCTGTACTGGCCGAAGGACGTCGAGGTCGCGCGTTCCTTCCTGGGCCGGGCGAAGGCGGCCGGTTACACGGCGCTCGTCGTCACGCTCGACACACCGATGCTCTCCTGGCGTCCGCGCGATCTCGACCAGGCGTACCTGCCGTTCCTGCACGGGGTCGGGACGGCGAACTACTTCTCCGACCCGGCCTTCCGCGCGGGTCTGGCGAAGCCGGTGGAGGAGGACCCGAACGCGGCCGTGATGCACTTCGTGTCGATGTTCTCCGACCCGGGCAAGACCTGGCCGGACCTGGCGTTCCTGCGCGAGAACTGGGACGGCCCGATCGTCCTCAAGGGCATCCTCCACCCCGACGACGCCCGCGCCGCCGTCGACGCGGGGATGGACGGCGTGGTGGTCTCCAACCACGGAGGCCGCCAGGTGGCCGGCTCGATCGCCGCGGCCGACGCCCTCCCGGCCGTGGCGGACGCGGTCGGCGACCGTCTGACGGTCCTCTTCGACAGCGGCGTCCGCACGGGCGACGACATCGCCAAGGCCCTGGCGCTCGGCGCGGACGGCGTCCTCGTGGGCCGCCCGTACGCCTACGGCCTGGCGCTCGACGGCCAGGCGGGCGTGGATCACGTCATCCGCTGCCTGCTCGCCGAACTCGACCTCACCCTGGCCCTGTCGGGCCACTCGACCCCGGCGACCCTGACCCGCGACGACCTGGCGGACGCTCCGACGGAGTGACCGCGCGAGGTCCGCGAACGCGTCGCCGCACAGCGGAAAGACCCTCCCGAAGGAGGGTCTGTGAAGGGACCACCACCATCCCGGGTGGTGGTGGCCCCTTTCCGGTCGGTCGCCCGGCACACGGGGATTCAGGTGTGCCGGGCGGCCCTGCCTTCCGCGACGGAGGCTTCGGCAGGGCCGGCTGTCGTCCTAGCGGCGGTGGTGGTGGTTGCCCCAGGACTTGGTGTCGACGACCCGGCCGCGGTCGTCGCGGAGGGTGGCCTTGTCGCGGTTGTTGTCCCAGACGTAGTTGCGGCGGTCCTGGAACAGGTCGGTGCGGGTGTCGCGGCCCTCGCCGGTGTGGATGCGGACGGTGGCGCGCCCGTTGAGACGGTAGTCGCCGAAGCGGTAGCGGTTGCCGTCGTTGTCCTTGAGGGTCCAGCCCCTGAGGTTGATCGCGTGGCGGGTGTTGTTGGTGATCTCGACCCATTCGGCGTTCAGCGACCGGTTGGAGCGGTTGTCGCGTCCGGGGCTGTCCGCCTGGACCCGGCTGATCTCCACCTTCGGCTGGCGGTGGCGGTCGCCGTCGTGGGCGGCGGCCGGAAGGGCGACGGCGGAGACGACGGCGCCGGCCGCGAGGGCGGTGGCGGCGATGCGGCGGGCGGTCGAAGAAGCAGACAAGTGATGTCTCCTCAAGAACGGTGCCCCACCAGCCGATACAGCTGGTGAGAGCGGTGCGGGTCTCGGTCCGGTGTGGGCCGAGGACCCAAACTCTGCAGCCGTGTCGGCCGGGCCGGGAGGCCTGCGGAGCGGCGTTACCGGAAGCGGACATTTCCGTAACTGTCGGGTTCATCAGGCACGCATATGCGACAGACGTGGCCCTGACATTCACTGACAGCTACACCCACCCGTTCAAGGATCAACAGCAAGCCCTTTCGAGCTCCGGCGCACCACCGGCCGCACCGCCCGGCGCATTACGCCGAGCGCCTGACCCGGCCGGGTAACAGCTGTTCCGCACGTTTCTTCGCGCGGGTGGACGTGGCTCGCACGCCAGGTCGACGAAGTCGGGCGCACGAGAGCCGGCGCCCCACATATGCCGATGGCTTTTTGCGTGCACGACTCTGTCGCGCCCGGGGCGGCGGTGGCAGGGTGTGGCCACGCGGTCCTCGCAGACCACCCCCGGCGAGGGCTCGCGCACCCGGCCCCGCCTGCCGCCCGGCGGAGGGGACCGCGCCGCCCCTTCCCGGCTCCCCACGGGAAGGGTCCAGGCGCGCGCCCGGCGGGACCGGGACGCGTGGAGCGAACCGAACCCGTCGTGGGCCGGCACATCCCGTGCCCGGCGGACCCCGGGCGGGTCGGTGCCCACCGTCCGGTCTGCGTCGACCGGGCAGGAGGGGCGCAGGGGAGAGCGTGAGGCTCTGGCGGGGGACGGGTTCGCGGCGGACTGCCGGGCCCGGGTCGCCTTCGAGGTCCCGGCGAACGGTGTGCCGGGCACGGTGCCGCTCGGATCCGGCTGTCCGACGGCTTCCCGAACCGGTCAGTGACCAGCAAAAAGACCCTCCCGAAGGAGGGTCTGTGCTAGTGCGCCCCCGGCAGGACTCGAACCTGCGGCCAAGCGCTTAGAAGGCGCCTGCTCTATCCACTGAGCTACGGGGGCCGGGTGGTGGCCGTGCGGCCGGGAGCCCCTGGTGGGTGGGGCTCGGCCTGCCGGGTCAAGGATAGGGCTCCGATCCCCTTGGCCCGGTTGCTTCACCTGCGTGGCACGATGTGGAGGTTCGGTGAAGCGGAACGATAATCGCAGGCAGGCGCGATTCCCGCAGCGCTTTTCGCGCCACTTGGCCCGGGTGTTGTGCACTCGTTATGCCTGAGGCTCCTGTCATCAGCTGTTCGGTCGGCGCGTAGGACCGTTATACGCTTCAAAAAGGCTCCAAAATTGGGCATTCTTCGCATGTGGTGACCTTGGACGAACGGCCTCATCTGATCGACGCACTCTCCGCCCTGCGCGACTGTGTCGCGGCCGTGCGTCTCCCACTCCCCCTCCCCGGCGCCCCACGCGCCCGGCAGAACCGGGTCGAGCTGCTCGCACAGCTCGACGACTATCTGGTGCCCCGCCTGAAAGATCCGGACGCGCCCCTCCTCGCCGTCGTCGGTGGTTCCACCGGGGCCGGCAAGTCCACCCTCGTCAACTCCCTTGTCGGGCGGCGGGTCAGCGAGGCCGGCGTGCTCCGTCCCACCACGCGTACCCCCGTCCTCGTCTGCCACCCCGACGACCACCACTGGTTCGCCGGGCTGCGCATCCTCTCCCAGCTCACCCGCGTCTGGCTGCCCCACCAGGACGACGACAGCGTGGCCGAGGAGCCGCCGGAGGACAACGCGCTGCGGGTCGAGACGTCCTCCTCCCTCGTCCGCGGACTGGCGCTGCTCGACGCGCCCGACATCGACTCGCTCGTCGTCGAGAACCGGCTGCTCGCCTCCGAGTTGATCTGCGCCGCCGACATCTGGGTGATGGTCACGACCGCCTCCCGGTACGCGGACGCCATCCCCTGGCATCTGCTCCGTACCGCCAAGGAGTACGACGCCACGCTCATCACCGTCCTGGACCGCGTCCCGCACCAGATCATCGGCGAGGTCTCCCGGCAGTACGAGGCCCTCCTCGACAAGGCCGGACTCGGCGACGTACCCCGGTTCACCATCCCCGAGCTGCCGGAGTCCACGGGCGGCGGACACGGGCTGCTGCCCGACACCGCCGTCGCCCCGCTGCGCGCCTGGCTCGCCCACAGCGCCCAGGACCCCGCCGCCCGCCAGCAGGCGGTCGGCCGCACCGCCTCCGGTGTCGTCGCCTCCCTCGACTCCCGCATCCCCGAGCTCGCCGCGGCGGTCGCCGCCCAGTACGCCGCCGCCGGCCGCCTGGGCGGCGCGGTCGAGGCGGCCTACCAGGAGCAGACCGAGCGCCTCCGCAAGCAGTTGGGCCGCGGCACCGTCCTGGCCGGCGACGCCCGTACCCGCTGGCGCGCCTACCCCCGCGACAGCTCCGCCGACGAGCTCCTCGACGCCCTCGTCGAATCCCTCGCCGCCCTGTTCCAGTGCGCGGTCGCCGCCGCGGACGAACGCGTACGGGACACCTGGCGCCGCGAACCCGCGGCGGCGGGCCTCGGCGGCGGCGCCGCGGCCCCCGACCGGGAGGCCGGCGAACGCATCGAGATGACCGTACGGCGCTGGCGGCGCGAGCTCGAAGAGCTGGCCGAGGACGAGCTCCGCACCACGGAGCGGCCCTCCACGGCCCGCACCGCCGCCCCCGACGCCGACACGGTCGCCGCCCTGCTCGCCGCCGCCCTCCTCGGCGGACGCCGCACCCGGAGCGCCGGGGAGCGCCTCGCCGAACTCCTCGGCGCCCAGGCCGCGCTGCGCCTGCGCGACAAGGGAGGCGACCTCGTCATGACGTACCTCGAACGAGCCCTCCACACCGAGCGCGACCGGCGCCTCGCGCCCCTCGACGCCCTCGGTGTGACCCCCGAGCCGCAGGCGGAGCTGATCGCCGCGCTCTCCGTACTGCAGAAGGAGAAGTGACGACCGGTGAGCAGCAGCACGGACAGCACGGGTGGAAAGGGCGGCACGGGCGGTACCCGCGGCACGACGGGCCTCACCGTGGACGACCGCTGGGACGACGGCCTGATCGCGCGCCGGGTCTGGGAGACGAAGGCGGGTGAGGAGGCCGGGCCCGAGACCGGGCCGGCCGACGAGGACCTGCCGCCCCTGATCGGGAGCTACGGCGGCACCCTGCGCACCCGCCTCGACGCCCTCAACGAACTCGTCGGCCTCTCCCGCACCCGCCTGGAGACCGACACCCTCGCCGAGGCCGGGCTCGCCGAGGCCGGACGCGTCCTCGACGAGGCCGCCGCCCGCCAGCGGCTCTCCGCCCGCCACACCGTGGTGGCCATCGCCGGCCCCACCGGAAGCGGCAAGTCCACCCTCTTCAACGCCCTCGCGGGCGTCCCCGTCTCCGAGACCGGACTGCGCCGTCCCACCACCTCCGCGCCCATCGCGCTCAGCTGGTCCGAGGGGTCGGCCGGGCTGCTGGACCGGCTCGCCGTGCCCGGCCGGCTGCGCCGCCGCCCCCTCGCGGGCGGCGCCGCCGACGAGGAGCTGCAGGGGCTCGTCCTGATCGACCTGCCCGACCACGACTCGGCCGTCACCGCCCACCGCGACCAGGTCGACCGGGTCCTCGGCCTGGTCGACGCCGTGATCTGGGTCGTGGACCCGGAGAAGTACGCCGACGCCGTCCTCCACGAGCGCTATCTCCGCCCGCTCGCGGGCCACGCGGAGGTCACCTTCGTCGTCCTCAACCAGATCGACCGGCTGGGCGGCGAAGCGGCCGACATCGTCCTGGACGACCTGCGCCGTCTCCTCGACGAGGACGGCATGGCCCTCGGCGAGCACGGCGAGCCCGGCGCCACCGTCCTCGCGCTCTCCGCCCTCACCGGGGACGGGGTGGGCGAACTGCGCGACATGCTCGGCCGGTTCGTCCAGGAACGCACCGCGCCCGCGCGGCGGCTCTCGGCCGACGTCGACGCGGCGGCCGCCCGACTCCGGCCGGTGTACGTCTCCGACGGGCAGACCGGTCTGGGGGAGCGGGCGCGGGAGGCGTTCGCGGACCGTCTCGCGGTCGCCGTCGGCGCCACCGCCGCGGGCGAGGCCGCCGAACGCGTCTGGCGCCGGGGTGCCATCCGCGCCTGCGGCACCCCCTGGCTGCGGCTCTACCGCTGGTACGAGCGGGTCCGCTGGCACGGCTCCACCGATCCCCGCCTCCGGACGCCGGCGGAGGACGAACTGACCGCCCGCCAGCGGGTGGAGCAGGCGGTGCGGACCGTGGCCGACGAGGCGTCGCGCGGGCTGCCGGCGCCCTGGGCGCAGGCCGTGCGCGAGGCGGCGTCCCGCGGGGCCGAGGGGCTGCCGGAGGCGCTCGACGAACTGACGGTCAGCATCGGGGACCCGGCGGCCCGGCCACCGCGGCCCGCCTGGTGGCCGGCCGCGGTCCTCGCCCAGGTGCTCATGACGCTCCTGCAGGTCTTCGGCGCGTTGTGGCTGGTCGGTCAGATCGTGGGCGTGGTCGAGCCGGGGCTGCTGCCGCCGGTCCTCATCATGCTCGGCGGCATCGTCGGCGGGCCGTTGGTGGAGTGGGCATGCGCCGCGGCCGTGAAGGGGCCGGCCAGACGGTACGGGCAGGAGGCCGAGCGGAAGCTGCGGGAGGCGGCGGCCGCGTGCGGCCGGGCCAGGGTGCTGGACCCGATCGCGGCGGAGTTGCTGCGCTACCGGGAGGTGCGCGACCAGTACGTGACGGTGTCGGCGACCCGGTCGGGCGCGCGGGTGACACGGCTGGGCGGTGGCGGGGCGCGATGGGGCGGCACGAGGGTCGGGGCGCGGTTGAGGTGAGTGCTCTGCTCCACCTTCACGGGTGACGGTGGAGCCCCACCCTCACGGGTGACGGTGGAGCCCCACCCTCACGGGTGACGGTGTTTTCCCCAGTGGACGACCTCTCCACAGGCCCGGGCAGGGGTCCTCGGCCCGGGCCCACCCTGGAGTCGGCTTCGGATGCGGAGCCGGCCGGGAGCGGGTTCGGAAAGGGGAGGCGCATGAACGACGCGATGGTGACGCTGGTCGGGAACGTGGCGACGGCGGTGGAGTACCGGGACACGGCGACGGGCGGGGTGGCCCGCTTCCGCTTCGCGGTGACCGCGCGCCGCTGGGACCGGGAGCGGGGCAGCTGGACGGACGGACACACCAGCTTCTACACGGTGTTCGCCTGGCGGGCGCTGGGCGCGAACCTGGCGGCCTCGGTCTCGGTGGGCGAACCGCTGGTGGTGCACGGCCGATTGCGGGTGCGCGAGGAGGACCTGGAGGAGGGGCGTCCGGACGGCCGCCGGAGGACCTTCGTGGACATCGACGCGCTGTCCGCGGGCCATGATCTGACGCGTGGTACGGCGGCGTTCCGCCGTGTGATGAAAGGTGAACCACGTCTGACGGAACGCCAGGCGAACGGGGGTGCCGAGAGGGACCCGTGGGAGACGGCGGACACGGTGGCGGCGACGGAGGCCCAGGTGAGAACACAAGTGGAGGGACGCGTTCCGATCGTTCCGGAGCCCGTACTCTGACCGCGAGTTGTGGGGATTTGTCGATACCACGACCAACGCCTCCTCCCGTATCGGGCCCCGGTGATAACGATTCCGAGTCGGAATGGTTATCAGACCGTATGAACGGGCACCGGGCTCTTCCCTCTCCCTAGGATTCGCGGGTACTCATACGGGACTTGAGTTGGCACATGCGTCATGTGAGCCGCTTGGGTCCTTTGAGTCAATTGGGTCAGTGAGTCTGCTGGCGAAGCGCTCCCCCCACGTGTCGCGACCGACGATGCGGAGCAGCTCGCCCGGAGGGGAAATTCATGTTTTCTGTTCGGAGGCGCGGCGTTGCCCGCCTTGCCGCCGCGACCGTGGTCTCCGGCCTCGTCGCCGCGGGTGCCATAGCCATCGCGGGACCTGCCGCCGCTGACGAGGGCACCGGCGGCGCGACCGCCACGCTCGGCGAGCTCACCGTCTTCGACGCCGTGAAGATCAAGGGCAAGGGCCAGTACAACGCCGGCCTGTTCACCATGCAGGTCACGCCCGGCGGTTCGCTGCAGACCTACTGCATCGACCTGTACACCGGCGCCAAGACGGGTCAGGAGTACAAGGAGGTCGGCTGGGACCAGTCCTCCCTCCACAACAACGAGAACGCCGGAAAGATCCGCTGGATCCTCCAGAACTCGTACCCGCAGGTGAACGACCTCGACGCCCTGGCCAAGAAGGTCGGCGCGAAGAAGCTGACCGAGAAGACCGCCGCCGCCGCGACGCAGGCCGCGATCTGGCACTTCTCGGACAACGCCGACGCCACGCCGGTCAACAAGAACGCCCAGAAGCTGACCGAGTACCTGGAGAAGAACGCCGAGAACCTGGCGGAGCCCAAGCCCTCCCTCAGCGTCTCCCCGACCTCCGTCGCCGGTAAGTCGGGCGAGCGCCTCGGCCCGGTCACGGTCGACACCAACGCCGCCTCCGCCGAGGTCTCCCTCGTCCCGGGCGCCCCCGCGGGCGTCAAGCTGGTCGACAAGGACGGCAAGCCCGTCACCACCGTCGCCAACGGCGGCCAGGTCTTCTTCGACGTCCCGGCCGGCACGCCGGACGGCGCCGCCGAGCTGGCGGTCAAGGCCGACACGACGGTCCCGATCGGCCGCGCGTTCGTCTCCACCAAGGTCAAGAGCCAGACCCTGATCCTGGCCGGCACCAGCACCTCCAGCGTCACGGCGAAGGCCGGCGCCTCCTGGGCGAAGAAGGGCGCGATCCCGGCCGTCACGGCCGAGAAGAACTGCGCCAAGGGCGGCCTGGACGTCACGGCCTCCAACGAGGGCGACGAGGACTTCACCTTCGAGCTCAAGGGCAAGAAGGTCACCATCGGCGCCGGCAAGTCCGAGACGGTGACGGTCCCGCTGGCCGAGGACGAGGCCTACGACTTCACGATCACCGGCCCGAACGGCTTCGAGAAGAACTTCAAGGGCGTCCTCGACTGCAAGACGGCCACCCCGGGCCCGCTGCCGACGGAGACCCCGTCGACCGAGCCGTCCCCGTCCACGCCGGCCACCACCACGGGCGGCTCCACCACCGGCTCCACGACCGGCGGTGGCGACCTCGCCGAGACCGGTAGCTCCAACGCCACCCCGATGATCGCCGGCATCGCCGCGCTCCTCGTGGTCCTCGGCGGCGGCGCGGTCTTCTTCCTCCGCAAGAAGAAGACGGCCGGCCAGTAACACAGCCGAACCCCGGACGGCCCCGGAGCGCCCCGCGCTCCGGGGCCGTCCCGCGTCCACCACACGGTCCGCACCCGCCCGCAGGCGCGCGACGACGACCGTCGGTGACGGATCCGCTACGACCCCGATCCAGGAACGCCCAGGTCAGGGGCTGCGCCCGGTACTGGTTGGCTCCCAGGGGTGGCGGTCAGGCAAGATGGGGTGTATCTGCCCACTCACTCTTTGCCGGACGGTTTCTCTTGGCTGAGTACATCTACACGATGCGCAAGACGCGCAAGGCGCACGGCGACAAGGTCATCCTCGATGACGTGACGCTGAGCTTCCTGCCCGGTGCGAAGATCGGTGTGGTCGGCCCGAACGGTGCCGGTAAGTCCACCGTCCTCAAGATCATGGCCGGTCTTGAGCAGCCGTCCAACGGTGACGCCTTCCTCTCGCCCGGCTACACCGTCGGCATGCTCCTCCAGGAGCCCCCGCTCGACGAGACCAAGACCGTCCTGCAGAACGTCCAGGACGGCGCCGCCGAGATCATGGGGAAGCTGCACCGCTTCAACGAGGTCGCCGAGCTGATGGCGACCGACTACTCGGACGCGCTCATGGAGGAGATGGGCAAGCTCCAGGAGGACCTGGACCACGCCAACGCCTGGGACCTCGACGCGCAGCTCGAGCAGGCCATGGACGCCCTGGGCTGCCCGCCCGGCGACTGGCCCGTCACCAACCTCTCCGGTGGCGAGAAGCGCCGCGTCGCGCTCTGCAAGCTCCTCCTCGAGGCGCCCGACCTGCTCCTCCTCGACGAGCCCACCAACCACCTGGACGCGGAGTCCGTGCTGTGGCTGGAGCAGCACCTCGCCAAGTACCCCGGCACCGTCGTCGCCGTCACCCACGACCGGTACTTCCTCGACAACGTCGCCGAGTGGATCCTCGAGCTCGACCGCGGTCGCGCCCACCCCTACGAGGGCAACTACTCCACCTACCTCGACACCAAGGCCACCCGCCTCAAGGTCGAGGGCCAGAAGGACGCCAAGCGTGCGAAGCGTCTGAAGGAGGAGCTCGAGTGGGTGCGGTCCAACGCCAAGGGGCGTCAGGCCAAGTCCAAGGCCCGTCTCGCTCGCTACGAGGAGATGGCCGCCGAGGCCGACAAGATGCGGAAGCTGGACTTCGAGGAGATCCAGATCCCGCCGGGCCCGCGCCTGGGCTCCATCGTCGTCGAGGTCGAGAACCTCTCGAAGGCCTTCGGCGACAAGGTCCTCATCGACGACCTGAGCTTCACCCTGCCCCGTAACGGCATCGTCGGCGTGATCGGCCCGAACGGCGCCGGCAAGACCACGCTCTTCAAGATGCTCCAGGGTCTGGAGACCCCGGACTCCGGCACCGTCAAGGTCGGCGAGACCGTCAAGATCAGCTACGTCGACCAGAGCCGCGCCAACATCGACCCCAAGAAGACGCTGTGGGCCGTCGTCTCCGACGAGCTGGACTACATCAACGTCGGCCAGGTCGAGATGCCGTCCCGCGCCTACGTGTCCGCCTTCGGTTTCAAGGGCCCGGACCAGCAGAAGCCGGCCGGTGTCCTCTCCGGTGGTGAGCGCAACCGTCTGAACCTCGCGCTCACCCTGAAGCAGGGCGGCAACCTGCTGCTCCTCGACGAGCCGACCAACGACCTCGACGTCGAGACCCTGTCCTCGCTCGAGAACGCGCTCCTGGAGTTCCCGGGTGCGGCCGTGGTCATCTCCCACGACCGCTGGTTCCTCGACCGAGTCGCGACGCACATCCTCGCGTACGAGGGCGAGTCGAAGTGGTTCTGGTTCGAGGGCAACTTCGAGTCCTACGAGAAGAACAAGATCGAGCGGCTCGGCCCGGACGCGGCGCGCCCGCACCGCGCCACGTACAAGAAGCTGACCCGAGGCTGAGCGTGCGTCATATCTACAGCTGTCCCCTGCGCTGGTCGGACATGGATGCCTTCGGGCACGTCAACAACGTCGTCTTCCTGCGGTACCTGGAAGAGGCGCGGATCGACTTCATGTTCCGGCTGGCGCCGGGCGACGGTTCGCCGTCGTTCTCCGGCGGGTCCGTCGTGGCCCGGCACGAGATCGACTACGTACGGCCGTTGGTGCACCGGCACAAGCCGGTCACCATCGAGTCGTGGGTCACGAAGATAGGCGCGGCGTCGCTGACGATCGCGTACGAGATCAAGGACCCGGACGTGACCTACGTACGGGCCTCCACGATCGTCGTCCCCTTCGACCTGGAGGCCCAGCGGCCGCGCCGCATCTCCGCCGAGGAGCGCATGTTCCTGGAGGAGTACATGGACGACGGGATGACTGCCGCCGCATGATCGCGCCGCTCCACTTCGCCGACGCCAGGGAGGCGGCGGACCTCGCCGCCTTCCTGGCCCGGCTGATCCACTACGACCGCGCCGCCGCCGTCCGCCTCCAGGCGGGGGGCGGGGCGCTGGCCGTGTTCGGTCGGCCCCCCTCGTTCGAGGTGCTCGCCATCCGTACGGCGCGGCTGGTCGACGCGGTGGAGCTGGACGTCACGGTGTCGGCCGGTGAACTCCTCGAAGGCATCGAGGAGTCGGCCGGCAAGGCCGTCGTCCCCGACACCGTCACGGGACCGCCGTGGACCGGTGTCCTGCCCCCGCGGGGCGGCTGGGAGCCGGTGGCCGGAGTGCCGGGGGTCGTGGCCCTGCGCCGCGCGGTGGCGGCGGCCGTCTCCGAGTTCCGCGCACGGGACGAGGAACTGCCCGAGGAGCGCCGGACACGGGCCGAACGGGACCGGATCGGCCGCGAGATCTGGTCGCGGACGGTCGCGGACACCGGGCTTCCGCTGCGCGCCGTGCACGCGGCGCAGTCGCTCGGCTTCCTGCCCCCGCACGAGGTCCCGGTGGCGCTCCTCGCCTCGGGCCCCTGGCTGCGCCTGCGTACCCCGTACGGCTCGATAGCCCTGCGTACGGTCCCGATGTCGCTCACCGTCGCCCCGACGGCACGACACGGCCACTGACCCGCACCCACCCCCGGAGCTCATCCCGGCCCCGCGGTCGCCGCCGTCCCCCGGCGCCCGTCTCCACCCGGCCCCTTAGTCCCGGCGCCCCCCGGCACCACCTGCGCCCCGTCAGCCGGTCGCGTCCTCCGGGCCCTTGTCGTCCGGCCAGACGCCGATGTGGTCCTGTTCCAGCTCCAGCATCACGCGGTGCTCCATGCCCAGCGTCCGCGTGTACTCCGCCGGCAGCTGCAGTCGTCCCGCGCGGTCGAGCATCGCGTACTCGCGTGCCACCAGGGACTCCTGGCCCTCCGCGTCGACCTCCGTGCGGCGCAGGACCTCGGAGGAGGTGCGGCCGTCGCGGATGGCGACCGTCCGGCGGACCTCGGAGGCGACCGCCTGGTCGTGGGTGACGATCACGATCGTCGTGCCCAGCTCCTCGTTGGCGCGGCGGAAGGCCGCGAAGACCTGTTCCCCCGTCGCCGAGTCCAGCTCACCGGTCGGCTCGTCCGCGAGCAGCACCGAGGGGGAGTTGGCCAGCGCGACCGCGATCGCCACCCGCTGCTGCTGACCGCCGGACATCTGGTGCGGCCGCCGGTCCCGGCAGTCCGCCACGTCCAGCATCGCGAGCAGCTCCTCCGCCCGTTCGCCCTTCCGCCTCGCCCTGCCCCGGCCGCCCCGCAACTGCATCGGCAGAGCCACGTTCTGCGCCGCCGTCAGATACGGGAGCAGGTTGCGCGCCGTCTGCTGCCAGACGAAGCCCACCACGTCCCGCCGGTACCGCAGCCGTGCCTTCGCGTCCATCGCCAGCAGATCGCGGCCGGCGACCTTCGCCGCTCCGGCCGTCGGCACGTCGAGGCCCGCGAGGATGTTCATCAGGGTGGACTTGCCGCTGCCCGAAGCTCCGACCAGGGCCATCAACTCGCCCTCCTTCACCAGGAGATCGAGTCCCTGGAGCGCCTGCACCTCCACACCGTCCGTGGTGAAGATCCGTACGAGCCGGTCGCAGGCGATCAGGGCGTCGTGCCCGTACGAGGGCCGGTCGCGGTGCGCGGTCGCCCGCTGCTCCAGCTCCGCGAGGCTGATGTCGGTCATCGTGCGTCTCCTGCCCTGAGTTCCTTGATCGCGCCTGTGCGCGCCGACCACCACGCCTGAAGGACGGCCGCCACCCCCGTCAGGACCACCACGCCCAGCGCGGGCAGCCCCAGCGACCACGGGTCCGCCCGCAGGGAGGCGCCGTCGAGGACGGCGAACCCCGGCGCCGCCGCCAGCGAGAGCCGGACCAGATCCACGCCCGGCCCGAGCAGCAGGATCGTCGCCCAGCCGACCAGTGTGCCGCCGACCGCGGCGAGCAGCGCCTGCGGCAGCGCCTCGAACGCGAGGAGCCGCCGGCCCTGCCGCCGGGTCAGGCCCATCGTCCGCAGCCGGGCCAGGAGCGTGGCCCGTTCCGGTGCGGACTGCGTCAGCGACAGCAGGACGGCGAGCACCGCGTAACCGGCGCCCGCCCCGATCGCCGCCAGATAGATCCGCTCGGCACCCGACTGCATCGGCGAGTCCACATAGGTGGCCCGCCGTTCGGTCCGCAGCACCACCGAGAGGTTCGGGGACGCCGCCGCGACCGTGGCCCGCAGGGCCTTCCCGTCGACCGAAGGGCCCGAGGCCAGCAGGTCGGTGTCCGCCCGGTTGGTCAGGTCGGCGGCGTTGACCAGCAGGAAGTCCCCGCCGGGCAGGGCGGGGGTGGAGGGCCGTACCGCCACGATCCGCACCTTGAACTCGCCCGCGGCCGCGGTCACGCTGCGCGGCTCCCCGCCGAGCCGCCGAGCGACCGCGGGGGAGGCGATCGCCGGCAGGACCCGGTCGTGGTCGATCCGGCCGCCGGTGCCGGTGGACGTCAGCAGACCGGCGGAGAAGGGACCGAAGCCGGTCTGCCGGGCGAGACGGGTGTACGACTCCGGTTCCACCCCCACCAGTGGCACGGACGACGCCTCCCGGGTACGGCCGGTCCCTTCGGGAAGCGCCAGGCCGTACTCGATCTGGACCGCGGTCACGTCCCGCACCCCCGCCGACCCGCGCACCGCCGTCGTCAGACCGGCCGGCAGCGGCATCCCGTCGGTGTTCCCCGCGATCCGCGCGTCCGCGCCCGTCTCCAGGAGCGCGGCGCGGTCGCGGGCGTCGGCGACCCCGGCGAGCACCGAGCCGCCGAACGCGGCCGTCGACAGCGCCACCAGCAGCGCGAGCAGCGGCAGCGCGCCGGTCGCCGAGGAACGCCCGGCACGCGCGAGCGACAGATGTCCCACGGCGCCGCGCAGCCGGCGCGCCGGGCGGGCCGCCCAGCGCAGCGGCAGCGGGTACAGCCGTACGAGCACCAGCGCGGCGATCAGCGCGACCAGCACCGGGGCCGCGCTCACGAGGTAGTCCCCGGAATCGTCCGTACCGCGTCGGCGCAGCGCCACGACCGCGCCGACGGCCAGGACGAGCACGGTCAGTTCGGCGACCGTACGGCCCCGGGAGGGCCGGGCGTCGACCAGGTCCTGGCGTCCGCCGTGCGCGAGCGGCCTGCGGTGCAGGAACAGCGCGCGCAGCGGCAGTGCCAGCGTGGCGAGGAGCGCGACGGCGGAGGCCGAGGCCAGGGCGGGCAGGAAGCGGGCCTCGGGGAGGAGGACCGTGGCGAGCAGCAGACCGAGCCCGGCGGCGGGCAGGGCCAGGACGGCCGTCTCGCCGAGCAGCCGGACGCCGATGCCCGCGAGCGAGCCGCCGCGCGAGCGCAGCAGCGCCAGTTCGGCGGAGCGCCGGGCCGCGAACAGTCCGCCGGTCATGGCGAGGACGACCGCGGCGACCGCGCCGATGCCGAACGCGGCGACGGCCACGACCGGGGCGATCGCCGCACGCATCCCGCGATAGGCGCCGACGACCTCGTCGAGGTCGGTGTCGACGGCGCCGTTGCGGCCGATCGCCTCCCGGACCCGCACCAGGCCGGGCCCGCCGGACAGGGAGGCGACCGCCTCCCCGAGCTCGGGGGTGTCCTGCGCGGTGAGATGGCCGGTCGCCGGCGTGAGGCGCCAGTAGAGCTCCGGCTCGCCGTTGCCCGTCAGGAGCACGGGCCCCGCGGCGGGCGGGAGCAGCAGTCCGGCCTGCCAGTAGAACTGTGAGCCGTCGCCGCGCGGCACCACGGCGTACACGGGGTCCCGCAGCAGGGGTTCGACGGACCAGTAGGCGCCCGCGGGCCGTACCGGGTCCACGATGCCGGTGATGGTGACGGCGAGCGGGGCCGCGGAGAACTTGTCCGGCACGTGCACCACCGAACCGACCTTCAGCTTCAGGGACGTGGCCGTCGCCGTGGTGACGGCCGCCTCGCTGGTGCCCTTCACCGCGTCGGCCCGGGCGGGCAGCCGGCCCTCCCGCACCGTCGTGTGCTCGTCGAGCCCGGACGGTGTGGCCATGGTGAACTCGGGCGCTATCCCGAACGGCCGGGGAAGCCAGGGGTCGAGTCCGGTGACCCGCTTCGTGGTCCGCACGCCGTGCACCGACTCCCGGGGGTCGGCACGCAGCGGGGGCGGCAGCAGCTCCTCCAGCGCGGCGCGGTCCTCTGCCAGCCGCTGCGGCTCGATGCCTCCCTCAGCGGCCACCCGCGGAAGGAGGGTCGTGACGCCGAGGACCGCCTTGGCGGGTGCGGCGGTGGCGAGATGGTGCCGCAGGCCCTCGGTCTCGTACCCGTCGACGGTCCGGGGCAGGGCGGCGGCGAGGAAGGCGGTGACCAGGACGAGGAGGGCGAAGGCCCATGCCGTCCCCGGGGCGGTCCGCAGCCGGGTCCGCACCCAGGGCGCCACGGCGGGGGCGGGCTTGCGGGGCATGGCGGTCGCCTTCCTGCCGGCTGCGGTACGCATCACTGGTCCCCCTGGTGGCGCAGGGTCACGGCGGGGTCGGTGCGGCGCAGCGCGATCGTGGCGACGATCAGCAGCGGCAGAGCGGCGACCCCGGCGAGCAGCAGGGCGACGTGTCCGGGCGGGAGTTCGACCAGGACGCGGGGGACGGGCCGGGTCGCCTGCCCGGTCAGGACGACCAGCGGGACGACGGCCCGGGTCAGCACGGCGCCGAGGGCGACGCCCACCAGCAGGCCGATGCCGACCAGCAGGCCCTGTTCGGCGGCGATCAGCCGGGCCAGCTGGCGGCGCGGGGCGCCGAGCGCCCGCAACACCCCGAACTCGGCCGACCGTTCACGGGTCGAACCGGCCGCGCTGACCGCGAACCCGACCGCCGCGAGCGCCGCGGCGGCCGCCGCCACCGCCATCAGCGCGGCGTTGGGTCCGGCGCCGAGCGGGTCGCCGAGCAGCTCGGCGGCGGCCTCGTCGCGTACGAGGACCTGACCCGGGTCGGTGTCCGGTCGGGCCCGCAGCGCGCGGGCGACCTCGTCGGTCCGGCCGGGCGCGGCGGTCAGCCACCATTCGGTGGGCGACAGGGTCGCGGTGCGGTCGTGGGCGAGGTACTGGTTGGCGGCGTGCAGGTCGAGCAGGAGCGCGCCCCCGTCGTCGGAGGTGGCGGTCGGGGCGGCCGCGGACACGGCGCGGGCGCCGCTGCCGGTGGTGGGCAGCTCCCGGACGGTGTCGACGATGGTCACCCGCAGGCGCAGACCGGCGAGCGACACCTCCACCTCGTCGCCCTTCCTCGCCCCCGCCGCCGCGAGGAAGGCGTCGCTCGCGACCCCGCGCAGCTTCTTCGGAGGGGCGGGCCGCGGGGCGGCGATCCGTACGCCGAAGTCCTTCGGACCGTCTGAGAGGTCCGTACGGGAGACGCCGGCGACGTCGTAGGCGACCGAGAACGGCGCGGTGCCGGCCGGGCTCGTGGTGAGCGGGACCGGATCCTGCCACTCGCCGTCCGACGTGGTCCGGTACCCGGCGGTCCAGGCGGCCAGGGCGCGGGTGACATCGAGCGGTCGCTCGGCGCCCGGACCGTGCAGGGAGACGAGCCGCTCGACGGCGAGGGTCTGCCGACCGCCCGGGCCGTCGGCGATCCGTCCGTCCAGCTCCACACCGGTCAGGTGCAGCACCCCGCCGGCCGCCGGGCCGGTCCCGTCGGGGCCGAGGTCGAGGGAGAGCCGGTGCGGCTTCCCGTCGGCGGGCAGCGGCCCGAGGAGCTGACGGTACGGAACGCCGTGCCGGTCCTCCAGGACGACCGTCACCTGGACCGTCGCCGTGCCGGGCGGCGCGGTGCGCCGCAGGTCGAGGGCGAGGCCGCGGCTGCCGACAGGCAGGGCGAGCCCGGGGGGCGGGGCGTCCTCGGGTGCCAGGGACGTCAGCAGGGCGGAGGCGGGGCGGTCGGAGAGGTCGTCGCGGAGCAGGAACCCGTCGGCGGCGCGCCGGGTGTCCAGGGCGAGGACGGTCGCGGTCCTGTTCTCCGCCAGGTCCGTGGTGGCGCGGTGCGCGGGGGCCGCCGAGCCCAGTCCGGGCAGCGCGGCGTACCGCCCCGCCTCGGTCGGGTCGGGGGCGCCGCCGGTGAGGGACCGCAGGGCCGTGCCCGTACGGAAGTCGGCCCGGTCCTTCTGCGAGCGGTCCCAGGAGGCGCTCTGCCCGATGGCGAGCATCCCCATCGCGACGGCGAGGACCAGCAGCAGCACCGGGCCCGCGCCGCGCAGCGGCCGGCGGCTGAACTGCCAGCCGGCGAGCGCGGCCGGCAGCCCGCGGCCGCCCGCGGCGCGCCGCTCGGCGAGCCTGGCCGCCGGCGGCAGCAGCCGCAGGGTCAGGACGGTGCCGGCGAGCAGCGCGAGCGCGGGGGCGGCCACGAGCAGGGGGTCGATGCCGAGGGAGCCCCCGCGGTCGCCGTTGAGCGCCCCCGCGCCTCCGGACGCCCCGGTCTGCCGGTCGAGCTGCCAGTAGGCGACGGCGGCGACGAGGAGGAGACCGATGTCGGCCCCCGCCCGCACGGGTCCGGGCAGCGCGGCCGTACGGCCCTTGCGGAGCTTCACCACCGCGCCGTCCCCGGTGCTCAGCGCGGGCGCCACCACGGCTGCCGCGCAGCAGACGGCGACGAGCGCCGCGACCAGGGACACCTGGCCGAGAGGGGCGTCGTCGAGCCGCAGGCCCAGCGCGTCGAGGGAGGAGCGGTCGGCGAGCAGCCGGGTCAGCGGTCCGGCGAGGAGCGGGGCGATCACGGTGGCGGGCAGGGCGAGCAGCAGCGCCTCGACGGCGGCGAGGGCGGCGATCCGGCGCCGCGAACCGCCGCGGGCCCGCAGCAGGGCGGTCTCGCCCGACCGCTCGGAGCTGAGCAGCCGGGCGACGAGCAGCAGGGCGTACGCGGCGAGCAGCACCAGCTGCACGGCGACGATCATCAGGGTGGACCGGGAGACGAGGAGGGCCCGGTCGGTCTCGTCGAGGACGGTGGGCAGCGAGGTGTGCGCGGTGACGGTGGAACCGTACGGGGAGGGGTCGGCGGCGAGCGCCTTCGGCTCCGCCGTGGCGGAGGCGCGCAGGGCGTCCATCCGGCCGGTGGTGACCCCGGTGAAGTCGGCGGTGGCCAGCCAGGACGTCTCGCCCGTGGTGACCCGGCCGGAGCCGAGGACGGCGGGATCGGCGACCAGCGGGCCGTACGTCGTGAACACGACGGTCTGGATCCCGCGCCCGCCCGCCGGATCCAGCTGCCAGTAGAGGTCGGTGAGGTCGGCGGGGCGGTAGAGGCCCGTGACGCGGACCTTCACGGGCTTGCCGCCGAGCCGGTCGGTGAGGTCGAGGACGGTCCCCGGCCCGATCCGCAGCCGTGTGCCGGCCTCCTCGGGCACCGCGACGTCGACCGTTCCCCCGGACGCGCCGTCGCGGGGCCAGGCACCCTTCACGAGCGTGAGGCGCGACCGGTCGAGGGCGGCGATGTGGGTGAGGTCCGGTTCGCCGAGCCGCGCACCCGGGTCCTGAAGGCCCCGGGGCAGGGCGTACGGCCCCGAGCGCTCCAGCTTCCGGACGGTCACCGGCAGCCCGTCGAACGTCCGGGCGGCCGCCTCACGCGTCGCCGTGTCCGCGCCGGCCCGCTCGGCCGCGGGCACCTGCGCGGAGACGACGAGCGCGGCGGCGGGCGCGGCCCTGCCCTTCAGGGTGCCCTGGAGGGCGGCGTCGCCGACGGAGCCGGAGAAGGCCGCGAGCGCGGCGAGCACGGAGGTGGTCAGCAGCACGGCGAGGAGTGCCGCGGCGAGCAGCAGCCGGTGCGCTCTGACACGCAGCAGTACGAAGCCGGTCACCCATCCCCCTGAACCCCACCGAACGTTCATCCGATGCTTTCAGAGGGCACGCGCCCCTGGAAACCGCTTGCACGGGGACCTTGACTCGATCGTGACCGTTATCCGGGGCCACGACACCGGAATGCGTCAGTCCGCGGTGTTCACCATCGAGGCCGCCGCGTACGTCAGGTACTTCCACAGCTGGCTCTCGTGCTCGGGCGCCAGACCGAGCTCGTCCACCGCGTCCCGCATGTGCCTCAGCCAGGCGTCGTGCGCCGCCCTGTCCACCGTGAACGGGGCGTGCCGCATCCGCAGCCGGGGGTGGCCGCGGTTGTCGCTGTAGGTGCGGGGGCCGCCCCAGTACTGGATCAGGAAGAGCACGAGGCGCTCCTCCGCGGGCCCGAGGTCCTCCTCGGGGTACATCGGGCGCAGCAGGGGGTCCTCCGCGACGCCCTGGTAGAAGCGGCGGACGAGACGCCGGAAGGTCTCCTCGCCACCCACCTGCTCGTAGAAGGTCTGCTCCTGAAGTGTGCCGCGCGGAATCTCCATCACCGTTCCATCGTCTCAGATGCCCCGACCGAGGACCGGAGGTCTAGGACCACCGGCCCGCGGCCGGGACCGCTCGCCTCCCCACCGCCCGCGCAGGACAGTGGAGGCATGGGCGCTCAGCCGGAGGACGGCTTCGCCGAGGACGCCGCGCGGGCGCGACGGGTTCTCGTACGGGAGATCGAGGCGCACGGCGCTCTGCGCGACCCCGCCTGGCACACGGCCTTCTCCGAGGTGCCCCGCCATCTCTTCGTCCCCTCCTACTACGTCTCCGGGACCGGCGGCTACGAGCGGCTCTGGTGCGCAGACCCCGACCCCGGTCGGCGGGCACGCTGGCTGCGGGGCGCCTACCAGGACGAACCGCTGGCCACCCGGGTACGGGACGGGGAGCTGCTCACCTCCTCCAGCCAGCCCTCGCTGATGGCGCGGATGCTGGACGCCCTGGCGGTGCGGGACCGGCAGGACGTCCTGGAGATCGGCGCCGGCACCGGCTACAACGCCGCTCTGCTCAGCCACCGGCTCGGCGACGGGCACGTCAGCACCGTCGACCTGGACGAGGAGATCACCGAGTCCGCCCGCGTCCATCTCGCCGCCGCCGGATACCGGCCCGCCGTGCTCACCGGCGACGGCGCGCGGGGCTGCCCCGGACGCGCGCCCTTCGACCGGATCGTCGCGACCTGCACGGTGCCGTCGATCCCGTACGCCTGGCTCGTCCAGTGCCGCCCCGACGCGCTCGTCCTGGCACCGCTCTCCACCGGACTGATCCTGCTGCGGGTGCGTGACGCGTCCCACGCGGAGGGGCGGTTCCTGCCCACCTCCGCGTACTTCGTCGCGCTGCGCGGCGGCAACGCCCGCTTCCCCCGGCGGCGGCCGATGGGCCTCCCGCGCCAGGTGTACGACGACGAGCGCTTCCGCTTCCTGCGCACCCTCGCGGAGGGCACCCTCGACGCGCGCGAAGCGCTCTCGCTCTGGCAGCGCGAGCGGCGGCCGGAACGGGAGCGCTTCGGGGTGACGGTGCTCGGGGGCCGGCAGTGGGCCTGGCTCGACGACCCCGAGGGGCCGTACGCCTGGCCACTGCCGAGCGGCTGATCCCGTGGACCCGGCCGACTATCCCCGGCGCACCGTGATCGTCGTCCAGGCGCCGACGTGCACCCGGTCGCCGTCCTGGAGGGGGACGGGGACGTACGGCTGGATCGGTTCTTCACCACCGTTGATGGTGGTGCCGTTGGTGGAGTTCTGGTCCACCACCGCCCACGAGCCGTCCGGCTGCTGCACCAGCACGGCGTGCTGGTGCGAGACGCCCGGGTCCTCCGGCGGCACGGAGAGGTCGATGTCAGGGGACTCGCCGGTGGAGTGCCGGCGCCGGCCGATGCTCACCTGGTTCCCCTGGAGCGGCAGATGCTGCTCGGGGGAGTAGGCGGGCAGGTTGAGACCCGTGGCCTCCGGACCGCTGCGCTGCATCATCGCCATGAAGTAGTCGCGGTCCGGCCCGATGTACGCCGACCAGCCCGCGGCGGGCCGCTGCGGCGGGAACTGCTGCTGCGGGGGCTGGGGGGCGTGCTGTTGCGGGGCGTGCTGCTGGTGAGGCGGCTGCGGTGCGTGCTGTTGCGGCGCATGCTGCTGCATCGGGGGCGCCTGCGGCGGAGCCTGGGGCTGCGAGGGCGGCGGCAGCATCCAGTCGTCACCGCCGACGCCGTGCTGCGGCGGGGCCTGCGGCGCGGGCTGCTGAGGCGCATGCTGCCCGGGCGGCGGGCTCTGGAAGAACGACGGCGGGGGCTGCGGCGGTCCCTGCTGGAACCCCTGCGGCGGCTGCGGCGGTCCCTGCTGGAACCCCTGCGGCGGCTGCGGTGCCTGCGGTGCCTGCGGTGCCTGCGGGGGAGCCTGCCCCTGGGGCGGCTGCTGCACCGGCGGACGCTGCGGCGGCGCCTGGTGGTGGGTGGGGTCGGCGGACAGCGGCTCCGCGGGCCGGTTCATCTGCGAGGGCCGGGAGCTCTGGTAGTCGAACGGGTCCTGCTGCTGCGGAGCCTGCGGCTGCGGCGGACGCGGCGGCGACTGGAAGCCCGGCGGCAGGTTGAGGCCCGGCGGCGGGCTCTGCTGCGAGGAGGGCGGTGCCACCGGCGTGTACGAGGTCGCCGTGTTGGTCAGGAAGTTCCAGCGGCACTCCTCGCAGAACGGGGCCATCGCCTCGCGCGGGGTGCGGCACTGGGGGCAGAGCTCCGCCTGGGCGGTCGCGTTCGGGTCGTAACCCCCGGGGCCGGCGCCGGGCCCCTGTCCGGGTCCGGCCGGGCCCGGGTATCCGTACGCGGGCGGCGGCGGGGGAGGCGGCGGTACGGCACCCGCCGGCGCACCCGCCCCGGCCATGCGGTGGCCGCAGACCTCGCACCAGTCGTCGGAGACCGACTGGTGTCCGTTCGGGCAGGTCGGCATGTCGGTGCTTCCCCCTCTCGTCGTCCGGCCCCCTGGCCGGGCTACTTCTTGACGCGAACCGTCTTGGTGGAGCGGGTCTCGAGAGTCATCTCGTCCGCTTCCGCGACCTTCGCCTTCAAACGCACAGTACCTGTCGCCGCGTCGACGACGTCCACCACCTTCGAAAGCAGTTTCGCGGTGTCCTGGTTGCCCGAGGCGGCCGCGAGCTGCACCGCGCGCCCCAGCTTGGCCGTCGCCCCGTCGTGGTCACCGGACTTGCGGGCGTCCAGGCCCTGCTGGATGACCTGTGCCAATTCGGCCTGACCCGTGTAGTGCGCGACCTGTGGATTGATCGACGTGGACATCGCCATGTCGTCCGTCCACACCGCCCTGACCAGGCCCTGTCCCAGCGTCCGGGGAGTGCCGCCCGCCGGGTCGGGGACGATCAGCGAGACCCGGGCCGCGAGCATCTCCTGGCCGATTTGGGCCTGTGGAACACGGACGCAGACGTGGTAGTCCCGGGACTCGTCGCCCCAGGATCCGGTCGGGTAGTCACCGGCCCGCGGGGGCACCTCGGTCCGGCGCGGGGTCAGATCCGCGACGGTGGGCGCGACCTGCTTCACGAAGGAGATCTCCACCCCGACCGGGGTCCACAGGCGCAGCGCGACGTCCGCGACCTCCTTGCCCATGGTGTTCTCCATCATGCTGGTGAAGTCCGTGGCGAGGCCCGTCGGGTCGGCCACGATGTCCGCCGTGCCGAGCAGGGCGGAGGCGATGCCGGTGACCTCCTTGACCTCCCAGTCCGTACCGACACCGCGCGCGTCACAGGTGAACCGGCCCGCGCAGGCGTCCAGAGCGCTCCGCAGGTCCTCCGGCGACTCGTGCTCGTTCCGGCCGTCGGTGAGCAGGACACCGTGCCGGATCGACACCTCGGCGGAGGCGAGGAGGCGGTCCGCGAGGGAGAGCCAGGTGCCGATCGCCGTACCGCCGCCCGCGCTCAGCCGGCGCAGCGCGTCCTTGGCCTGGCCACGGGTGGCCGGTCCCGCGACGGCGAGGCCGCCGTTGCCGGGGTAGACCTCGTTCGCCACGTGCGTGCCGGCGATCACGGCGAAGAAGGTGCCGTCGCGCAGGGCGTCGATGGCGGCGGCCGTCGCGTCCCGCGCGCCGCGCATCTTCGTCGGCGGGTAGTCCATCGAACCGGAGCAGTCGACCATGATCACCACGGCGGCGTCGGCTCCGGTGCCGGCCGGCGCCCTTCCGCCGCTGGTGCCCCCGCCGGTCGAGGTGACCGTGACGATCGCGTTGACCTCGCGCCCGCCCTCGGGCAGGAACTCGTTCTGGAACACGTCCACCGCGAACTGAGGCACGTTCGACTTGGAGAAGTTCGCCATGGGTTGAGGCTCCTCGACAGACAAGCGTGAAAGGTGAAAGGGGCAGGGCGCAGGCGACGGCTCAGGCCGATCCTGCCCCTTGCGGGGAGAGGACGAACGGCAGCAGGGCCACCGTTACGTTGTCGTGGCCCCCGCCGTCCAGGGCGTGACCGACCAGCACCTGGGCGCCGTGCAACAGCCGTCCGGCGGCGTCCTGCGGCACGACCCGGGCCATGTCCTCGGCGGCCTCCGCGTAGTTCCAGAGCCCGTCGGTGCAGACCACGACCACACCGGACCGGTCCGGCTTGAACGCGGCCGTGTGCGGCTCCAGTTCGTACGCGTCGGCGCCCAGCCAGCCGGTGATGGCGTGGGCGCGCTCGTCCGCGTACGCCTCCGCCTCGTTCATCAGACCCGCGGCGACCATCTGGGCCGCCCACGAGTCGTCCTGGGTCAGCCGGGCGGGCGGCGAGGTGCGGTCGTCCGGCACCCAGTAGGCCCGGCTGTCGCCGACCCAGCCGACGATCAGCAGCCCGTCGGCGACGACCGCGCCGACGATGGTGCACGCCGGGGCGTTCTGGTGGCGGTGCTGATCGTGCTCCATGCCGCCCTGGGCGGGCTCCTCGGCCAGGGAGTTGACCGCCTCCGCGGCGGCGACGATCGCCTCGTGCATGGCCTGCTGCGGGTGGGTGCCGCGGGGCAGGGCGGCGAGCAGCGACTGGCCGGCGGCGCTCGCGGCGGCGGCGGACGCCTCGTCGGGACGGGTCGCCGAGGAGACGCCGTCGCAGACGATCGCCAGGGTGGCGGGGGAGCCGTCGGGGAGCGCGGTGGCGGAGACCGTGAACGCGTCCTCGTTGCGGTGGTGGCGCAGGCCGCGGTCGCTGACGGCGGCGACCGCGGAGAGCTCCTGCTCCATGTGGTCGCGCTCGCGGGGCTGGGCGTGCCCGCAGTTCTCGCAGTAGCCGTCGGGGTCCACGTGGCCGGCGCGGCAGGCGACGCACAGCTTCGTCCCTGCGGGCGGTGCGGGCGTCGGCGGGACCGTACGCGGGTCGGGCGCGGCGAGCGCGAAGTCGCCGCCCGGGCCGGCGGAGCCGGGCGCCTCCGGGGCGCCCTGGGGGACCGCGGGGCCTTGGGGGGCTACGGCGCCCTGGGGGGCGACGGCAGCTTGGGGGGCGACGGGGCCCTGGGGGTCCACGGCGCCCGCCGTCTCGGCGGCGAGCGCCGCGAGGCCGCCGCCGGACGTCGCGGCGGCATGCGGTCCGTCCGTACGGACCGGGACGGTCGGCAGGTCCCGTGCCGGCCGCGCCGCGGCCTCCTCCGTGCTCGGGAGGTCGTGACCGCCCGAGTCCGTACCCGGCAGGTCGCCCGGGTGCTGGGTCACCGTCGAGAGCGAGCCGGGCTCGCGGGCCGGCGCGTCGGGCCAGTCGACCCGCGTGCCGATGGCCACGGTCGGACGGTCCTGCGCGGACGCCGGTACGGCCGACAGGTCGTATCCGCACGCACCGCAGAAGCGGTCACCCGTGTCCAGCGGCTCCGCGCAGCCGGGGCAGGCCGAGAGATCGTGCAGGGGCTTCTGGGACATACTCACACCCACGTCCTGGGGCGGAAACGGTTGGCCCGCTCCACCAGTTCGATCCTCTCCTCGCCCCGCTGAGCGAGCCGGGCGAGCACCCGGTACGAGCGTTCGAGGCCGAAGCGCAGTCCGCGCTCGTCCACTTCGCTGCCGAGCAGCATCGCGCCGCCGGGTCCCGCGCCGGGACTTCCGGAGAGTACCCAGTCGAGCGCCGTGCCGAGGACCTCTGTCGACAACTGCTCCCGGCGCACCGCGTCCAGACCGAAGCCCTGGAGCGCGGAGACCTGTGCCGCCGCCGCCGTCAGATCCGCGCCGAGCGGTTCGTTCGGCAGCCGCCGCCGGAGCCTGGCCCGCACGGCGGCGACCCGTGCCGCGGTGTAGTGGATCGACGCCTCCGGTACGGACTCCAGGGTGCGTACGGCCCCGGTGCGGTCACCGGCCGCCAGCTGCACCCGGGCGAGTCCGAACGCGGCGCTGACGAAGCTCGGGTCGGTCGCCCACACCAGGCGGTAGTACTCCGCCGCGTTGTCCAGCTGGCCCAGGACCTCGGCGCAGATGCCGAGGGCCAGCTTGGGCGCGGGCTCCCCGGGGAACGCGTCGTAGACCGCGTCGAAGGACAGCGCCGCGTTCTCGTGGTCGCCGGTCACCAGGGAGGTCAGACCGCGGTACCAGACCACCCGCCAGTCGTCGGGGACCTGTTCCTCGAGCGTGGCGAGCGCGCGACCGGCGGACCCCAGGTCGCCCATCTCCAGGCGGGCCCGGAGCTCGCGCAGCCGCAGCTCCGGGGAGGGCGCCGGAGCGTGGTGCAGGGCGCTGATCAGCTCCGCGGGCGCGGAGGCCATCAGGCCGGCGAGGAATCCGGCGTTCGGGTCCCCCGGGTCCACCCGGGGGACGGGCAGCGCGAGCGAGGTGGCCCGCCCGTCCAGGGGCGTGAGGAGCGGACCGGCGCCGACCGTCCCGGCGGCCGTGCCCGGCGGCAGGGCCTTGCGGCCGCGCCGTGTCTCCCGGGCGCCCAGGGCGGAGACGTCCTCCGTCGGCTCGGCGAACAACTGGGTGTCCGTGACCCGCAGTTCCGTGCCGAACAGCGTCGAGAGAGCCGGACGCGGACGGCCCGACTGGAGGGCGACGACCTCCCGCAGCACCCCGGTCAGCTGCTCCGCCATCTCCTGCGCGGAGGAGAACCGGCGGGCCGGGTCGGGGTCCGTCGCGCGCACCAGGAGCCGGTAGAACGACTCGTACATCCGGAAGACCTCGATGTGGTCCGGCTCCGGCAGCGAGTCGACGAAGACGTTCGTGTAGCCCTGGAAATCGAAGGTCAGCACCGCCAGCGTGCGCGCCACCGTGTAGAGATCGCTCGCCACCGACGGGCCGACCTCGGCCACCTCGGGCGCCTGGTAGCCGACCGTCCCGTAGATCGCGGACTCGTCGTCGTCCATCCGGCGGACCGCGCCCATGTCGATCAGCTTGAGCTGGTCCTCGGACTGGATCGCGTTGTCGACCTTGAAGTCGCAGTACAGCAGGTTCCGGCTGTGCAGGTGCCCCAGCGCCTCCAGGGCCTCGATCCCGTACGCACACGCCTGCTCCACCGGCAGCGGATCGCGCCGGCCGTCCGCGGCCCTGCGGTCGTTGGCGATCTCCTTGAGCGACTTGCCGCCGACGTACTCCATGACGATGTAGCCGTCCATGGAGCCGGTGCGCTGGTCGAGGTGCTCGACGAAGTTGTAGATCCGGACGATGTTGGAGTGCTCGATCTCGGCGAGGAAGCGGCGCTCGGAGATCGCCGCGGCCATCGCGTCCTGGTCGCCGGTGTCGAGCAGACCCTTGAGCACCACCCAGCGGTCGGAGACCGCCCGGTCGACGGCGAGGTAGATCCAGCCGAGCCCGCCGTGCGCGAGACAGCCCGCGACCTCGTACTGCCCGTGCACGATGTCGCCGCCGCGCAGCTTCGGCACGAAGGAGTACGGGTGGCCGCACTTGGTGCAGAAGCCCTCGGTGCGGCCCGGCCGGTCACCGCGCGCACGGCCCACCGGAGCTCCGCAGTCGGAACGCGAGCAGAATCGCTTCCGCTCGGGAACCTCGGGATTCTCCATGACCGCGGCGCGGGGGTCCGGACGCGGCACCTCGGGGATCGAGACCAGGCCCGCGCCCAGCCGGTTCCGCCCGGACTGGCCCGCCGACGCGCCCGAGCTGCGCACCGAGACCGAACGGCTGCTGTTCCCGCCCGACAGCGAGCGCGACAGCCGCCCGGAGACCGAACGGCGCGACGTGGACGAGCGGGAGGAACGCGAGGAACTCGTGGTGGACGCCGCCGAGCTCGCCCGCGACGAGGTCGACCCCTTGCCGGGCACGGCCATCCCGGTCGGGTTGGCCTGCAGCATTCCGCCCGGCGCCACGACCGGCGCGAGCCCGCAGGTGTCGCAGTACAGCTCGCCGTCGCCCATGTCCTCGTACGATCCCTCGCACGAGGGACGCTGACAGGTGCTCACCACTGACTCCCTCTCGCATCTCGGGGCCCGGACAGGACCTCCGCGGCCGCCTGCTGGTAGCGCAGCACCGCCTGCTCGGCGACCCGCAGGTCGCAGGGCGCGCTCCACAGCATCCGGCGGGCCGCGTCGTACCGCTCGATCAGCAGCGGATCCTCGGCCGCTCCCAGACGGGCGACCTTCGCCTTGTACGCGTCGAGCCGGCCGCGCAGCTCGGCGCGGACCGCCAGCGGCGCGGTGACGGCGGTCAAGGACTCGCGGGCACGCATCAGTTCGTCCTCCGCCTCCCGCTCCAGGGACTCCAGGAGCGGGGAGAGCCGGTGCCACTGGGCGTGCCTGCGGTACTCGGCGGCCGTCGAGAGCCGTTCCTGGAGGACCGTCGGCGGGCCGCTGACCGCCGGCACCTCGGAGGCCGCGATCTTGGCGAGGACCTCGCCGCGCGCCGACCGGGCCTCGGCCAGCGTCCGGTCGGCCCGCGAGAGCACGTCCCGCAGCCGCAGCAGCCGCTCCTCGGAGTCCTGCCGCACCGCGAGGACCGCCTCGATCTCCCGCCGGATGTCCTCCAGCGCCCGCGCCGCCCGGTCGTACCGCTCCGTGTCGGGCCGTCCGCCACCGGGGGCCGAACTGCCCGCCGCGGGGCGCCAGAAGGAGAGCGGGTCGGTGACCACCTCGCCGCGCAGCGCGGTCAGCTCGGCCGTGATCGACTCCAGCTCGTCGCCCGCCGGGTGCTCCCCCGGCCGCACGCCGACCGAGTGCGCCAGCGAGCGCGTACGCCCCAGCTCGGCGGCGAGGAGATCTATCCGGGCGGGCAGCGCGGACCAGACGGCGTCGGCGGTCACCACCACGTCGAGCGAGGACGCGTACAGCTCGTTCATCCGCCGTACGAGCCCCTCCAGCGTGAACCGCTCGGAGAGCAGGGCCTGCTGCCGCGCCCCGCCCGAGACGACGACGCTCTCGCCGCGCAGCCGCTCGGTCAGCTCCTCCAGGTCCTCGCGGCTGGACCAGCGCCGCCGCGCCCGCAGCTCACGGGCCTCGCCCAGCGCCCCGGTGTAGGCGTCGAAGTACGTCCAGAGCAGCGTGATCGTCCGCTCGGCGGACTGCCAGCGGTCCCGGGTCCTGCCGGTCAGCTCGGCGCCCTCCAGCAGCCTGCGGCCCGCGTGGTCCTGGAGCGCGAGGAGCGAGTCCTCGACCGCCTTGTGTTCCGCGCCGAGCCGCGCCAGCGCACGGTCCACCTCGTCCCGGTCCATCACCGGCCCGGGGGTGCCCGCGACGCCCATCGATCACCTCTCGCTCTACTTGTACTTCGGTGCGGGCGGCCCGGATATCCCGGGCAGGTCCGCCTTCAGCCACTTGTCGTACGCGGTCTTCCAAGGGCCCTGGCGGTACTGCACGAGGACCTGGTTGACCCGGCGGACCAGGTCGTCGTTGCCGAGCTTGGCGGCGACGCCGTAGTACTCGGTGGTGAACGGCCTGCCCTTGAGCTCGACCGCCGGGTCCTGCGCGGCCTGTCCGGCCCCCAGCGCGTTGTCCGTGAGGACGGCGTCGACCTCGCCCAGCTGGAGCCGCGCCAGACAGTCCAGCTGGTTCGGAACGGTCAGCAGGTCCTTGTCGGCCCCGGTGCCGTCCGCCTCGTCCTTGAACGTGGCGCCGAAGGAGTTCTTCTCCAGGGCCTCGTAGGCGGTGGAGCCCTCGGCCGTGCAGACCCGCTTGCCGCTGAGCGAGGAGTCGTACCCGGTGATCGTCGAGCCCTTGGGCGCGAGGATCTGCTGGCCGACCTGGAAGTAGGCGGTGGAGAAGGCGACCTGCTCGACCCGCTTGCAGTTGATCGTCATCGTCCGCACGACGAGGTCGACCTTGTCGCTCTCCAGCGCCGCGATCCGCTGGTTGGTGGGGACCGCCCGGAAGATGATGTCGTTCTCGCTGCCGAGGAGGTCCTTCGCGATGGCCTTCGCCAGATCGATGTCGAAGCCTTCGAGGGTGCGCTCCTCCGCGTTGCGGTAGCCCCAGCGGTAGCTGTTCTGGTCGACGCCGACGACGAGCTTCCCCCGGGCCTTGATCGCCGCGATCGAGGGTCCGTCGGCGCGCGAAGGGGTGAGCGACGCCTCCGGGTTCTCGCAGGTGTCCGCCTTCACGGGGATGCCGATGCCGACGCCCGGCCCGGTCGCCTCGGTGTGGCGCGAGTCGCCGCGGGCGCTGTGGGTGAGGGGCAGCAGGGTCAGCGACGCGGTCAGACCGCAGGCCACGGCCATGGCCGCCACACCGCCCCAGCCGCGCAGCCGGCCCAGCGGTCGCCGTCCGAGGAGCCGTCCGCGGAGCCCGGCCGGGTCGCGCGTCCTCGCGCCGTCGACGCCGTTCCGCATCCCGCCCCCTCTCACCGGTACTCCGACAGTCTGCGGTTGATGCCCACGATCGCGCCGGCCGCGCCGAACAGGCCGAGCACGGCGGCACCCAGCGGCAGGCCGGTCAGTGCTCCCCGGCCGCCCTCGGCGGCACTGGTGAACTCGGCCTGCTCGTGGACCAACGCCTTCTTCAGGGCGGCGTCGACCTGGTCGAACGACTGCCCGGTCGTCTCGTCGGGGCCGACGACCCGCAGCCGTGCCCCCTCGAAGTCGCCCGCGTCGTCCTTCGCGCGGGCGTCCTTGTGCCGGTCCTTCCACTCGGCGGTGCGTTCCGCCACGGTGGCCAGCGGGTCACGCCCGGCGTCGTCGTCGGCCAGCTCCCGGGCCTGGGCGAGCGCGTCGGTCAGCGCGGTCATGCTGTTCGTGTAGTCCGTCTCGTACTTGTCGTTCTTGCCGTCCTCGGTGAGGACGGCGCCGCGCGCCACCAGGGTCAGGTTCTCGTTGGCCCGCGCCTTCAGGGAGCTGATCCGGGCGGCGTTGAGGACCTGGAGCGAGCTCTGCCCGTGCTCGCGGGCCTCGTCGAGTCCGGCACGGGCCACGGTGTGCGCCGCCGCGGTCCACAGCAGCACGACCACGCAGGCGGCGGTGGCCGCGAGCAGACCATGGTTGAACACCCGGTTCGTCAGGGCGTAGTTGCGCCGCTGGACCAGGACCAGGGCGGCGAGCGCGAGCAGGCCGAGCACGAGGGAGAGGTACGGCCAGTCGCGGGCCTCCTCGTCGTCCTGCTGGAGGCGCGCGGTCTCCGCCGCGTACAGGCGCTCGGCGGCGGGCAGCAGTTCGCTGGTCATCTGCTTGTTGGCGTACCGCAGATAGGCGCCGCCGAGCGGCAGGCCCTGACGGTTGGCGGCGCGGGCCCGCTCGATCAGTCCGGTGTAGCGGGGGAGCTGCTCGTTGAGGGTGGCGATCTCGCGGGCCGACTCGGTCGAACCCTCGGTGCTCGCCGCGGCCTTGACCAGGAGGCGGGAGGCGGTCCTGATGTCGTCGGCGTACCGCTTCTGGACGTCCGCGGGCTCCTGCGCGCCGGCCAGGAAGGCGCTGGCCGCGGCGGTGTCGGCGTCGGCGAGCGAGCGGTAGATGTCGGCGGCGTCGGCGCTCAGCGGCTGGCTGCGGCTCACCACGTCGTCGGCGGAGGAGGCCCGGTCGGCGACCTCGAAGGCGCCGACCGCCCCGAACGCGACGACCAGCAGGGCCAGTACGGCTCCCAGGATCTGCAGCCGCCCCGGCTCGGTCGTGGCGGCGCGGCGCAGCCGGTCCTTGACCTCGCCCCAGGCGCCAGGACCGGCGGGGGGCGGGGGGACGGGCGGCACGGAGGGCTGCGCGGGCACGACCGTGCCCGGCTGCGCCGGCGCGGTGCCCGGTACCGAGGCGGCGGGCGCATTCGGCGGGTATGTCAACGTGGCCTCCCCCTCGGTCGATGACGACTCCCCGGAGGGAAGTATGGCCTCAGGGGCCCCACCCGCACACCAGGAATGACGCGATCTTGTTCCTATCGTGCCTCAGGTCCGCGCCACCCCATCAGGCGAACCCCCTGCCATGAATACGCCTCCCGGCCGGAATCGGTTCCCTCACGCGGGGGTGAACACGACCGGCGGGGGCGCCCCGAAGGACGCCCCCGCCGGTCGCGCGACCTCATGCGCCGTAGTGCTCCCGCAGCCGCTCCGCCGCCCCGGGGCCGGCACCCCGCTCGTCGAGCGCGAACAGCCCCGCGCCCAGCACCGGCGGCGCGGTCACCACCCCGATCACGGCCTTCGGCGCCCGTACGGGGAGCAGTTCGGCGATCAGCGCGTCCAGCTCCGGGTGCCGTGCGGCCAGCACGCTGCCTCCCAGCAGCACCGGCACCTCCTCGTCGAGCAGTCCGAGGCGGCCGAGCGCGACCGTCGACAGGGCGACGACCTCCTCCGCGAGCCGGCGCACCAGCGACCGGGCGATCGCGTCGCCCGCCGCGCTGGTACGGAACAGCACGGGCGTCAGCTCGTGCCGGCGCTCGAAGGGGACGCGGCCCAGGTGCAGCGCCTCGATCAGCGCGCCCATGGACGGCAGATCGAAGTGCGCGGGCAACACCTCGGCCAGGGCGGTCGGTTCGCCCCGTCCGTCCTCGGCGCGGGCGGCGAACCAGAGCGCCTCCTCGGCGAGTCCGCCGCCGCCGCCCCAGTCGCCGGAGATCTTTCCGATGGCGGGGAAGCGGGCGGTACGGCCGTCCGGCACCATGCCGACGCAGTTGATGCCCGCGCCGCACACGACGGCGACCCCTCGCGGTTCGTCGACCCCGGCGCGCAGGATCGCGAAGGTGTCGTTGCGGACCCGGACCGATCGGCTCCGGAGCCGCGCGGACAGGGCCTGCTCCAGCTGCCGTTCCTCCACCGCCAGATCGGCGTTGGCCAGGCAGGCGGAGACGTGGGCGAACACGGGCGGACCGTCGCCCCCGGCCGCCGCCCAGGCCCGGGCGACCGCCTCGGCGAGGACGTCCACGGCGGCCCCGACCCCGACGACGGGGGGCTGGAAGCCGCCGCCGCGCGCCGAGCCGAGCACCTCCCCGCCCGGACCGACCACCGCGACGTCCGTCTTGCTGTTCCCGGCGTCGATCGCGAGGAGCGAGCCGTTCGGGTTCACGCCCACGCGAGGTGCTCCCGGTTGTGTGCGACCAGCCGGTCGGTGAGCCCGTCGGCGTACGCGTACTGCCCCACCAGGGGGTGGGCGAGCAGCGCCCGGAACACCCGCTCCCGGCCGCCACGCAGCGCCGCCTCCAGGGCCAGGTCCTCGTACGCGGTCACGTTCGCGATCAGCCCGGCGTACAGCGGGTCCAGCGGGGCCACCGGCAGCGGCACCGCGCCCGTCGGGCCCACCGCCGCCTGGACCTCGATCACGGCGTCGTCCGCGAGGAACGGCAGCGTGCCGTCGTTGCGGGTGTTCACCACCTGGTACGGAGAGCCTCCCCCGCCCAGCAGGGACGCGGCGAGGTCCACGGCGGCCTCCGAGTAGAACGCGCCGCCGCGCTTGCCGAGCAGCGCCGGCTTCTCGTCGAGCGCCGGGTCCCCGTACATCTCCAGGAGTTCCTTCTCCATCGCGGCGACCTCCGCGGCCCGCGAGGGCTTGGTGCCGAGCTCCCGCACGACCTCGTCGTGCGCGTAGAAGTACCGCAGGTAGTAGGAGGGGACGACACCGAGCCGGTCCACGATCGAGTGCGGCAGCCGGAGGTCGTCGGCGATGGCCTCGCCGTGCTCGGCGAGCAGCCGGGGCAGGACGTTCTCGCCCTCCGGCCCGCCGAGGCGGACGGCCGTCTCCCAGGTCAGATGGTTGAGCCCGACGTGGTCGAGATGGACGTCGGCGGGTGTCACGCCGAGCATCCGGGCGAACTTCCGCTGGAAGCCGATGGCCACGTTGCACAGCCCGACGGCCTTGTGGCCGGCCTGGAGCAGCGCGCGCGTGACGATGCCGACGGGGTTGGTGAAGTCGATGATCCAGGCGTCCGGGCTGGTCCGCCGGACCCGCTCGGCGATGTCCAGGACCACCGGCACGGTCCGCAGCGCCTTGGCGAGGCCGCCGGCTCCGGTGGTCTCCTGCCCGACGCAGCCGCACTCCAGCGGCCAGGTCTCGTCCTGGTTCCGGGCGGCCTGCCCGCCGACCCGCAGCTGCAGCAGGACGGCGTCCGCCCCTTCCACCCCGGCGTCGACGTCCGAGGTGGTGACGATCTTCCCGCCGTGGCCCTGCCTGGCGAAGATCCGCCGGGCGAGACCGCCGACCAGCTCCAGCCGGTCGGCCGCCGGGTCGACGAGGACGAGTTCGGTGATGGGCAGGGTGTCGCGCAACCGCGCGAATCCGTCGATCAGTTCGGGGGTGTAGGTGGAGCCGCCCCCCACGACAGCGAGCTTCATATGGCGCATCAGCCCTTCACTCCGGTCAGTGTGACTCCCTCGACGAACGCCTTCTGGGCGAAGAAGAAGACGAGGATCACAGGGGCCATGACCAGTACGGTCGCGGCCATGGTCAGGTTCCAGTCGGTGTGGTGCGCCCCCTTGAAGGACTCCAGGCCGTAACTGAGCGTCCAGGCGCCGGGGTTCTCGGAGGCGTAGATCTGCGGCCCGAAGTAGTCGTTCCAGCAGTAGAAGAACTGGAAGAGCGCGACGGCGGCGATGCCGGGCCTGGCCATCGGGAGCACGATCCGCAGGAGCGTACGGAACTCGCCGCAGCCGTCGATCCTCGCGGCCTCGATGTACTCGCTCGGGATCGTCAGCAGGAACTGGCGCAGCAGGAAGATCGCGAACGCGTCGCCGAACGCCATCGGGACGATCAGCGGCCACAGCGTGCCGGACAGGTCCATCTGCTTGGCCCAGAAGAGGTACATCGGGATGATGACCACCTGCGGCGGCAGCATCATCATCGAGATGACGAGCAGCAGCGACAGATGCCGGCCGCGGAAGCGGAACCTGGCCAGCGCGTACGCCACCGGCACGGAGGACACCACCACGAGCACGGTGCCGAGCCCCGCGTACAGCAGGGAGTTGCGCCACCAGGTGAGGAAGCCGGGGGTGTCGAGGACCCGGAGGTAGTTGTCCCAGTGCCAGGTGTTCGGCGTGAGGTCCCGGGTCAGCGCCTGCTGGTCGCTCATCAGGGACGTCAGGACGACGAAGACGAAGGGCAGCACGAAGAACAGGGCCGCCGCGATCCCGAGGGAGTGCACGGCGATCCAGTGCAGCGCCGCCGTGCGGCGGGCGCGCCTCTCCGCGGGGCTCACCGCGGGACGGTCGGACACGGATGCGGTGGTCATGGATCAGTCCCCCGAGCCGATCAGGCCCCCGCGCCTGCGCATCAGCAGCGCGGTGCAGGCCATGGAGAGGGCGAACAGGACGAGTGCCACGACGCAGGCCGCGCCGTAGTCGAAGCGGCCGAAGCCGAGGTTGTAGACCAGCTGGGGCAGGGTCAGCGTGGAGTCGTCCGGATAGCCCGGCTCGAAGGTCTCGCCCGAGCCCCCCATCTTCCCGGAGGCGACCTTCGCCGCCACGATCGGCTGGGTGTAGTACTGCATCGCGCCGATGATCCCGGTGACGACCGCGAAGAGCACGATCGGCGAGATGTTCGGCAGCGTCACGTACCGGAACCGCTGCCAGGCCGACGCCCCGTCCAGCTTCGCCGCCTCGTACTGCTCCTTCGGCACGTCGAGGAGCGCGGCCATGAAGATGACCATGAGGTCGCCGACGCCCCAGACCGCGAGGACGGTCAGCGCGGGCTTGGCCCAGGCCGCGTCGTTGAACCAGGAGGGCGCCGGGACGCCGACCGCTTCGAGCAGCGAGTTGACGGGTCCGGTGCCGGGGTTGAGCAGGAAGACGAAGGCCAGCGTCGCCGCCACCGGCGGAGCCAGGTACGGCAGGTAGAACAGGGTGCGGAAGACGCCCGCGCCCGTCTTGATCCGGGTGATCAGCAGGCCGACGCCGAGGCCGAAGACCACCCGGCAGGCGACCATGACGACGGCCAGCCACAGGGTGTTCCCCATCGCCGGCCAGAACTTCGGCAGGTCCGCGAAGACGTACGTCCAGTTGTCCATGCCCCGCCAGGTCGGCGGGTTGAGCCCGTCGTACCTCATGAACGAGAAGTACAGGGTCGAGACCAGGGGATAGGCGAAGAAGACGCCGAATCCGACCAGCAGGGGCGACATGAACGCCGCGGTGCGAAGCGCGTCTCGCACGCGCTTCGACCGCAGCGTGTGACGCCCGTCCTGGGACGCGGCGGCCGGTCCGGCGGGCCGTTCCGTGGGCAGGGTGTCGGTGCTCATGCGGAGTGCTCCCCGGCCGTCACTTCGCCTGGGCGATGTCGCGGTCGATCTGGGCCGCGGTCTCCTCGAGGCCCTTCTTCAGGTCCGGGACCTCGCCCTTCTCGTACTTCTGGGCGAAGTCCTGGAAGGTGTCCTGGTACGTGGAGCCGTTCACCGCGCCGTCGGAGGTGGAGGACTCGGGGTGCCGGGCGATCTCCAGGAAGACCTTGAAGCGCTCGTCGACCTTGAGGTTCGGGGACTTCAGGGCCTCCAGGGTGGAGGGGACGTTGCCGATGCCGTTGGCGAAGTTCACCACGGCCTCGGTGTCCATGGTCATGTACTTGACCAGCTCCCAGGCCGCGTTCTGCTTCCTGCTCTGCGGCGCGATGCCGATGATCGTGCCGGAGAGGTAGCCCTTGCCGTACTCGGCCACCTCGTCGTCCGCGACCGGCAGCGGGGCGACGCCGACCTCGAAGCCGACCTTGGCCTCCTTGATGAAGTTCAGCCGCCACTCGCCGTCGAGCTGCATGGCGACCTGACCGGTGTGGAAGGGGTGCTTGGCGCCCCACTCGTCACCGAAGGTGGTGCGGTACCGGTCCAGCTTCGCGAATCCGCCCAGGCCGTCGACCAGCGACTTCTGGTAGGTCATCATCTCGGCGAAGGCCGGGTCCTTGGCCAGGTTCGACCTGCCGTCCGCGTCGAAGTACGCGTGGTCCCACTGCGACATGTAGTGGCTGGGGACGGTCTCGTAGCCGAGGTAGTTCGGCATGAAGCCGAGCTGCTCGTAGCCGTCGCCCTTCTCCTTGGTCAGCTTCTCGGCGACCTCCCGGAACTCCGACCAGGTCTTCGGCGGGGCGGTGATGCCCGCCGCCTCGAAGGCGTCCTTGTTGTAGTAGAGCCCGTACGCGTCGGAGAGCAGCGGCAGCGAGCAGCGCCTGCCCTCGAACTGGGTGTAGTCCTGGAGGACCTTGGAGAAGGTCTTGTCCAGGTCCACCTTGTCCTTCTCCAGGAAGGGCTTCAGGTCCGCCAGCGCGCCCGAGGCGCAGAACTTGCCGACGTTGGACGTGGTGAAGGAGGCGGCCACGTCCGGGCCGTTCGAACCGCCCGCGCGCAGCGCCTGGTTGAGCTTGTCGTCGTTGATGTTGCCGACGACCTTCACCGTGATGTTCGGGTGGGCCTTCTCGAAGCGGGCGACGTTGTCCTGGATCGCCTTGACCTCGGAGGGGGCGGTCCAGCCGTGCCAGAAGGTGATCGTGGTCGGCGCGTTCGGATCGTCGCTCGCCCTGTTGTCGGCCGAGCCGGTACAGGCGGAGGCGAGGAGGGCGAACGAGGCGGTGGCGGCGAGCGCGACGGCGACTCTGCGCGGGGTTGCGGGCATGGCGAAGCTCCCTGTGGCCGGAGGGGTTACGGGGGAAGGGGGTACGGCGAAGTGACGGCTGGACCCGGCCGGGTCGTGAGCCGGTGGTGCGTGCGGTGGCCGGGCCGGGTCGGCCGCGAGGTCCGCGGTCCTAGCGGGACGTGTCGAAGACCTCGTCGCGGGTGGTGGCGAGGGCGCTCTCCAGGGCGCCGCGCAGGACGGGGTGGCGTTCCACGTCCCCGAGGACGAGCCGGGGCCGGGAGGCGGCGAGGTCGGCCAGCTCGGACTGGACGCGCTCGCGCAGCGGTTCCCCGCCGGCGACGGTCACCTCACCGGCCAGGACGAGGAGTTCGGGGTCGAGTACGGCGACGAGCGAGGCGAGACCGGTGGCGAGGCGCTCCGCGTACCGGTCGAGGAGCGCCGCGTACCGGGGGTCGTGGTCGTGGTGGGCGGCGGCGTGGGCGAGCAGTCGGGTCGCGACGGGCACGAAGGGTTGTTCGGGGGTGTCGATGCCGAGCTCCCGGGCGATCCGGGGCACGGACTGGACGCCGGCGAGTTCCTGGTAGCCGCCGGAGTTGGCCTTGGTGACCTGCCGTACGAGCGGGGTGCCGGGCACGGGCAGGAAGCCGACCTCGCCGGCGCCGCCGGTGAAGCCGCGGTGGAGCCGGCCGCCGAGGACGAGGGCCGCGCCGAGGCCCTCCTGGTTCCAGAGGAGCACGAAGTCCTCGTGGCCCCGGGCGGCGCCCAGGCGCTGCTCGGCGACGGCGGCCAGGTTGACGTCGTTCTCGTACTCGAAGGGCATCGGGAGCACCGCCGCGAGCTCCTCCAGGAGTGTGGGGGAGTGCCAGCCGGGCAGATGGGAGGCGTACCGCAGCCGCCCGGTGGCCGGGTCGAAGGCGCCGGGGGTGCCGATGACGAGGCGGTGCACCTCGGCGCGGGTGATCCCGGCGTCCTTGGCCGCCCCGTCGAGGGCGGTGGTGACCTGCCGTACGACGCCCTCGGAGGCGCGCCCCGGGGTCCCGAGCTCGTACTCGCCGACGACCCGGCCGGTGATGTCGGCGACGGCGGCGCGGATCCGGTACGGGTTCACGTCGAGTCCCGCGGCGAAGGCGGCCCGCGGGTCGAGCTCGTACAGCTGCGCGCTCGGTCCCGGGCGGCCCGCCGTGGTGCCGGTGGCGAGGACGAGCCCGGCGGCCTCCAGCCGGGCGAGGAGCTGCGAGGCGGTCGGCTTGGAGAGGCCGGTGAGCTTGCCGATCCGGGTACGGGACAGGGTTCCGTGCTCCAGGAGCAGGTCGAGGGCGGCGCGGTCGTTCATGGCCCGCAGGACGCGCGGGGTGCCGGGAGTCCCCGGGGTCGTACCGGCCATGACGATGCACCTGCCCTTCGGCTCTGGAGGGGCCATTCTGCTGCCCCGCGGTCCCCTCTCCCAACTGCACTGTTAGGAAAGTTTCCTATTCGGTGGGAGGACCGTAGGACGGCCGTCGCCGGGCGTCAAGACCCCCGCACGCACGACGCCCCCGACGGCAACCGAAGCGTTACCGGCGGGGGCGTCGAGCGGAGCGGTGTGCTCCGTGTCGTCGGGGGTGCTACTTGTTCAGCTCCGGCCTGGGCAGCGGGCTCGCCGCCGCGCCCTGCGGAGAGGTCGGCGAGGCGAAGGCCGAGGGGGCCGCCATGCCCGCCGTCGGGTCCGCCGCCGACTCCTCCGCCTGCGCCGGGACGCCGCCGACGATACGGATGCCGGCCGCGTCCAGCGCCCGCTTGATCCGCCACCGCAGCTCGCGCTCGACGCCCAGCGCCTTGCCCGGCATCGTCTTCGCGGAGACCCGGACCGTCATGGACTCCAGGAGCACCTCGTTGAGGCCGAGGATCTCCACCGGACCCCACAGCCGCTCGTTCCAGGGCTCTTCCTTCGCCATGGACGCCGTGGCCTCGTTGATCACCGACTGCACCCGGTCCAGGTCCTCCGTCGGGCGCACCGTGACGTCCACCGCGGCCGTAGCCCAGCCCTGGCTGAGGTTGCCGATCCGCTTGATCTCGCCGTTGCGGACGTACCAGATCTCGCCGTTGTCGCCGCGCAGCTTCGTCACCCGCAGGCCGACCTCTATGACCTCGCCGGAGGCCACTCCGGCGTCCACCGAGTCACCGACCCCGTACTGGTCCTCCAGGATCATGAAGACACCGGACAGGAAGTCCGTGACCAGGTTCCGGGCGCCGAAACCGATCGCCACGCCGGCGACACCCGCGGAGGCCAGCAGCGGCGCGAGGTCGATCTGGAACGCGCCGAGGATCATCAGCCCCGCCGTGCCCAGGATCACGAACGACGCCACCGAGCGCAGCACCGAACCGATCGCCTCGGAGCGCTGTCTGCGCCGTTCGGCGTTGACCAGGAGACCCCCGAGCGCCGTGCCCTCCACCGCCTGGGCGGAGCGGTTCATCCGCTCTATGAGCTTGGTCAGGGCGCGACGGATCGCCATCCGCAGTAGCAGGGCGACGACGAGGATGAGGAGGATGCGAAGACCGGTGTTCAGCCAGGTGGACCAGTTCTCCTCCACCCAGCCCGCGGCGTTCGTCGCCCTCTCCGCGGCCTCGTCGAGGGTGACGGGGACCTTTTGCGGATCGTCGGCGGTCAGCAGGGCGGACCAGGACACGGAGAACCTCCAGGCGTGGCGTACGCGGAACATCCACACTAACGGGGCATCGGATGTGCTCCCGGCGCCCCGTTCGAGGGAGAGACGGACCTCACGCGGGGAGGATCGGGGTGACGATGCCGATGTGGTCGAGAACACCCCGAGCCCGTTACCGGTACGTGGTGGCGCTTTGACCAGGCATGAGGAGAGACTGAGAGCAGTTCGTCCCGGCGCGAGCCACGCGCCGCCGGCGTATTAGGAGGCATCCGTGCCGCATGTCCTGGTCCTCAACGCGTCGTACGAGCCCCTCGGCGTCGTACCGCTCCGCCGCGCGCTCGTCCTCGTCCTCGAGAACAAGGCACTCTGCCTCGAGGAGTCCGGCGCCTTCCTGCACAGCGAGACCCGCGTCATCCCCGCACCCAGTGTGGTCAGGCTGAAGCGGTTCGTGCGGGTCCCCTACCGGGGGCCCGTTCCTCTGACCCGCAGAGCGCTCTTCGCCCGTGACGGCGGACGCTGCATGTACTGCGGTGGCGTCGCAACCAGCGTCGACCACGTCATTCCGCGCAGCCGCGGGGGTACGCACGCCTGGGAGAACGTCGTGGCGGCCTGCCGCCGCTGCAATCACGTCAAGGCCGACCGGCATCTGCGCGAGCTGGGCTGGCGGCTGCGGCACCAACCCGCCCCGCCCACCGGCCTTGCCTGGCGGATCATCGGGACCGGTCACCGGGACCCCCGCTGGCTGCCCTATCTGCAGCCGTACGGCGCGGACGACGTGATGGCCCGGATCGACGCCGTCTCCACCACCCCGGTAGGGGCCGTGAAGACGGGTTGAGCCGGGCCTTCGACGTACGGGGCGCCTCCCGGGAGGCGCCCCTACTGCGGCTGCCCGGCCTCGGCCGGCGTGGCCACCGCGTACGTCTCCACCGACCACAGCGAGTAGCCGTACTCCGTCGCCCGAGCGTCGCCCTGGACCCGCAGGAAGCGGGTGTCCGCCGCGTCCATGCGGACGCTCTCCCGGCCGCCGCGCCCGTCGGCGACCGTCGCGGCCGTGCGCCAGGTGCGGCCGTCCTGGGACACCTGGATGCGGTACCGGGAGGGGTGCGCGTCCTGCCAGTGCAGCACCACCTGCCCTATCCGGGCCGGCCGCGAGAGCTCCAGCTGCCACCAGGCGCCGTCGTCGACCGGTGAGGACCAGCGGGTGGCGGGATCACCGTCGAGCGCCGCCGCGGCCGGGAAGTCGGGAGTCTCGTCACCCGAGGAGGAGGCCCGCGCGGCGCGCGCCAGATCGGGACCGGCCGTACGGGGGAAGGCCCGCACCGTCAGCACCCGCTCCTCACCGGCGAACGACACCGGCACCCGGTAGGAGCCCGCCGGCGCGTCGGGCGCCACCGACACCTCCAGCGGGACGGTCGCCCGCGTGCCGCGCGGGACCGTGGTCTCCTTCGGCAGCCGCACCGTGATCCCCTTCGGGGCCCGCGCCGTCAGCTCCCCGCGCACCTCCTCGGCGCGCCGGCCCGCCACCCGGACGTCCACCCGCCGCACGGGCCCGCCGATCTCGGCGTCCGTCTCCTGCCGGGCCAGCTCCAGCTCGGCGCGCGGCTCGTCGGCGAACCACGGCACCAGCGAACGCACCTGGGGATCCGCGCCGGTCCACACCACGCGGACCGCGTCCGCGCGCACCCCCTTCACCTCCGCCTGCGTCCAGCCGGAGGGGGAAACCGGGCCCAGCGACCGCCAGCCCTCGCCGGGAACGTACGCCTCCACGCGCGCCGATCCGGCCGCGCCGGGTTCCGTCATCACCGTCACCGTCTCCACGGGCCGCGAACGCTCCAGCCGCACGGTGTACGCCGCCGGCTCGCGGTCCGCCCGCCGTCCGGTGCCCCGCTCGCGGTCCGCGCCGGTCCAGGCCGCCGACTCCGCCGCCGCCCGTGCGAGGAAGGGATCGAGGACTCCGCTGCCGACGGTCACCTCGCTCGCCTTCAGCCCCTCCCGCAGCGGCTCCAGACGCAACTGGGCCTGCCAGGCCGCCGCGCCGTCGCCACGGGCCTGCGCGAGCAGCATGTCGACGGCCGTCTCCCCGGCGTGGCCGTGCCGGGACAACTGCTCCAGCCAGGGCCGTACCTCGTCGTCCAGCGTCCCGCCGGCGGTCGCCGTCAGGTGCTCCGGCGCCTCGCGCATCACGGTGAACGCGGCACGCAGTTCGCGCGCCGCCCTCTCCCGCGCCGCCGGGTCCGGGCCCGTACGGCTCCGCCAGAACTCGGCCATCAACGGCTTCAGATACGCCGACTCGCCCTGCGGGTCGAGGAGCGAGGAGGCGTCGTTTCCGGCCAGGGCCCGCAGCGCCTCGCGGGCCGCCGGGTCCGGCCCGGCAAGCTCGTCGACGGCGGCCCGCCAGGACTCCTGCGGGGTGTAGCCCCTCGGGTTCCAGGCGTAGTCCGCTGCGGTGAAGAGCGGGATGCGGGAGACCGCCGCCTGTTCCATGGCGTTGGCGAGGAAGGCGGCCGAACCGGCCGCCACGGCCGGCTCCCGGCCCATCGAGGGCCCGAGGAAGAGCCGGTCCCGCGCGTAGTCGTTGACCGGGTAGTTGTCCATGGTGACCAGCGGGTGGCGCAGCGCGTCACGGGCGCCGGCCATCTCCCGTCCGGTGATCGTGCGGGGGACCGCCCCGACACCCGTCCAGGCGACCCGCACCCGGTCGTCGAGCGCCTCGGCGAGTGCCGTGCGGTACGTCGTCGCGCCGTCCTGGTAGTACTCCGTCGGCATCAGGGTCAGCGGTTCCGCGTCCGGGTACCGGGCCGCCAGATGCCGGGCCACCGCGCTGGTCACGCGCGCGTGGGCGGCGGCGGCCGCCTCCGGTCCCCGGCCGAAGGTCTCCGCGTCCCTGGAGCAGTGCCACTCGCTGTAGCTGACGTCCTGGAACTGGAGCTGGAACGACCGCACCCCCAGCGCCCACATGGCGTCGAGCTTGCGGGTGAGCGCCTTCACGTCGTCGTCCGACGCCAGACACATCGACTGCGCGGGTGCCACGGCCCAGGCGAGGGTCACGTGGTTGGCGCGCGCCCGGGCGGCCAGCTCGCGGAAGTCGGCCCGCTGCTCCGCCGGGTAGGGCTCGCGCCACTGGGTCTGGCGGTAGGGGTCGGCGCCCGGCGCGTAGAGGTAGCGGTTCTGCTTGGTGCGTCCCATGAAGTCGAGCTGGGCGAGACGCTGTTCCTGGCTCCACGGGCGGCCGTAGAAGCCCTCGGTCAGACCGCGTACGGAGGTCCCCGGCCAGTCGCGGACGACGACACCGGGGACGGTCCGCCCGCCGTCCGTGGTGCCGTCGATCAGCTGACGCAGCGTCTGTACGGCGTGGAAGAGGCCGTCCTCGCCGACACCGTCGAGGGCGACCGTGTCCCGGCCCCGCACCCGGCCGGTGGCCAGCCGGTAGCCGCCGCGCGGCAGGTCGGCGCGCTCCGGCACGCGCAGTGCCCGCAGGGCGTCCGCGGAGGCGGCGGAGCCCGCGCGGACCACCGTCCCGCCACCCGGCAGGGACGTGTGGACGGTCCGCACCCCCGCGGCGCGGAGCACCTCGCGCAGCGCGGCGACGGCGTACGGGTCGGCGTCGGTGTCCGTGAGCAGGGTCACCTCGTCGCCGAGCGGCACCGAGGGGCCCGTGGCCCGCTGGGACTGGGGGCGCGGCCAGACCGCCGTGCCGGGCGACAGCCGCGGGTCGGTGTCGGGGGTGGTGACGGGAGGGTCGGGGAGGGCGGGCGCCGCCTGGGCGACGCCCGGCGCGCTGCCGCCGAGCAAGCCGCCGATCACCGCGGCGGCGACGGCCGACGCGGTCCGCCGTCTGTGCCCGAGGCGCATGGGGGACTCCTCTTCTCCCGCGGGGCTCCCGTGGTCACGAGAGGGTTACGAGCCCACCACCCGCCCGGCTGGAGTGTCAATGCGGGAGGCCGATGTGTCGGGTTTGCCGGGCGGTCTTTCGGCGAGGTGGCGTCACCACGACAAGTTCCGCCGGTAAAACGGGATGCGGTGGGTAGGGCTCTCGGAGCCCACCTGTCGAGCCGAACCGGGAGACCCCCGTGACCGTGACCACCCCCCTCACCGTCCCCCTACGCGTACCGAAACAGGGCCCGCTCACGAGCGAACCGCCGCTGGCCCACGCCGCACCCCTGACGAGCGAACCGCCCCTCGCCGACGCCGCACCCCTCACCAGCGAGCCGCCCATGACCGAGGCGGCGCCCCTCACCAGCGAACCCACCGCCCGCGCCACCGCGGGCGGCACGGAGTACCCAGGAGTGTGAAGTGACCCTGGCCCGTCTCGCCGAACTCCACGGCGTCGCCACCGTGTACGAGCCGTCCGAGGGCGTCACCGTCCAGGTGCCCGACGCCACGGTCGTGGCCGTCCTCGGCGCCCTCGACGTGGACGCCACCACACCGGAGGCGATCGACGCCGCGCTCCGGGCGGCACAGCGGGCCGACGAGGACCGGTTGCTTCCGGCCACGCTGGTGCGCTGGCAGGACGACCGGGCGCGCCCGCCGCAGGGCCTTCCGCCGGGCACGCGGCTGCGCGTCACGACCGAGTCGGGCGAGGTGGTGGAGGGCGGGGGCTGGGACGCTCTGCCGCTCGGCGTCCACCGCGTCGAGGCCCTGGCCCCCGAGGGCCGCTCCGGCACCGGCACGCTGATCGTCGCCCCCGCCCGCGTGCCGAGCCCCGGGCGACGGGTGTTCGGTCTGCTCGCCCAGGTGTACTCGGTGCTCTCCCGCCACTCCTGGGGCATGGGAGACCTCGGAGACCTGCGGGAGCTCGCCGCCTGGGCGGGACGGACGCACGGCGCCGGGTTCGTCCAGGTCAACCCGCTGCACGCGGCGGTGCCCGGGGCGCCCACGGACCCCTCGCCGTACCGCCCCTCCTCACGCCTCTTCCCCGACCCGGTCCATCTGCGGATCGAGGACGTTCCCGAATTCGGCCTCCTCGGCCCCGAGCACGCCGCCGAGGTCGACGCGATCCTCGCCGACGCCGCCGAACTGCGTGAAGGGGTTCTGCGCAAGGGCGCCCTGATCGACCGGGACGCGGTGTGGGACGTCAAGCGGCGCGCCCTGGAGCTCGTACGGACGGTCGAACTCGGCCCCGGCAGACGGGCGGAGTACCTCGACTTCCTCGCCGAGCGCGGCGTCGCCCTGGAGAACCACGCCACCTACCAGGCCATCGCCGAGCGCCACGGCCACCACTGGCGCGGCTGGCCCGAGGAGCTGCGCGACCCCCGCTCCGCCGCCGCGGCCGTCCGCGCCGACGACGAGCTGACCGCCCGGATCGACTTCCACTGCCGGCTCGCCTGGCTGACGGACCGGCAGCTGGCCGCCGCGTCGGAGGCGGCCGGGGAGGCGGGCATGGGCGTCGGGATCGTCCACGACCTCGCCGTCGGCGTCCATCCGGACGGCTCGGACGCCTGGGCCATGCAGGACGCCTTCGCCGCGGGCATGTCCGTCGGCGCCCCGCCCGACGCCTTCAACGCCCGAGGGCAGGACTGGGGTCTGCCGCCCTGGCGTCCCGACGCGCTGGCCGCCTCGGGCTACGCCCCGTACCGCGGCCTGCTGAGGGAGCTGCTGCGGCACGCGGGTGCGCTGCGCATCGACCATGTGATGGGTCTCTTCCGGCTCTGGTGGGTCCCCGAGGGGCGCGAACCCACCGAGGGGACCTACGTCCGCTACGACGCCGAGGCGATGCTCGCGGTCCTCGCCCTGGAAGCCCACCGGGCGGGCGCGGTCGTCATCGGCGAGGACCTCGGCACGGTCGAGCCCGGCGTCCGGGAACGGCTCGCGCGTCGCGGGGTGCTCGGCACCTCCGTGCTCTGGTTCGAGCGGGACTGGTCCGGCACGGGACGCCCGCTCGCCCCCGAGGAGTGGCGCACCGACTGCGTGGCCACCGCCACCACGCACGACCTCCCGTCCACCGCCGCCCGGCTCTCCGGCGACCACGTCGCCCTGCGCCACCGCCTCGGGCTGATCACCGGCGATCTCGGGAGCGAGCGCGCCCGTGACGCGGCCGAGGTCGCGGAGTGGCTGACGGACCTGGAGCTGCGCGGGCTGCTCCCGGAGGGCCCGGGCGACGAGGAGGCCGAGGTCCGCGCCGTCCACCGCTTCCTGCTGCGCACCCCCGCGGCGATGGTCGGGGTGTGGCTGCCGGACGCGGTGGGGGACCGGCGACCGCAGAACCTCCCCGGCACCTGGGACCAGTACCCGAACTGGCGGCTTCCGGTGGCGGGCCCGGAGGGCCAGCCGCTGACGCTGGAGCAACTGGCCGCCTCCCCCCGCCTGCACCGTCTCCTCGCGGTGTTCGGTCCCCTCGGCGGTTCCCGTACGGCACCCCCGGACGCGCGGCCCGTTTAGGTGTTCGCTACGTTTGCACCGTGGACAAGAAGAACACCCTGCGCGCCGGTGCTGTCGCGGCCGGTACGACGCTGATGATGCTGCTCATGTCGTCCCCCGCGCTCGCGCTCACCCGCGACGACGGTGACGACCCGGCCCCCAAGCTGAGTGTCGTCGAGACCCTCGGCCTCTTCGTGGCGCTGCCGATCGTGCTGTTCCTGGTGATCGCCGGTCTCGTGATGGTGCTCGACAAGTCCAAGAAGGCCTGACGGGCCCAGCCTCTTCCGAGGGCGCCGCGGGGGGGGGGGGGGGACGCCCCCCGG
>NZ_JBEZNW010000041.1:0-66129 GCF_040653355.1 Streptomyces sp. NPDC047971 | reverse complement strand
GTGGCGGTGGCCTCGACGGCTGCGGCCAGCTGGGACCGAAGTGTTCCCGCGTCGGGACGGAGGGAGCCGCTGAAGGCGGCGGTCCTCGACGGGACGGCCCACACCGGCCGTGTCAGTCCTGCGCGGGGGCGGCCGTCTTCTTGGCGGCCGCCTTCTTCGCGGTCGCCTTCTTCGCCGCGGTCTTCTTGGCCGTCGCCGTCTTCTTGGTGGCGGCCTTCTTCGCGGTGGCCTTCTTGGCCGTCTTGCGGGCGGCCGTCTTCTTGGCGGGAGCCTCGACCTCGGCCTCGGCCTCGGCGGCGGGCGCCTCGACCGGGGCCGCGGCGGCGGCCGGGGCCTCGACCACGACGACGGCGGCGTCCTCGGCACCCGAGGGCGAACCCGCGGGGGCGGTCACCTTGCGGACGACCCGGCGACGGGCCCTCGGCGGGGCGGCCGCGGGGGCCTCCTCGACGACAGGCTCGGGCGCGGCCTCGGCGGCCGGCTCCGGCGCGGCGACGGGCTCCGCGACCGGCGCCTCGACGACGGGCTCCGGAGCGGCCGCCGGCGACCCTGCCGGGGCCGTCGCCTTGCGGGTGGCGCGACGGCGCGCACGGGGGGCCGGGGCGGCCTCCTCGACGACCGGCGCGGCCTCGACGACCGGGGCCTCGACGACGGCCTCGACGACGGGCGCGGGCTCCTCCACGACCACCGGCGCGGGGGTGGAGGCGACCGGCGCGGACACCTTGCGGGTGGCCCGACGGCGGCCTCGGCCGCGCGTCGCGGCCGCCTCGGCCTCGGCGGCGCTGCCGTACAGCTCCTCGTCGGGGCGGAAGGGCTCCTCCACGGCCACCGGCGGCGCGATCTCCGCGGCCACCTCGGCCTCGGTCTCGACCGTCTCGGTCTCCGACTCCACGGCCTCGACGTGGTCGTGCTCGTGCTCGTGGTGCTCGGCACCGCCACGGCCACGCTTCTTCGAGCGCTTGCCGCCGCCACCGCCGCCCGGGGCGGTCGGCTGCTCCATGTGCACGATGACACCGCGGCCGTTGCAGTGGACGCAGGTCTCGGAGAAGGACTCCAGCAGACCCTGGCCCACCCGCTTGCGGGTCATCTGGACCAGACCGAGCGAGGTGACCTCGGCCACCTGGTGCTTGGTCCGGTCACGGCCCAGGCACTCGAGGAGGCGGCGCAGCACCAGGTCGCGGTTGGACTCCAGGACCATGTCGATGAAGTCGATGACGACGATGCCGCCCAGGTCGCGCAGGCGCAGCTGGCGCACGATCTCCTCGGCCGCTTCGAGGTTGTTCCTCGTCACGGTCTCTTCGAGGTTGCCGCCCTGGCCGGTGAACTTGCCGGTGTTGACGTCGACGACGATCATCGCCTCGGTCTTGTCGATCACCAGCGAGCCACCGCTCGGCAGCCAGACCTTGCGGTCCAGCGCCTTCATCAGCTGCTCGTCGATCCGGTACGTCGCGAAGACGTCGACCTCGCTCGTCCACTTGGACAGGCGGTCGGTCAGGTCCGGGGCGACGTGGTTCACGTACCCGTGGATGGTCTCCCAGGCGTCGTCGCCGCTGACGATGACCTTCGAGAAGTCCTCGTTGAAGATGTCGCGGACGACGCGGACGGTCATGTCCGGCTCGCCGTAGAGAAGGGTCGGAGCGTTGCCGTTCTTCGCCTTCTTCTGGATGTCCTCCCACTGGGCCTGCAGACGCTCGACGTCACGGCGCAGCTCGTCCTCGCTCGCGCCCTCGGCGGCGGTGCGCACGATGACGCCCGCGTCCTCGGGAACGATCTTCTTGAGGATGGTCTTCAGACGGGCCCGCTCGGTGTCCGGGAGCTTGCGGCTGATGCCGGTCATCGAGCCCTCGGGGACGTACACGAGGTAGCGGCCCGGGAGGGAGACCTGGCTGGTCAGACGGGCGCCCTTGTGGCCGATGGGGTCCTTCGTCACCTGGACGAGGACGGACTGGCCGGACTTGAGGGCGGTCTCGATGCGGCGCGGCCCGTTGGCCATGCCGAGCGCCTCGAAGTTGACCTCGCCGGCGTACAGGACGGCGTTGCGGCCCTTGCCGATGTCGACGAAGGCGGCCTCCATGGACGGCAGCACGTTCTGGACCTTGCCCAGGTAGACGTTGCCGACGTAGGACGTGGCCTGCTCCTTGTTGACGTAGTGCTCGACGAGCACGTTGTCTTCCAGGACGCCGATCTGGGTGCGCTCGCCGTTCTGGCGGACGACCATGACGCGCTCGACCGCCTCACGGCGGGCCAGGAACTCGGCCTCCGTGATGATCGGCACGCGGCGGCGGCCCTGCTCGCGGCCTTCGCGACGACGCTGCTTCTTCGCCTCCAGGCGGGTCGAGCCCTTGATGGACTGGACCTCGTCGGACGGCTCGGCCTTCTCGCGGGCCGGGCGGGGCTCGCGGACCTTGACGACCGTACGGACGCCGTCCTCCTCGCCCCCCTCGGTGTCGGCGGCGTCACCGCTGCGGCGGCGACGACGGCGACGACGGCGGGAGCTGCTGCTGCCGGACGTGGTGCCGCCCTCAGACTCCTCGGACTCGTCCGTCTCCTCGGACTCCTCGTCCTCGGCGGGCGTCTCGTCCGCCTCCTCGCTCTCGTCGGTGTCCTCCGCCTCGGCGAGCTCGCCGCGACGACGGCGACGGCCGCCACGGCGGCGACGGCGGGACGGACGGTCCTCGTACTCGTCGGTCTCCTCGGCCTCCGCCTCGGGCTCCTCGGCCTCGACCTCGGGCTCGTCGGCGACGGTGGCCGGGACCGGCTCGACCGCGACCGGCTCGGCGGGCTCGCCGCGACGGCGACGACGGCGCCGTCCGGCGGGCTCGGGACGCTCGACCGCCTCGGCGGTCTCGACCGTCTCCTCCTCGTCCTCCTCCGGCTCCACGGCCTCGGCCGCGGCTGCTGCGGCGGCGGTCTCCGGGGTCTGGAACATCGGCTCGGTGAAGACCGGGGCCTGGAAGACGGCGACGGCGGGACGCGTGGCACGCCGGCCGCGGGGCTCCTCCGCCGCGGAAACGCGCGCGGCTTCGGCCGACGCGGTGCCGGCACCGGACGTCACCGGCTCGGCGGTGAACTGCGGCGAGGTGGCGCGGCGGCGGGAGCGGCCACGGACGGCGGCCTGCTCGGCGGCGGCGACCTCGGGCTCGGTCGCCTCGGCGGTGATCTGCTCGACGGTCTCGGACGGCAGGCTCTCACCGGCCGTCTCGGCCACCGGCTCCGGGGTGGTCGCCTTGCGGGTCGCACGGCGACGCGTACGGGCGGGGGCGGCCGCAGGCTCCTCGACGGGCTCCTCCACCGGCGCGGCGGGCGTCTCCGCGACAGGCTCGGCCACGGTCTCGGTCACCGGCTCCGGGGTGGTCGCCTTACGGGTGGCACGGCGACGCGTACGGGCGGGAGCGGCGGCCGGCTCCTCGGCGGAAGCCTCGACCGGCGCGGCGGGCGTCTCCACGACAGGCTCGGCCACGGTCTCGGTCACCGGCTCCGGGGCGGTCGCCTTACGGGTGGCACGGCGACGCGTACGGGCGGGGGCGGCCGCAGGCTCCTCGACGGAAGCCTCGACCGGCACGGCCTCGGCCGCGGTCTCTGCCACCGGCTCCGGGGTGGTCGCCTTACGGGTGGCACGGCGACGCGTACGGGCGGGGGCGGCGGCCGGCTCCTCCACCGGAGCCTCCGCCGGCGCGGCGGGCGTCTCGACGACGACCTCGGCCGCGGTCTCGACGGTCTCCGCCGTCACCGGCGGGCCGGCGGGGCGGGAGGCTGCGCGGCGCCTGCGGCGCGGCGGCAGCTTGTCACCAGGCGCGTTGTTGTTCTCGGTGCTTTCTTCGTGCTGCTCGGGCATGCGGGCGGTTCTCCCGTCACGCTCCCGGGCGCCGCGTCGTGTTCCGGTCCGGCGGCACGATCGCGCTCGATGCGCGGTGCCGCCGTCCGGGGCGCGGGCGCCGCACGGGAGCTGATGTCTGGCTCGCCGGTTCCGTACGCGTTCTGCGTACGGCCTGGCGAAAGTCTCCTGTGTTCGTGCGCTGCCCGACCCAGGTGGCTCCCGAGTGCCAGGGCTGCGCTACAACGACCGCTCCCTACGCGGAACCTGCACCCGGCGCCGTCGCTGAGGCGGTCGCGGCGGCCGTGGGTGGAGCGGCCGTGACTGCTTCGCGGTCGGGCGCGAGCGGGTCGGTCACCGTGCCGGACTCCTCGTCGAAGAGCCCCTGCGCCAGCCTGGTCACCGCTGCGGGGACCGGCGGCGCCAGGTCGGCCACAGCTCGGAGACCGGACAGGACGTCGTCGGGTCGTACGGCAGGTGTCACGTGCCGAACAACCAGCCGCAGTATCGCACAGGCATTGTCCAGCGGCCTATCAGCTTCGGGACGTGCCTGTGGACGAGCCGCGACCAGGTCGGCGACGGCCGAGCGGGCGTCGAAGGTGCGGATGCCGTTCTTGGTCTTGCGCTGTACTTCCACGGTGTCGGCCGCGAGGAAGGCCGCCACGGCCTTCTCCGCGTCCTCGAGGGCGACGCCGTCGAGCCGCAGCTCCCACACGGAGGCGGTGAGCCGGTCGGCCAGTCCCGAGGTGCGGGCCTCGACGGCGTCGGTGATGTCGAGACCGTCCGGGAGCGACTCGTCGAGCAGGATCCGCAGGGTCTCCGGATCCCTCTGCTCGGTGAGCGCGATCTCCAGGAACTCGGCCTCGGAGCCCGTACCCGTGGGGGCGGCGTTGGCGTACGACACCTTGGGGTGCGGGGTGAAGCCGGCCGAGTACGCCATGGGCACCTCGGCTCGGCGCAGCGCACGCTCGAAGGCGCGCTGGAAGTCACGGTGGCTGGTGAACCGGAGGCGGCCGCGCTTGGTGTAGCGCAGTCGGATGCGCTGCACCGCCGGTGCGGGCGGCGGGCCTTCGGGCTGTCGCTTGCCCAGTGGTTCTTCTCCTCGGTGCGGGGCGGGCGCGGTGGCGCGCCGCCCACGAAATACGGGTGGCCTCTGGGGGGCCCGACCGGCTCACCCCCGCTTTCGCAGGGAGATCTCGGGTGCGGGCGCCGCGCCGGAGGCGGTTGTTGTACTACCCAGAGTACGCGCCGAGGTCACCACCGGTTCCCCGGGCTCGGTCACCCGGGCTCCCCCGACCAGTGCGTGCCAGGCGTCGCGGCGGGCCTGGCGGACCATCGCGCGCGCCGCGCCGAGCGCGCTCCGGGCGGCTCGTCCGGCCTCGGCGGCGGCCCGCCTGGCCGGGGCCCACACCTGGTCGCGGACCCAGTGGCCGACGGGGGTGCAGACGGTGCGGTAGACCCAGGTCGCGGGGCGGCCGAGGAGATTCCACGCCACCCACGTGAGTGCCCGGCCGACGGCACGGGAGACGAACCCCGCGATCCGCCAGCAGACCCGGAAGGCGTCGGCGGTCTCCCGCCCGAGGGGCACCAGGACCCGCCGCCAGAGCCAGCCGAGGGGCAGGACGATCCCGTACCGCCACAGCGCGGCCCACGGCCGGACGAACAGCGCGCCCGCCAGCCACGCGAGGGCCCGGCCCAGGCCGGTGAGAAGCCACGTCAGCCCCTGGCCGAGCGGGGTGAGGACGGCCCGGTGGAGCCAGACGGCCGGCACCGCGAACCCGTACCGGGCCACCGGCACGACGACGTACCGCCACACCGGGGAGAGGATCCACCGGTACGTCCAGACCGCCGGGACGCCGATCCCATACCGGGCGCCCGGCACCACCACGTACCGCCAGAGCGCCACCCACGGCCAGACGAACAGCGCCTTGGCCAGCCAGCCGCCGCCGACGGCAAGACCTTGGCCCACCAGGGTGAGCAACCGCACCAGCCCGCGCCCGACCGGGCCCAGCACCGACCGGTGGAGCCACCGGGCCGGAATCACGAACCCGTACCGGCCCACCGGCACCAGCACATACCGCCACAGCGCCACCCACGGCCAGACGAACAGCGCCTTGGCCAGCCAGACCGTCGGCTTCGCGACCAGCGTCCGGAACATCCAGCCGAGCGCCCGGCCCACCGGTCGCAGCACCCGCAGTTCCACGGCGCGCCCGCAGACGACGAGGACGTCCCACAGCATCCGGACGGGTACGACGACCACCAGCACGACGATCCGAACCGGAATCCTGATGAACGCCGTCAGACAGCCCTCCGGCTCTCCCCCGGGCTGTGCCTTCTCCATGCTCATGCCTGAAATGACGCAACGGCCCGGCGGAGGGTTTCCCCTCACACCGGGCCGTCGCGGGAGCTCTACCGGAACGGGCTACTTGACGACGCTCAGCGGCAGCAGCTTCTTGCCGGTCGGGCCGACCTGGATCTCGGTCTGCATCGCCGGGCACACACCGCAGTCGAAGCACGGCGTCCAGCGGCAGTCGTCGACCTCGGTCTCGTCCAGCGCGTCCTGCCAGTCCTCCCAGAGCCAGTCCTTGTCGAGACCGGAGTCCAGGTGGTCCCAGGGCAGGACCTCCTCGTAGGTGCGCTCACGGGTCGTGTACCAGTCGACGTCGACGCCCATGGCCGGAAGCGTCTTCTCGGCGCACTGCATCCAGCGGTCGTACGAGAAGTGCTCGCGCCAGCCGTCGAAGCGGCCGCCGTCGTCGTACACCGCGCGGATGACGGCGCCGATCCGCCGGTCGCCGCGCGAGAGCAGGCCCTCGACGATGCCGGGCTTGCCGTCGTGGTAGCGGAAGCCGATCGAACGGCCGTACTTCTTGTCGCCGCGGATCTTGTCCCGGAGCTTCGCCAGACGCGCGTCCGTCTCCTCGGCCGAGAGCTGCGGGGCCCACTGGAAGGGGGTGTGGGGCTTCGGGACGAAGCCGCCGATGGAGACCGTGCAGCGGATGTCGTTCTGGCCGGAGACCTTGCGGCCCTCGGCGATGACGTTGACCGCCATGTCACCGATCTGGAGGACGTCCTCGTCCGTCTCGGTCGGCAGGCCGCACATGAAGTACAGCTTCACCTGGCGCCAGCCGTTGCCGTACGCGGTGGAGACGGTCCGGATCAGGTCCTCCTCCGAGACCATCTTGTTGATGACCTTGCGCATCCGCTCGGAGCCGCCCTCGGGGGCGAAAGTGAGACCGGAGCGGCGGCCGTTGCGGGTCAGCTCGTTGGCGAGGTCGACGTTGAAGGCGTCCACCCGGGTGGAGGGCAGGGACAGACCGACCTTGTCCTCCTCGTACCGGTCGGCGAGGCCCTTGGCGATGTCGGCGATCTCCGTGTGGTCCGCGGACGACAGGGAGAGCAGGCCGACCTCCTCGAAGCCGGTCGCCTTGAGACCCTTCTCGACCATCTCGCCGATGCCGGTGATGCTTCGCTCCCGCACGGGGCGCGTGATCATGCCGGCCTGGCAGAAGCGGCAGCCGCGGGTGCAGCCGCGGAAGATCTCGACGGACATCCGCTCGTGGACCGTCTCGGCGAGCGGGACCAGCGGCTGCTTGGGGTAGGGCCACTCGTCGAGGTCCATGACGGTGTGCTTGGACACGCGCCACGGCACGCCGGAGCGGTTGGGGACGACGCGGGCGATCCGGCCGTCGGGCAGGTACTCGACGTCGTAGAAGCCCGGGATGTAGACCGAGCCCGTCTTCGCGAGCCGGAGGAGGACCTCCTCGCGGCCGCCGGGGCGGCCCTCGGCCTTCCAGGCGCGGATGATCTCCGTCATGTCGAGGACGGCCTGCTCGCCGTCGCCGATGATGGCCGCGTCGATGAAGTCCGCGATCGGCTCGGGGTTGAAGGCGGCGTGGCCGCCGGCGAGCACGATCGGGTGGTCGACGGTGCGGTCCTTCGACTCCAGCGGGATGCCCGCCAGGTCGAGGGCCGTGAGCATGTTGGTGTAGCCGAGTTCCGTGGAGAAGCTCAGGCCGAAGACGTCGAAGGCGCCGACGGGGCGGTGGCTGTCCACGGTGAACTGCGGGACGCCGTGCTCGCGCATGAGCTCCTCGAGGTCCGGCCACACGCTGTAGGTGCGCTCGGCGAGGACGCCCTCCCGCTCGTTCAGTACCTCGTAGAGGATCATGACGCCCTGGTTGGGCAGACCGACCTCGTACGCGTCCGGGTACATGAGCGCCCAGCGGACGTCGGCGGACTCCCACGGCTTGACCGTGGAGTTCAGCTCTCCACCGACGTACTGAATCGGCTTCTGCACGTGCGGGAGCAGAGCTTCGAGCTGCGGGAAGACAGACTCGGCAGCAGACATCTCGAACCTTCGTGAGCTGGCAGGGGGCGACTCTCAAGCGTACCCGGTGCTCAGCGGGTGAGTGGCGCCCTCCGTTTCGGGGCCGAGGCCCGCTCCCAGACCTGCGGAAACTCTCGCTCGCGGTCGGCTCCGGCCGCTTCCTCCCGGCCGTACAGGAGTCCCCAGGCGAAGGCGGACTCGCCCGCGGCGTGGGCCTGGACGGCGAGGGTGCGCAGGGCCTCGCGGGCGACGACGCTGTCCTGGTGGTCGCCGAGGACGGTCTGGACGGACTTCATGCTCTTGGCGAAGCGCTTCGCGGGTTTGCCGAGGGTGGGGGTGGCGGCCTCCGCGGCGTAGCGGGCGCGTTTGGCGGCCTTGCGGGCCTCGTGCATGGCGAGGTCGCGGTCGTGGCCCGCGGGCAGGGCGAGGGCGTGGTCGACCCGGCGGGCGAGGCGGTCGTAGTCCTTGAGGACGGCTTTGGCGAGGACCGGCGGGGCGTCCTTCGCGGCGCCCTTCAGCAGGGGCGGGTCGGCGAGCAGCGCGTCGAGGGTGGACAGGAGCGCGAGGTGGCGCGCGGAGTCGAGGGCCGCGAGCGCGGTGCGCCGGGCGCCGCCGCCGTGTGCGGCGTTCCAGATGCGGAGCCGGGAGCGGACGGGGCCGAGGAGGAGGGTGCGGGGCATGTCGTCGATCCGGCCGCGCAGGCGGTCGAACAGCACTTCCTGGTCGCGGGCGACGCCGAGCTCGCCGGCGAGCCACTTGAGCTCCTCGCCGACGGGGTCGGTGACGGTGCGGTCGAGGACCGTGCGGTACGTCTTGAAGGCGCTGCGGAGCCGGCGGGTGGCGACCCGCAGCTGGTGGACGGAGTCCGGGAGGTCGCGACGGACGGCCGGGTCGAGGGTGACGATCGCGTCGATCTGCTCCCGTACGTAGGCGAGGACGCGGCCTCCCGCGGTGTCCTCTCCCAGCCCGAGGGCCGCGTCCCGGGGGCCGGCGGCGGGACCCGCGTCGGGGTCCGCCGTCTCCTCCAAGGCCCTGGCGAGCTTCGAGGCCGACGCCGACGGTCGTACGCCGGCCTTCTTCAGGCGCTTCTCGACGGCGTCGAGGACGGTGGGGTCCGCGCCGTCCGCGAGTTCGACCTCGATCTCCGTCCAGGAGGTCTCCGCGCCGGTGCCGGTCAGGCGTTCGGCGCGGACGGTGTCGACGGACACCTCCGCGAGCATGGTTCCCCCGTCGTCGACGAGGTGGCGGACCTCCCGGGAGGACCGCAGACGGACGACAGGGACGACGTCCTCGTCGCGGACGCGGGAGCGCAGGAGCCGGGCGAGGGGCGTCGGCAGGGTGTCGGCGAGCGGGGCCCGGATCTCGTCGCGGATCCCGGAGGCGACGGGGAACTTGAGGTGCCAGCCGGCGTCCTCGCCTCCGGTACGGCGGCGCAGGGTGATCGAGTCCGCGGCCAGTCGCAGATCGGCCGTGTCGTAGTAGACGGCGTCGAGTTCGGCGACGCCCCGCTCCAGGACGGCGGAGACTCCCCGTGCTCTGCCGAGGTCCGGGAGCCCCGCCTTCTCGCCGGCTTCGTACTTCCGCTCGATCTCGCGCTTCGTCTCCGCCATGAATCGAATCTAGACGTGAAGTGAACGGAAGGGCAGACCCTCTTGGGCTAAGCGGTTATCGGCCGCTGCACCCGGATCGACTGGAGCAGTCCGATCGCCACCCATACGGCGAACATCGAGGAGCCTCCGTAGGAGACGAACGGCAGCGGGAGGCCCGCCACGGGCATGATGCCGAGCGCCATGCCGATGTTCTCGAAGGACTGGAAGGCGAACCAGGCGATGATGCCGGCGGCGACGATCGTGCCGTACAGCTCGGTCGTCTCGCGTGCGATGCGGCAGGCGCGCCAGAGGATGACACCGAGCAGCGCGATGATCAGTCCGCCGCCGAGGAAGCCGAGCTCCTCGCCGGCGACGCTGAAGATGAAGTCGGTCTGCTGCTCGGGCACGAACTGGCCGCTGGTCTGGTGGCCGTTGAAGAGCCCCGCGCCGTAGAGGCCGCCGGAACCGATCGCGATGCGCGCCTGGTTGGTGTTGTAGCCGACGCCCGCCGGGTCGAGCTCTGGGTTGGCGAAGGCGGCGAAGCGGTTGAGCTGGTACTCGTCGAGCAGGCCGAGGGCCGTGACCGCGACCGCGCCCGCCACGCCGGCGCCGATGAGGCCGAGCACCCAGCGGTTGGAGGCGCCGGAGGCGAGCAGCACCCCGAGGACGATCACCGCCATGACCATCACGGAGCCGAGGTCCGGCATCAGCATGACGATCGCCATGGGCAGCGCGGCGAGGCCCAGGGCCTTGGCGACGGTCCGGTGGTCGGGGTGGACCTGGTCGCCGGCGTCGACCTTCGCGGCCAGCAGCATCGCCATGATCAGGATGATCGTGATCTTCACGAACTCGCTGGGCTGGAGCGAGAAGCCGCCGCCGATCACGATCCACGCGTGGGCGCCGTTGATCGTGGCGCCGAGCGGGGTGAGGACGGCGAGGATCAGCAGGATCGAGATGCCGTAGAGGATCGGCACCGCGCCGCGCAGGGTGCGGTGGCCGAGCCAGATGGTGCCGATCATCAGGGCGAGCCCGATGCCGGTGTTCAGGGCGTGCCGGAAGAGGAAGTAGTACGGGTCGCCCTGGTTCAGCTCGGTCCGGCCGCGCGTGGCGGACCAGACGAGCAGCGAGCCGAGGAACGACAGCGCGAGGCTGGACAGGAGGATGGGCCAGTCCAGCCGCCGGACCACCGAGTCACGTGCGGTGAGCTTGGCGATCGGGCCGCGTTCGGGGGCGTAGCGGGAGACGGAGAACCCGTGGGGTGCGGTCATCGGTCAGTCTCCCGTCCTGCCGGGCAGCGGCCCGTGGAGTGGCTCTTGTCCGCCGCCGTCGCCCGTCCCGGCCGCGTCGACCACCAGCTGTGACTTGGGGTCGTACGGCTTGACCGCGGGCGCGTCGATGGTGCCGTCGGGCTGGATCTTCGGCAGCGTCTTCTGGGGCTGGGGCAGCAGGGCGCGCTTGAGGTCCTGGTTGCCCGCGTCGTCGAGGCCGTAGAGGGCGTCGTAGATGTTGCGGACGGCGGGTCCGGAGGCGCCGGAGCCCGTACCACCCTGGGAGATCGTCATCACGATCGTGTAGTCGTCGGTGTACGTGGCGAACCAGGAGGTGGTCTGCTTGCCGTAGACCTGGGCGGTACCGGTCTTGGCCCGCATCGGGATCTTGTCCTGGGGCCAGCCGCCGAACCGCCAGGCGGCGGTGCCGCCGGGCTCGACGACGGAGCGCAGGCCCTTGTCGAGGTCGGCGATGGTCTGGGCGTCGACCGGCAGCTTGCCGTGGGCCTCCGGCTTGATCTCCGTGACCTGCTTGCCGTCGGGGCTGATCACGGCCTTGCCGATGGTGGGGTTGTAGAGGGTGCCGCCGTTGCTGATCGCCGCGTAGGCGGTGGCCAGCTGGACGGGCGTGATGAGGACGTCGCCCTGGCCGATGGAGAAGTTGATGCTGTCGTACGCCTTCAGCTGGTTGCCTTCGAGGCAGCTCTCGTAGGCGATCTGCTCGACGTAGGTGCCGCCCTTCTTGCCCTGCTTGCACCAGGCGTCCTTGTTGGCCTCCCAGAACCGCTGCTTCCACTGGCGGTCCGGGATGCGGCCCTTGACCTCGTTGGGCACGTCGATGCCGGTCTCGGAGCCGAAGCCGAAGTCACGGGCGGTCCGGTAGAACCAGTCGTGGGCGTCCTTCTTGGGCTTGAGGCCGCCGTCGCGGTTCCACTCCTGGTGGCCGAGGCGGTAGAAGACCGTGTTGCAGGAGTACTTGAGGGCGTCGCCGAGGGTGATGGGGCCGTGCCCCTGGGACTCGAAGTTCGCGAAGCTCCGGTTGCCCATGCTGTACGAGCTGCTGCACAGGTACTTGTCGTTGAAGTCGTACCCGGCCCGCACGGCCGCGCTCGCCGACACCACCTTGAAGACGGAGCCGGCGGGCGCCTGCCCCTGGATGGCCCGGTTGAGCAGCGGGTAGTTGGAGTCCTTGCTGGTGAGGCGGGCGTAGTCCTTGCCGGAGATGCCGCCGACCCAGGCGTTCGGGTCGTAGTCGGGCTGGGAGGCCATGGCGACGACGCGGCCGGTCCTGGACTCCATGACGACGACGGCGCCGGCGTCGGCCTCGTACTTCCGGCCGGTGATCTTGTCGGTCTCGCCCCGGACCAGCTTCATCGCCTGGTGGAGCTCGTACTCGGCGACCGACTGGACGCGGGCGTCGATGCTGGTGACGAGGGTGGAGCCGGGTACGCCCGGCTCGGACTGGGTCTGGCCCATGACCCGGCCGATCTTGTCGACCTCGTACGAGGTGACGCCGGCCTTGCCGCGCAGCTCCTTGTCGTAGGTGCGTTCGATGCCGGAGCGGCCGACCTGGTCGGAGCGGAGATAGGGCGATTCGGAGTCCTTGGCCTTCTGGATCTCCTCGTCGGTGACCGGCGAGAGGTAGCCGAGCACCTGCGCGGTGCGGGCGTTCCCGGGCGCCGTGTAGCGGCGTACGGCGGCGAGTTCGGCGGTGATGCCGGGGAAGTCCTCGGTGCTCTCCCGGATCCGCAGCGCCTGCTGCGTGGTGGCCTCGTCGGTGATCGGGATCGGCTGGTAGGGGGAGCCGTTCCAGCAGGGCTGCGGCGTCTGGGAGTCGCAGAGCCGCACCTTGTCCATGACGTCCTTGGGCTTCATGCCGAGGACGCCGGCGAGGCGGGTGAGGACGGCCTTGCCGTCGTCCTTCATCTTCATCAGCTCGGTGCGGGACGCGGAGACCACGAGCCGGGTCTCGTTGTCGGCGAGCGGGACGCCACGGGAGTCGAGGATCGAACCGCGGACGGCGGGCTGGACGACCCGCTGGACGTGGTTGCTCTTCGCCTCGTCGGTGTACTCCTTGCCGTTGCGGATCTGGAGGTACCAGAGGCGTCCGCCGAGAGTGAGCAGGAGGGAGAAGACGAGGATCTGGATGATGACGAGCCGGGTCTGGACCCTGGGAGTCCGCCCGGTCTCCGGGATGTTGCTCATGCTGCCGGTGCCCCCTCGGTCACAGTCGCTTGACTCCCTTGATGCGGCCCGCGCGTGCCGCTCTCGTGCGGGCGGCCTTGGCGCGCAGGCCACCGCGCTGGGCGCCGATCTGGAGGCCCGTGCCCGAGCTGAGCCAGCCGGAGGCGACGTCGGTCGCGCCCCCGGAGGTGTCGGCCAGCGGGTCGTTCTCGGCGCGCCGGGCCAGCGCCATGATCAGCGGCACGGTGAAGGGCGCGAGGAGGAGGTCGTAGATCGCCGCGGTGAACAGCAGGGAGCCGAGGCCGACATGGCGGGCGGCGGTGTCGCCGACGAGGGCGCCGACCCCCGCGTACAGGAGGGTGGAGCCGAGCGCGGCGGCGACGACCACGGCCATCGGGCCGGTGGCGGACTTCAGCTTGCCGTTGTCGGGGCGGGCGAGTCCGGCGACGTAGCCGATGACGCACAGGACGAGGGCGTAGCGGCCCGCGGCGTGGTCGGCGGGCGGGGCGAGGTCCGAGAGGAGCCCGGCGCCGAAGCCGATGAGGGAGCCGCTGACCGGCCCGTACACGAGGGCGAGGCCGACGACGGTCAGCAGGACGAGGTCGGGCACCGCGCCGGGGAGCTGGAGTCTGGCGAGGACGGATACCTGGATGACCAGGGCGACCACCACGAGGGTGGTGGAGAGGAGAATGCGGTTGAACTTCACGGCCTCAGTCCCCCTGCTCCTGCTGCTGGTTCTGTTGCTGGTCCTCGGGCTTGCGGGCCTGGTCCTGGGTGGCTCCCCGCTGCTCCCCGGCCGGCTGCTCCCCCTCGGGAGGCGGCGGTGTGACCGTGACGGTGACGGTCGGGGCCGGCTTGGGCTTGGGCGGCAGGACCGTGTCACGCGGGTTGGTGCGCGGGGCCTGGACGACGACGCCGACGATGTCGAGCTTGGAGAAGCCGACGTACGGGCGGACGTAGACGTTGCGGGTCAGGCCGCCGCCCAGCGGATCGACGCGGACGACCTCGCCGACCGGCACGCCGGGCACGAAGGGCTTGTCGGCCTGGGAGCCGAAGGTGACGAGCCGGTCGCCGGTCTTCACCTTCGCCTTGCCGTTGAGGAGCTGGACGAGGAGCGGGCCGTTGCCCTGGCCGGTGGCGAAGCCGAGCTCGGCCGAGTTCTCCATGCGGGTGCCGACGGTGAAGTCGGGGTCGTTGGCGAGGAGCACGGTCGCGGTGGAGGGCCCGACGGTGGTGACGCGGCCGACCAGACCCGAGCCGTTCAGTACGGTCATGTCCCGCTCGATGCCGTCGTTGGCGCCGGCGTCGATGGTGACGGTCCAGGAGAAGCCCTGCGCCGCTCCTATGGCGATGACCTCGGCGCCCTTGATGCCGTACTGGCCGGCGCCCGCCGTCTTGAGGAGGGTGTCGAGCTCGCGGACCCGGCTGCGGTTGCGGTCGTCGCTGCCGAGCTTGGCCTTGAGGGCCGCGTTCTCCCGTTCCAGCGCGGCGATCCGGTCGTGCCGCTCGCCGGAGTCGCGTACCGCTCCGATGGCGTTGCCGATGGGGTCGACGGCTGACGCGACCCCGTTCTCGACCGGCCCGAAGACCGCGGCGGCTGCCTGCCGGGCGCCGTCGACCGGTGACTCCTCGCCGCCGCGGATGTCCACCGTGATCAGTGCGAACGCGATGGCGATCAGCAGCACCAGGAGCAGCCGGCTCTCTCGTGTGTCCCTCACGTGCGGCGGCCGTGCCTTTCCTCTTGGTTCGATTGTTCCGTGCGATTCGTGCCGGTCTTGCCGTGACGCGGTCTCACCGCCGTGTCGACGATCGCCCCCCAGGGCCGAGGGGGACGATCGTCGCCGATCCGCTAGCGGCGGGGCTGGGCGTCCAGGACCTGCTGGAGGGCCTCGAACTCCTCCACGCACTTGCCGGATCCGAGCGCCACCGAGTCCAGCGGATCCTCGGCGATGTGGATCGGCATCCCGGTCTCGCGGCGCAGCCGCTCGTCCAGGCCGCGCAGCAGGGCGCCACCACCCGTGAGAACGATGCCGCGGTCCATCACGTCACCGGAGAGCTCGGGCGGGCACTTGTCGAGCGTCGTCTTCACGGCGTCGACGATGGCGTTGACCGGCTCCTCGATGGCCTTGCGGACCTCGGCGGCCGAGATGACCACGGTCTTGGGCAGACCGGAGACGAGGTCGCGGCCGCGGATCTCGGTGTGCTCGTCGTTGTCGAGGTCGTACGCGGAGCCGATGGTGATCTTGATCTGCTCGGCGGTGCGCTCACCGAGAAGGAGCGAGTACTCCTTCTTGATGTGCTGGATGATCGCGTTGTCGAGCTCGTCGCCGGCCACCCGGATCGACTGTGCTGTGACGATTCCGCCCAGGGAGATCACGGCGACCTCGGTGGTGCCACCGCCGATGTCGACGACCATGTTGCCGGTGGCCTCGTGGACCGGGAGGCCCGAGCCGATGGCCGCCGCCATGGGTTCCTCGATGATGTGCACCTGTCGGGCGCCGGCCTGCGTGGACGCCTCGATGACGGCGCGGCGCTCCACCCCGGTGATACCGGAGGGCACGCAGACGACGACCCGGGGGCGAGCCAGGTAGCGACGCTTGTGGATCTTGAGGATGAAGTAGCGGAGCATGCGCTCGGTGATCTCGAAGTCGGCGATCACACCGTCCTTCAGAGGTCGGACGGCGACGATGTTGCCGGGCGTCCGGCCGATCATCTTCTTCGCCTCGGCGCCGACCGCCAGGATTCCGCCGGTGTTGGTGTTGATCGCGACGACGGACGGCTCGTTCAGAACGATGCCTCGACCCCTGACGTACACCAGCGTGTTGGCGGTCCCGAGGTCGACAGCCATGTCACGGCCGATGAACGACATTGAGTTCCCCTTGTTTCCCATGAGGATGCGTCGGGCCTTCCCAATTGGAGCGTTGACGGCTTCTCAGGTCGGCGAGGTGGTGGGTTTTCGGGTGCTGCGGCGTGGAGTTTTCCATCGTAGTGCCGCCCACCCGGATACCGCGCGGTGGTCCACCTCTGTATAGGTGACGGTAGGACCCTGCGATGCGTTCCCGGTCCCGCCGTTCATATGCCCGGGGGCGACCGAAATTCCTTCGGTCGCCCCAGGTTGTTGGGATGGATGGCTGACACCCGGTCAGCCCCGGGTCACGCCAGACCGGGGAAGAAAATCTTCAATTCCCGAATGGCGGACTCCTCGGAGTCCGAGGCGTGGATCAGGTTCTCCCGGACAATGGTGCCGAAGTCCCCACGGATGGATCCGGGGGCGGCGGCGATCGGGTCGGTCGGGCCGGCGAGCGTCCGCAGCCCCTCGATGACCCGCTCGCCCTCGACGACCAGGGCGACGACCGGGCCGGACTGCATGAAGCCCATGAGCGGCTCGTAGAAGGGCTTGCCCTTGTGCTCGCCGTAGTGCTGCTCCAGCGTGTCCTGGCTCAGCTCGCGCAGTTCGAGCGCGGAGATGGTCCAGCCCGCCTTGCGCTCGATACGGCCGATGATCTCGCCGATCAGGCCACGGCGGACGGCGTCGGGCTTGAGCAGGACGAGCGTGCGCTGGCTCACGGTAGAGACTCCTTCAATGCGGTGTGCGGGACTCAGAGGCTACAGGGCCACCACGCCCGCCGATTACGCAGCGTCAGCCTTAGGAGGGGACTCCTCCGCTTCCAGGGCGCCGGCCCCCGGACAGGGCCGCCCCGGAAGCGCTACGCCGCCTCCGCCTCGGCCTGCGCGGCCCAGCGCGCCTTCGCCTCGTCGATCTTGCGGCCGTAGTGGATGGAGGCCCACCACAGCACCGCGAAGGTCGCGCCCAGGAAGAACATCACCGGCACCACGAAGCCGCTCGCCACCAGAGCGATCTGCAGCGCCCAGCCGAGCTGGAGCCCGCCCGGACGGGTGATCATCCCGCACAGCAGCACCGACACCAGCATCGCGATGCCGCAGACCCACCAGACGGCGGACATCGACAGGCTGGCGTCCTTCATGGCGACGAGCCCGGCGAACCCGATCACGAAGAACTCGCCGATCAGCGTCGAGGCACAGAGCGTACGCATCGGATTCAGCGCCTTCCGAGGAGCAGCCGGGCATCCCCGACCGTGAAGATCGAACCGGTCACCAGGACGCCCGCTCCCGCGTACTCGTCCTCTTCCTCCGCGAGGGTGATCGCCGCCTCGATGGCGTCGTCCAGCCGCGGCTCCACGACCACCCGGTCCTCGCCGAAGACCTCGACGGCGATCGCCGCGAGCGCGTCCACGTCCGTCGCGCGCGGGCTCGAGTTCGCCGTGACGACGATCTCCGCGAAGATCGGCTCGAAGGCTTCGAGCAGCCCCTTGGCGTCCTTGTCGGAGCTGGTGGAGACCACACCGATGAGCCGCGAGAAGCCGAACGACTCGCTGATGCCGTCGGCCGTGGCCCGCGCGCCGTGCGGGTTGTGCGCGGCGTCGAGGATCACCGTCGGGGAACTGCGGACGACTTCGAGGCGGCCCGGGGAGGCCACCGAGGCGAAGGCGCGGCGGACGGTGTCGAGGTCCAGGGTGCGGGCGTGCTCGGCACCGATGCCGAAGAACGCCTCGACCGCCGCCAGGGCGACCGCCGCGTTGTGCGCCTGGTGCGCGCCGTACAGCGGCAGGAAGACCTCTTCGTACTCTCCGCCCAGCCCGCGCAGGGTGAGCAGCTGGCCGCCGACCGCGATCTCGCGGGAGACGACGCCGAACTCCATGCCCTCGCGGGCCACCGTCGCGTCGACCTCGACGGCCTTCTTCAGCATGACCTGGGCGGCGTCCACCGGCTGCTGGGCCAGGATCACCGTCGAACCCTGCTTGACGATCCCGGACTTCTCCCCGGCGATCTCGCCGGGCGTGTCGCCGAGCCGGTCGGTGTGGTCCAGGTCGATCGGCGTGACGACGGCGACCGAGGCGTCGATGACGTTGGTCGCGTCCCAGGTGCCGCCCATGCCGACCTCGACGACCGCCACGTCCACCGGGGCGTCGGCGAAGGCCGCGTACGCCATTCCGGTGAGGACCTCGAAGAAGGAGAGCCGGAACTCCTCGCGGGCGTCCACCAGCTCCACGTACGGCTTGATGTCCTGGTAGGTCTCGATGAAGCCCTCGGCGGAGATCGGGGCGCCGTCCAGGCTGATCCGCTCGGTGATCGTCTGCACGTGCGGCGAGGTGTACCGCCCGGTGCGCAGGTCGAAGGCGGTCAGCAGGGCCTCGATGATGCGGGCCGTGGACGTCTTGCCGTTCGTGCCCGTGATGTGGATCGAGGGGTACGCGCGCTGGGGCTCGCCGAGCACGTCCATCAGCGCCGCGATCCGCTTCACCGAGGGCTCGAGCTTGGTCTCGCCCCACCGGGTCGCCAGCTCGGTCTCGACCTCGCGCAGCGCCCTGTCCACCTCGGGGTCGGCGGGCCGGGCGGGCACGGGGTCGCCCTGGGGCGGGCCGGCCTGCGCGCGCAGCGTGCGGCTGCCGGCCTCGATCACCGCCAGGTCGGGGTCCCGGTCGGTCTCATTGTCGACGATCTCGTCGAACGGGTCGGACGGGTCGGACGCGTCGAACTGGTCGCGGGGCTCACTCACGGGGCCAGTCTACGGAGGGGGACCGACAGGACGATGGACGCACCCCTTTCGGGACTTTCCCGACCCCCTCGGGCCCGCGCCGGCGGCACCCGAGGCGGTTCGGCCCACCCGGTCACGTCCCCTCGCGCCGGAGCGGTCAGTACGTCCCGAAGCCCGTCGGCAGCAGCGCGGTCACCGCGTACGTGTCGCCGTCCGGCCCGGCCGAGAGGCCGCCGCCCATGCTGGTGACGCGCTCCCCCATGGAGAACAGACCGGTGCCCGTCGAGACGGGGGCGCGGTCCGGCGGGGTCGCGGGGAGCGGGTTGCGGACCTCGACACGCAGGTCGGGGCCCGCCACCGAGATCGTCACGGCCACCGGCAGGCCCGGCGCGTGCTTGGCCGCGTTCGTCAGACACTCCTGGACGACCCGGTGGACCGCCGCCTGCCGCAGCGGGGAGAGCGCCTTCGCCTCCTCGGCCACGGTCAGCGCGACGGGGCTGCCCATCCGCTCGCTCTCCTCGGCGAGCACGGGGAGCCCGTCGAGGCCGGGTGTGGCAGTGGCCTGATCGGCCCGGCGCACGATCGTCTCGTTCAGCATGTGGTGGGCCCGCCGCGCCGTGTCGGCGAGCTCCTGGAAGTCCTTCACGTGCGCCTCGCCCCTGGCCCGTACGGCGAGCACCTCGGCCCGCACGGCGAGCACGGTCAGCTCCCGGCCCACCAGGTCGTGGACGTCCCGGCCGACCGAGATCCGCTCCTCCTGCACGGCCTGCCGCGCCGCGGCCTCGGCGCGCTGGCGCTCCAGGGCGCGGACCAGGTCCTGTCGGTACGCGGCGATGCCGACGCCCGCCGCGAGCACGCCGATGGGGACGACGAGGCTGAGGAACTCGCTGAGCGTCTCGCCGTGCCGGGCGGGCCAGCCGGGTGTCTGGAAGAGCGCGTACGCCACTCCCACGTAGAGCAGTGTGGCGAGAACGGCGACCCTGCGGCCGCGGAACCGGCCCAGCGAGTACAGCGCGAACTGGATCATCGTGAGCTCGTGCAGCCAGCCCATGAGGGCGAGCGCGACGAGGTACGGGATCCAGGGCAGTCGGCGCCGCAGCGTCAGGGTGGCGGCGCCGGCCGCCAGGACGAGGGTCGCGGTGACGCCGGTCAGCGAGTTGTCGGCGCGCGCGAGACCGGGCACGTCGAGGACCATCAGGGCGAAGGCGCTGAGGGCGGCGATGACGTCGAGGGCATGCGGCGAACCGGCCCACCGGTCCACGCGGCGGCGCAGCGCGGGCAGGGTGGGGAGACGGGACATGCCCCCCATCATCCAAGGTCCCTGGACCCGCGGCGCATGACCTGGGTCACAAGTAGTGCGAAATCACGCACGACGGACAAAAGAGAGGGCCCGGAACCGATCCGGTTCCGGGCCTCCCACCCGCGCTTACGCCTGCGGCAGCCGCTCCAGCTGGGCCTGGATACGGGCGATGTCCTCGTCCGCCTTGGCGAGCCGCGTACGGATCTTCTCGACCACGTTGTCCGGCGCCTTCGCCAGGAACGCCTCGTTGCCGAGCTTCCCGTTGGCCTGCGCCTTCTCCTTCTCGGCGGCCGCGAGGTCCTTGGCGAGACGCTTGCGCTCCGCCGCCACGTCGATCGTGCCGGACAGGTCGAGCGCGACCGTGGCCCCGGCGACCGGCAGGGAGGCGGTGGCGGAGAAGCCCTCGCCCTCCGGCTGGAGACGGAGCAGCTGACGGATGGCCGCCTCGTGCGGGGCGAGCGCGGTGCCGGCCAGGTCGAGCCGGGCCGGGACCTTCTGGCCGGGCTGCAGACCCTGGTCGGAACGGAACCGGCGGACCTCGGTGACGACCTGCTGGACGAGCTCGATCTCCCGCTCGGCCGCGTCGTCACGGAAGCCGGAGTCCTTCGGCCAGTCGGCGATGACGACCGACTCCTTGCCGGTGAGCGTGGTCCACAGCGTCTCAGTGACGAACGGGACGATCGGGTGGAGCAGCCGCAGCATCACGTCCAGGACCTCGCCGAGGACCCGGCCGGAGACCTTGGCTCCCTCGCCGCCGGCGAAGAACGTCGTCTTCGACAGCTCGACGTACCAGTCGAAGACCTCGTCCCACGCGAAGTGGTAGAGCGCGTCGGCGAGCTTCGCGAACTGGTAGTCGTCGTAGAACGCGTCGACGTCGGCGACCGTCTTGTTGAGCCGCGAGAGGATCCAGCGGTCCGTCGCGGACATCTCCGACGGGTCGGGCAGCGGGCCCTCGACCGTCGCGCCGTTCATCAGCGCGAAGCGGGTGGCGTTCCAGATCTTGTTGGCGAAGTTCCGGGACGCCTTGACCCAGTCCTCGCCGATGGGGACGTCGATGCCCGGGTTGGCGCCGTTGGCCAGGGTGAAGCGGACGGCGTCGGAGCCGTACTCGTTCATCCAGTCCAGCGGGTTGACCGCGTTGCCGAAGGACTTCGACATCTTCTTGCCGAACTGGTCGCGGACCATGCCGTGCAGGACGATGGTGTGGAACGGCGGGGTGCCGTCCATCGCGTACAGGCCGAACATCATCATCCGGGCGACCCAGAAGAAGAGGATGTCGTAGCCGGTGACCAGGACGGAGTTCGGGTAGAACTTCGCGAGGCTGTCGGTCTGCTCCGGCCAGCCGAGCGTGGAGAACGGCCACAGGCCGGAGGAGAACCAGGTGTCCAGGACGTCCGTGTCCTGGTGCCAGCCCTCGCCCGTGGGCGGCTGCTCGTCGGGTCCGACGCAGACGATCTCGCCGTTCGGGCCGTACCAGACGGGGATGCGGTGACCCCACCACAGCTGGCGCGAGATGCACCAGTCGTGGAGGTTGTCGACCCACTCGAAGTACCGCTTCTCCATCTCCTGCGGGTGGATCTTGACCTTGCCGTCGCGGACCGCGTCACCGGCGGCCTTCGCGAGCGGGCCGACCTTGACCCACCACTGCATCGACAGGCGCGGCTCGATGGTGGTCTTGCAGCGCGAGCAGTGGCCGACGGAGTGGACGTACGGACGCTTCTCGGCGACGATCCGGCCCTCGGCGCGCAGCGCGGCGACGATGGCGGAGCGGGCCTCCAGGCGGTCCAGGCCCTGGAAGGGGCCGTGGGCGGTGATGACCGCGCGCTCGTCCATGACGGCGAGGTTCGGCAGGCCGTGGCGCTGGCCGATCTCGAAGTCGTTCGGGTCGTGCGCCGGCGTCACCTTGACGGCGCCGGTGCCGAACTCGGGGTCGACGTGCTCGTCGGCGACGACCGGGATCCGGCGGCCGGTCAGCGGCAGCTCGATCTCGGTGCCGACCAGGTGCCTGTACCGCTCGTCGTCCGGGTGGACGGCGACGGCGGTGTCGCCGAGCATCGTCTCGGCGCGGGTGGTGGCGACGACGATGGACGCGTCGCCCTCGCCGTACCGGATGGAGACGAGCTCGCCGTCGTCGTCCTGGTACTCGACCTCGATGTCGGAGATGGCCGTCAGACAGCGCGGGCACCAGTTGATGATGCGCTCGGCGCGGTAGATCAGCTCGTCGTCGTAGAGCTTCTTGAAGATGGTCTGGACGGCCTGCGAGAGGCCCTCGTCCATGGTGAACCGCTCGCGGGACCAGGCGACGCCGTCGCCGAGGCGCTTCATCTGGCCGGAGATCTGACCACCGGACTCGGCCTTCCACTGCCAGACGCGCTCGACGAACGCCTCACGGCCGAGGTCATGGCGGGACTTGCCCTCCTTGGCGAGTTCGCGCTCGACGACGTTCTGGGTCGCGATGCCGGCGTGGTCCATGCCCGGCTGCCACAGCGTCTCGTAACCCTGCATCCGCTTGCGGCGGGTGAGGGCGTCGATGAGCGTGTGCTCGAAGGCGTGGCCCAGGTGGAGGGAACCGGTGACGTTCGGCGGCGGGATGACGATGGTGTACGGCGACTTCTCGCTGTTCGCGTCGGCCTCGAAGTAGCCCCGCTCTACCCAGCGCTCGTACAGCTTCCCCTCTACTTCGGCCGGCGCGTACTGGGTCGGCAGTTCGGGGTTGGCTGCTGGCTGCTGCTGAGTGTTCTCGGTCACGGGGTCAGTTTAGGGGTGTCGCAGGGCTGTACCGAAACGCGTTTGTTCCGTAACGGTGTGCCCCCCGGCGCCCCTCCGGACCCGGGCTTCCGCGAGGATGCTGTCTGCTACGCATAAACATCCTGTGAGGGGAACCTGTCCATGAGCTACAACCAGCCGGGCCCGTACGGCGGTCAGCCTCAGCAGCCCGGGCCTTACGGTCAGCCGGGCCAGCCCGGGCCGTACGGTCAGCCGCCGCAAGCGCCGCAGCCCGGCTACGGGTACCCGCAGCAGGCACCCCAGGGCGTGCCGCCGCAGCAGCCCTACGGTTACCCGCAGCAGCAGCCGGGCCCTTACGGCCAGCCCCAGCAGCCCGGTCCCTACGGCCAGCCTCCTCAGCAGCCCCCGTACGGCCAGGCCCCCGGCGGCTACATGCCGCCCCCGCCGCCGGTCCGGGGCGGCGGCAAGAAGACGGGCCTGATCATCGGCGCGGTGGCCGTCGTCGCCGCGATCGGTGTCGGCGCGTACTTCGTGCTCGGCGGTGGCGGCGGCAACGGTGCGGTGGCCGACGACACCAAGGGCTACAAGGTGACCCCGGCCTCGACGGTCGGCGAGTACAAGATCAAGGGCGCCCCCAAGCCGATCCCCATGACGGACAAGCAGAAGGAGAACGCCAAGGGGCTCGGGGTCACGAACCCTCAGATGGTCGCGGCCGAGTACACCGCCGGGGACTCCAGTGACCCGTTGAAGGCCAAGACCATGAACCTGAACGGAACATGGGGTGAGATCGCCGACCCGGAGAAGGCCATCGACGGCGGCTTCGCCAACTACTCCAAGAAGGAGAACAAGGAGCTCGACGGGGAGGGCCTCAAGCTGGAGCCCGTCGGGACCCCCGAGGAGAAGACGCCCGACGGCTTCGAGGGGGCACTGATGAAGTGCCAGTACCTCAAGTTCTCGAACCCGGCCGGAGACGGCACCCCCCAGAAGGGCCCGAAGGAGTTCCAGATCCCCACCTGTATCTGGGCCGACTACAGCACCTACGGCGTGGTCAGCGTTCTGGACAACGCCGGTGCGCTGCTCGGCAAGTCGCCGACGCTCGACGAGGTCGCCGGAGTGGCCGCCGCGCAGTACAAGGCGTCGCGCTCCAAGGTCTGATCCGCGGGACCGCACACACTAGGGGCGCCCGGCCGGTTGTCGTCAACCGGCCGGGCGCCCCTGTCTGTTCTCGTGCTACGCCGACTTCTCGTGGCGCCCGTCGTTCTTGACGATCCGCGGCACCAGCGTCGGGTTCACGTTGTTGTGGACGACGTCCGCCGTGATGACCACGCGGGCCACGTCCTTGCGGGACGGGACCTCGTACATCACCGACATCAGGACCTCTTCCATGATGGCCCGCAGGCCACGCGCGCCCGTGCCGCGCAGGATCGCCTGGTCGGCGATGGCCTCCAGGGCCGGGCGGTCGAAGTCCAGCTCCACGCCGTCGAGTTCGAAGAGGCGCTGGTACTGCTTCACCAGCGCGTTGCGCGGCTCGACGAGGATCTTCAGCAGGGCCTCGCGGTCGAGGTTGTGCACGGAGGTGATCACGGGCAGACGGCCGATGAACTCCGGGATCATCCCGAACTTCACCAGGTCCTCCGGCATGACCTCCTGGAACTGGTCGCTGGCCTCGATCTCGCGCTTGGAGCGGATCGTCGCCCCGAAGCCGATGCCCTTGGCGCCCGCACGCGACTCGATGATCTTCTCCAGGCCGGCGAAGGCGCCGCCCACGATGAAGAGCACGTTCGTCGTGTCGATCTGGATGAACTCCTGGTGCGGGTGCTTCCGGCCGCCCTGCGGCGGCACGGAGGCGGTGGTGCCCTCCAGGATCTTGAGGAGCGCCTGCTGCACGCCCTCACCGCTCACGTCGCGCGTGATCGACGGGTTTTCGCTCTTACGGGCGACCTTGTCGATCTCGTCGATGTAGATGATCCCGGTCTCGGCCTTCTTGACGTCGTAGTCGGCCGCCTGGATCAGCTTGAGCAGGATGTTCTCGACGTCCTCGCCGACGTAGCCCGCCTCCGTCAGCGCCGTCGCGTCGGCGATGGCGAACGGGACGTTGAGCATGCGGGCGAGCGTCTGGGCCAGGAGCGTCTTGCCGGAGCCCGTGGGGCCCAGCAGCAGAATGTTGGACTTCGCCAGCTCGATGGCGTCGTCACGCCCCGCGCCGCCGCCGTTCTCGCCGGCCTGGACGCGCTTGTAGTGGTTGTACACCGCGACCGAGAGGGCCTTCTTCGCGGGCTCCTGCCCGACGACGTAGCCCTCGAGGAACTCGTAGATCTCGCGGGGCTTGGGGAGCTCCTCCCACCGCACCTCGCTCGTCTCCGCGAGTTCTTCCTCGATGATCTCGTTGCAGAGGTCGATGCACTCATCGCAGATGTACACACCGGGTCCCGCGATGAGCTTCTTCACCTGCTTCTGGCTCTTTCCGCAGAACGAGCACTTGAGCAGATCGCCGCCATCACCGATGCGTGCCACGAGGTGCTTCCCCTTCGCCTGGGAGCGCTTGGTTCAGCGACTCCTGGTGCCTCATATTCGACGGTACCTTGCCGGGCCCCCCGTTCGGGCCCCCCTTGGCACGGTTCACATGGTCGTGATTCGGCCACATGGACCGTGCCAGGGGAAGGTCGAGCGTCAGGCTGCCGCGGCGGCCGTGCTCTTGCGGGTCGAGACGATCTGGTCGACCAGGCCGTACGCGAGGGCGTCCTCGGCGGTCAGGATCTTGTCGCGCTCGATGTCGTCGCGGATCTTCTCGATCGGCGTCGAGGAGTGCTTGGCCAGCATCTCCTCCAGCTGCGTCCGCATCCGGAGGATCTCGTTGGCCGCGATCTCCAGGTCGGAGAGCTGCTCACGGCCGGTGCCGCCGGACGGCTGATGGATCAGCACACGGGCGTTCGGCAGGGCCATCCGCTTGCCGGGGGTGCCGGCGGCGAGCAGCACGGCCGCGGCGGAGGCCGCCTGGCCCATGCAGACCGTCTGGATGTCCGGCTTGACGAACTGCATCGTGTCGTAGATGGCCGTCAGCGCGGTGAAGGAGCCACCGGGGCTGTTGATGTAGATCGAGATGTCGCGGTCCGGGTCCATCGACTCCAGGCACAGCAGCTGCGCCATGACGTCGTTGGCGGAGGCGTCGTCGATCTGCACGCCGAGGAAGATCACGCGCTCCTCGAAGAGCTTCGCGTACGGGTCGTACTCGCGGACGCCCTGCGAGGTGCGCTCCACGAAGCGCGGGACGACGTACCGGTTGTCCATCGGCGCGCCGGTGTAGAGGCCGCTCGGGGAGAGGTTGTTCTGCATCTGGATGTTCACCGTCCTGGTGGCGTTCGGTGGGCTGGGGTCTTCAGCGGACTGCCGGGCTCAGGCGCCCGTGCCGCCGCCGCCGGGAACGCCCGCGGCGTGGGTGATGATGTCGTCGATGAGGCCGTAGGTCTTGGCCTCGTCCGCCGTGAACCAGCGGTCGCGGTCGCCGTCGCGGATGATCGTCTCGACGGTCTGGCCGGAGTGGTGCGCGGTGATCTCGGCCATGCGCTTCTTCGTGCGCAGGAGGTACTCGGCCTGGATCTTGATGTCCGATGCGGTGCCGCCGATGCCGGCGGAGCCCTGGTGCATCAGGATGTCGGTGTTCGGCAGCGCGAAGCGCTTGCCCGGGGTACCGGCGGTGAGCAGGAACTGGCCCATGGAGGCCGCCATGCCCATGCCGATGGTGACGACGTCGTTCGGGATGAACTGCATCGTGTCGTAGACGGCCATACCGGCCGTCACGGAGCCACCGGGGCTGTTGATGTAGAGGTAGATGTCCTTCTCCGGCTCGGCGGCCAGGAGGAGCATCTGCGCGGTGATCTTGTTGGCGATCTCGTCGTCGACCTGCTGGCCGAGGAAGATGATGCGCTCGCCGAGCAGTCGGTTGTAGACATGGTCGCCGAGGCCACCACCGATGGACGGCTCACCCGCGGCGTAAGGCTTCAGATTCGTCACGTATCCACCTGCTCGTCTCCGACGGCGACGGCCGTCTCAGCGTCTCGTTCTGAGGGCAGTGCCCTCGTATTCATGGACCCTAACGCGCAGGTAGGACAACGCCATCCCGGTTCCCTAACTGTTCGCTGGGAGCGCAAGGTTGCCGACGCTCCCGCGAGGCCCGGAATACGGGCACGGGCCCGGCGCACAGCAGTGCGTCCGGGCCCGTGGACCTGCGGTTCGAGCGAGGCTCAGGCCTCGTTCTTCTCCTCGGCGACCTCGGTCTCGCCGGTGACGGCCTCGACGGCCTCGGCGGCGGTCTCGGTCTCGTCCTCGTCGTCCTCGAGGTCGACGACCTCGCCGTTGGTGTCGACGACCTTGGCGGCCTCGACGACGACCGCGAGGGCCTTGCCGCGGGCGACCTCGCCGACGAGCATCGGCACCTGGCCACCCTCGACGACGGCCTGGGCGAACTGGTCGGGGGACATGCCGGAGGAGGCGGCGCGGCGCATGAGGTGCTCGGTGAGCTCCTCCTGGCTGACGTTCAGCTTCTCCTTGTTGACGAGCTCATCGAGGATGAACTGCGTCTTGATGCCCTTCTCGGCCTGCTCCTTGGTCTCCGCCAGGAACTCCTCCTCGGTCTTGCCCTGGATCTCCAGGTACTTCTCGAGGGTCAGGCCCATCTGGCCGAGCTGGTGGTGCTCCAGGTTGTGCTTGCGGGTGTTGATCTCGTCCTCGAGCAGCTTCTCGGGCATCGGGACGTCCGCCAGCTTCAGCAGCTCGTCGAGGACGCGCTCCTGGGCCTGGGTGGCCTGGTCGAACTGCTTCATGTTCTCGAGGCGCTTGCGGCTGTCGGCCTTCAGCTCGTCGAGGGTGTCGAACTCCGACGCGAGCTGCGCGAAGTCGTCGTCCAGCTCGGGGAGCTCACGGGCGGCGACGGCGGTGACCTTGACGGTGACCTCGGCGTCCTTGCCCTCGGCGGAGCCGCCCTTCAGCTGCGAGGTGAAGGTGGCCTCGCCGCCGGCCTCCAGGCCGGTGACGGCCTCGTCGATGCCGTCGAGGAGCTCGCCGGAACCGATGGTGTACGAGACGCCCTGGGCGACACCGTCGGGCAGGACCTCGCCGTCGACCTTGGCCTCGAGGTCGATGGTGACGACGTCACCCTCGGCCGCGGCGCGCTCGACCGGGTTCGTGGAGGCGAAGCGCTCGCGGAGCTGCTCCACGGACTTCTCGACGTCCTCGTCGGTGACCTCGACCGCGTCGACGGTGACCTCGATGCCGGAGTAGTCCGGGATCTCGATCGTCGGGCGGATGTCGACCTCGGCGGTGAAGGCCAGCAGCTCGCCGTCCTTCAGCTCGGTGATGTCGACCTCGGGCTGGCCCAGCGGGTTGACCTCGGCCTCGTTGACGGCCTCGGTGTAGAACTTCGGGAGCGCGTCGTTGACGGCCTCTTCCAGCACCGCGCCGCGACCGAACCGCTGGTCGATCACACGAGCCGGGATCTTGCCCTTGCGGAAGCCCTTGACCGTGACCTGCTGGTTGATCTTCTTGTACGCCGCGTCGAGGCTGTCCTTGAGCTCCTCGAAGGGCACCTCGACAGTGAGCCGAACCCGGGTCGGGTTCAGGGTCTCCACGGCGCTCTTCACGGTTCGGTCTCCTTGGTGGCTGATTCTTGGATTCTGCCGGTGCCGCTTGGTGGCGGTTCCGGCTGATCGGCCCGGTCAGAGAGACACACGGGCACGCAGCTTGCATAGTAACCGCAAGCGGGATGAGGCCCACAACGCGATCATGTGTTCCGTGATCTTGGTGGTCGGGGTGGCGGGATTTGAACCCACGGCCTTCCGCTCCCAAAGCGGACGCGCTACCAAGCTGCGCCACACCCCGTCGGTGCGACACGTAGGGTACATGGACGGAGACAGTGCGACGCCCCCTCGTGAAGGGGTGTGCGGGGACCACCCGGAACCCGCTACGATGCTGTCCGTGCCGCGGTCCTCGTGACCTGCGGCGCGTCCTTTGCGGGCGTAGCTCAATGGTAGAGCCCTAGTCTTCCAAACTAGCTACGCGGGTTCGATTCCCGTCGCCCGCTCCATCCGGCTCAGGCCCGACCCCTCCGAGGGGTCGGGCCTGAGCCGTTTCCGCGCCCGGAAATCCCGATGCCCGATGACATAGGGCCCGGATAGGTTCGCCCGGCAGTGATCGACTGCGTGATCGGGAGGGGAACCGATGAAGAGAACGACGCGAGCGAACACCTGGCTGGGGGCGGCCTCGCTGGCCCTGGCGTGCACGGCGGGGCTGCTGGGGGGCGGGACGGCGCAGGCGGCGGAGGAGTATCCGTACACGCCGGCCGATCCGAAGGTGCTGCCCGGTGAGAGCTGCGTGACCTCCGGGGCGCTGCCCTGGATCGGCAACACGGACGTCAGTCTCGCCCTGCGCGTCCAGGGGGAGAGCGCCACCGAGGGTCACCCGGAAGCGCGCTTCGTGCTCCGGCAGGGCACCGATCCGGAGGCCGCCCCCCTCCTCGACCTCACCGTCCCCGCGACCGTGGGCGGCCACGCCACCCTGCGGGTGCCCCAGGAGCGCCTGCCCGAGGGCGAGGGCTACCGGTGGCAGGCCCGGCTGGAGAGCAGGAGCGGCACGTCGGCCTGGACCGTGCCGTGCGGCTTCAACATCGACCGGACGAGGCCGGCGACGCCGACGGTCGCCTTCACGGACACGGAGCAGCATCCGAACGGAGCGCCGCCCGGAACGGTGCGTACGGTGCGCCTGAGCCTCCCGGAGGGGACCGAGGCGGATCACTTCTGCGTCAGCACGGACCAGACCGCGGTGGGGTGCGCGCCGGACCAGCGGGTGCCGGTGGGGGCCGGCGGGACCGCCACGGCCACCTTCGTCACCCCCGAATACACGGGCCCGGCGACGATCTGGGCGCGGGCCGTGGACCGCGGCGGCAACGTCTCCGACCGCGCGTCGGCGGACTACCGGATCACGTACCCGTTCATCGAGCGGTTCGGTGACTACGACAGCGACGGCCGCGCCGACCTCCTCGGGGTCGCCGCGGACGGGAAGCTGACGCTGCGCTCCGGACTGGAGGGCGGAGGCTTCCGGGCGCCGGTGGTCGCGGATGGCCGGAACTGGTCGAACGCTCGCCTGGCGAGGGCGGGTTGGCTGATCAACCGGTACGGCCCCCGGGAGCCGAACGATGTCCGCAACGACATCGTCGCGCTGCGGGACGGGAAGCTCTTCGTCTACCCGGGCAACGGCGCGGGCGGTTTCGGCGAGCCGGTGGAGATCACCGGCTACGACTGGTCCGGCGTCACGGACATCGCCGTCAGCCGGAGCGAGAGCACCCAGCCGATGCTCCTGGCCAAGGAGGGCGACCGGCTGCTGATCTTCGACCTGTACACCGGGGGGACGTACGTCGGCGAACCGTCCGTCCTCGCGGCGAGCGGCTGGGCCTCGAAGACCGTCCACTTCTCGGACGGCCCCGCGGATTCGGGCATGCCGTTCTTCTGGGCACGGGACACCCGCGAGGGGACGCTGCAGTACGTCCCCGTGGAGTACGGGACGACCGAGATGTGGGCGCTCGGGACGCCGACCACCGTCTCCCCGTCCGGCTGGACGGCGCGGCAGCGTCCTTCCGTGGTCACCGTGGGCGACCTGAACGGCGACGGGCGGAGCGACCTCGTCTCCCGCGAGCGCTCGGGCGCCCTGCTGCTCCACCCGACCGCCGAGGACGGCTCGACGGGCACTCCGGTGACCTTGCACGCCAAGGGCTGGAAGGGCGTCGCGTTCTTCTGACGGGTCAGGAACCGCCACGGGCCCCCGCCGGGATCGGCGGGGGCCCGTGGCCCGTTCAGAACTTGATGGCGCCCACGGTCTGCGTTATCGAGTCGAGGAAGCGCTGGATGTCGTCGGCCATGCCCGTGGAGGCAAGGAAGAAGCCGAAGAGCACCGCGACCACGGCCGGGCCGGCCTTGAGGTTTCCGCCGCGGATCAGCACCACCAGGATGATCGCCAACAGCAGCACCACAGACAGTGAAATGGCCACAACTGATCACACCCTCGGTCGGTCCCACCTTGCCCGCCAGGGAGCGCGCGTCACAGAACACCCCCCGCTGTATCCATGGTGCCACCAATCCCCCTGCCCTCGCTGCGGTGTGACGAACCGTCGGGAACAAGATCGGGAGATTCGGCCCGGACGTCGACCGTCGCGCGGACGTTCCATGGAAATCCGAAGAGAGAGATACACCACACCCGCACAACCAAGGATGGTTTGCCCCGTATTTGACGTGAATGACGGCGAACCCCGGAAGTGATTCCGCCACTCATCTCACTGAATGCCCCTTATGCACCACATGGTTTGATCACAGGTGTCACACAGCTAGGGTCCTCGAATGTCCTCCGCCATACAGACAAGCGCAAGGACTCCGCTGCCCGAGGGCGAGGAGGCGGGGTCGGTCCCGACGACGCGGGGTGAGGGCGAGGCCACCCGCAAACCCACCGCGCGCGACCCGTACTTCGACAACGCGAAGTACCTCGCGATCCTGCTCGTCGTCATGGGGCACGTGTGGCCCGCGGTGATCGAGGGAAGCCGGGCCACCCGCGGCCTGTACATGCTCGTCTACACCTTCCACATGCCGGTGTTCATACTGGTATCGGGCTATCTGTCCCGCAGTTTCACGGGCCGCCCCGACCAGCTGAAGCGCCTGCTCACCGGCGTCGTCGTGCCGTACGTGGTCTTCGAGGTCGCCTACACGCTCTTCACCCGGTGGGGGACGGACACCTTCCGGCCCATCAGCCTGCTCCACCCCACGTATCTGATGTGGTTCCTGATCGCCCTGTTCATCTGGCGGCTGACCACCCCGTTCTGGCACGTCGTGCGCTGGCCGCTGGCGACGTCCCTGGTGATCGCCACGCTCGCGTCGGTGACTCCCGCGATCGGCGGCACTCTGGAGATGTCCCGGGTGCTGCAGTTCCTGCCGTTCTTCGTGCTCGGACTGCGCATGAAGCCCGAGCACTTCGTGTTCCTGCGGCGCCGGGCGGTGCGCATCGCGTCCGTCCTGGTCTTCGCCGCCGCCGTTCCCCTCCTCTACTGGCTGACCCCCACCCTCTACCTGAGCTGGTTCTACCGCTCCCAGAGCGTGCAGGAGATGGGGGTCGACGTGTGGCGGGGCCTGTTCATCGCCGGGATCCTCTTCGTCTGCACGCTCGTGCTGACGGCGGCGTTCCTCTCCCTCGTCCCCGGCAGCCGACGCTGGTTCACCACGCTCGGCGCGGGCACCATCTGCGGCTATGTGCTGCACGGGTTCGTCATCAGGGGCCTGAGCTACCTCGGTCTCTTCGAGGACAACCCGTGGCTGGCGACCGCACCGGGACGGGTGGTCGTGACCCTCGGCGCGCTCGTGGCGATGACCCTGCTGTGCACCCCTCTGGTCCGCAAGGCGTTGAAGTGGGTCACGGAGCCCGAGATGGCGTGGGCGTTCCGCAAGGACGCGCCCGCGAAGCGGGCCTGACACGAAGCCGTCGGTCGGCGACGAGCCGTACGGCCCCGGACGTTCCCCGGCGCGGGAGGGTCCGGGGCCGTACCGCTTCCCCGGGCCGTACCGCTTCCCGGGAGCGCCGCTCGCCGGGCGGGTCGCCGGAGGGCGGGGATCAGGTCCGGCGGCTGATGAGGAGCAGGGCGCGGTCGTCGTTGACGTCCTTCGCGCAGGCTTCGATCAGGTGCCAGGCCGCGCCCTCGAAGCCCGAGGCGACGTAGCGGTCGGCCTCGCCGGTGAGACGGTCGATGCCCTCGGCGATGTCCCGGTCGGCGGCCTCGACGAGGCCGTCGGTGAAGAGCATCAGGACGTCGCCCGGCCGCAGGGAGCCCTTGACCGGGTGGAACTCGGCGCCGTCGTAGACACCGAGCAGCGGCCCCTCGCCCGACTTCTCCTCCCAGCGTCCCGTTCCCGCGTGGAGCTGGAGCGCGGGCAGATGGCCGGCGGAGAGGAGTTCGTAGTCGCCCGACTCCAGGTCGAGCACCAGATGGATCGAGGTGGCGAAGCCCTCGTCCCAGTCCTGGCGCAGCAGATAGCCGTTGGCGGCCGGCAGGAAGCCGTGCGGCGGCAGCGAGCCGAGCAGTCCGCCGAAGGCACCGGACAGGAGCAGGGCGCGCGAGCCGGCGTCCATGCCCTTGCCGGAGACGTCGGTGAGCAGGACCTCCAGGGTCCGCCCGCCGTTGGTCCGGGCCGCGACGACGAAGTCACCGGAGAAGGACTGGCCCCCGGCCGGGCGGAGCGCCATCTCGCGGTGCCAGCCCTGCGGGAGCCGCGGAAGCGCGCTCTGGGCCCGGATGCGTTCGCGCAGGTCGAAGAGCATCGTGCCGCCGCGCCGCCAGGGCACGCCGACACGGGCCCGGAACTGGGCGATGAGCAGACCGAAGAGCCCGCAGGCAGCGACCACCAGGACCGTTCCCGGCGTGACCCGGGCCGGCCCCTGTGTGTAGGGGCCGAGCACGACCGACTCCACGATCAGGGCTCCGGCGGCCGCCGCGTACAGCGCGAGCAGGCTCGCGGGGCGCAGCAGCAGTCCCCCGGCGACGATCGGCAGGACGAGCGCGGCGGGCGCGCACCACACCGGATCGGCGAGCGTGCCGAGGGTGATGGCCGGGATGGTCAGCAGCAGCCCGGCGAAGGCGACCCAGTCGGAGCCCTCGCCCCGGAAGTAGTCGACACCGGACTTGCGCAGGGCGATGCGGACCCGGTGTGCGCTCCTGCGCATCCGGGCCGAGTACGAGGCGACACCCGCGCGACTTCCCATTGGCCTGGACCCTATCCACCCGTACGGACCTCGTGCAGGGGGACCCCTGAGACATTGCACGCGAAATCGGGTCGCGTCGGTCCCGTGGGCGCTGATATCGATGGCATATGACGACTGAACTGCGCGTGCTGGACCCGGCGGAGTGGGACGACTGGTACGAGAACCTGCTGCTCGCGTTCGGCGGCGTCGCGGAGGCTCCGGAGGAGCGGCGGCTCTGGCGGGACGTGACCGAATACGACCGCTCGCTCGGCGTCTGGGACGGCGAGAACTGTGTCGGCACGGCGGGCGCCTTCTCGTTCCGGATGTCCGTGCCGGGTGGCGCGATCGTGCCGACGGCGGGCGTCACGATGGTGAGCGTCGCCGCCACGCACCGGCGGCGCGGGATCCTCAGCGCGATGATGCGGCGTCAGCTCGACGACGTACGGGCGGGGGGCGAGCCGCTGGCCGTGCTGACGGCCTCGGAGCCGGAGATCTACGGACGCTTCGGCTACGGCATCGCCACGTATCAGACGCGGGCGACGATCGACACGACCCGGGTGCGACTCACCGTGCCGGACGGCACGGACGAGGTGGTGCTGCGGCAGGCCGATCCGGCGAAGGCGTCCGCGGCGTGCGAGGCGGTCTACGCGCGGCTGGTGCCGCGCCGGCCGGGAATGCTGGTCCGCAGGCCGCAGTGGGAGCGGCTGCCGCTGCTCGACCCGGAGAGCGAGCGGGGCGGGGCGTCGCCGAAGCAGTGCGTGCTGGCGGAGCGGGACGGGGAGGTCGTCGGGTACGCGCTGTACGCGATCAAGCCGGAGTGGACCCAGAGCGGGCCCGAGGGCACGGTGCAGCTGAAGGATCTGGGGGCGCTGGATCCGGCGGCGGAGGCGGCGCTGTGGCGGTTCCTCTGCTCGATCGACCTGACGTCCTCGGTGTCGGTCCACAGCCGGCCGGTGGACGACGCGTGGCGGCACCTGGTGAGCGACATCCGGCGCTGTTCGCCGCGGACGCGGGACTCGCTGCATCTGCGTCTGGTGGACGTGGGCGCGGCGCTGGCCGCGCGGACGTATCAGGCGGGGGTGGATGTGGTGTTCGAGGTCGCCGACGCGTTCTGTCCCTGGAACGAGGGGCGGTGGCGGTTGACCGGGAACACCGAGGGGGCGGTGTGCGTGCGGACGGAGGATCCGGCGGATCTGGCCCTGTCCGTGCGGGAGTTGGGTGCGGCGTACCTGGGCGGGATCGCGTTGACCTCGCTCGCCGCGGCCGGGCGGGTGCGGGAGCTTCGCGAGGGCGCGCTCGTGGAGGCGTCCGTGGCGTTCGGCTCGCCCGTGGCGCCGTGGCTGCCGCACGGCTTCTAGCCTCCCCGCGGGTGCGGGCGGACGTCCCGGGGCGGGGGTGCGCGCCGGGGCGCCGGACAGGAGGTGCGCCGCGGCGCGCGCCGGGGAACGGTGCGCCGCGCGGTCAGCGCTGCTGGCAGTCCGGGCACCAGAAGAGGTTGCGGGCCGCCAGGTCCGCCGTGCGGATCTCGCCGCCGCAGACGTGGCAGGGCTGGAGCGCCCGGCGGTAGACGTAGACCTCGCCGCCGTGGTCGTCCACGCGCGGCGGGCGGCCCATGGCCTCGGGGGTGTGTTCGGGGCGGACGGTGTCGATGCGGTTCAGGCGGACGCCCTCGCGCATCAGCCCCACGAGGTCGGTCCAGATCGCCGCCCATTCGCGGCTCGTCAGGTCCTTGCCCGCCCGGTACGGGTCGATGCCGTGCCGGAAGAGGACCTCCGCGCGGTAGACGTTCCCGACGCCCGCGATGACCTTCTGGTCCATGAGCAGGGCGGCGATGGTCGTACGGGACCGGGAGACGCGGTTCCACGCCTTGGCGGGGTCGTCGTCCGCGCGGAGCGGGTCCGGGCCCAGGCGGTCGTGTATCGCCCGCTTCTCGGCGTCCGTGATCAGGGCGCACGTGGTGGGGCCGCGCAGGTCGACGTACGCCTCGGGGTTCGCGAGCCGCAGCCGCACGGTGTCGGTGGGCGGCGGGGGCGGGGCGGCGCCGATGTTCACCTTGCCGAAGAGGCCGAGGTGGATGTGGACCCACTCCTCCCCGGGGAAGCCGAGGAAGAGGTGCTTGCCGTGGGCCTCGGTGGTCTCGAGCACCGCCCCGTCGAGGAGCGCCGCCGAGTCCGTGAACTTGCCCTGCGGGCTGGTCACCCGCACGGACCGGCCGCCGAACCGTTCCCGGTAGTCGGCGGCCAGTCGGTGGATCGTGTGCCCTTCGGGCATCAGGCGGTCGGCTCCTGCGGGTGGTGGGCCGGGATCGCGGGGAGTTCGCCGGTGGTCTCGTAGGCGGAGAGCATGTCGATCCGGCGGGTGTGACGCTCGTCACCGGAGTACGGGGTGCTCAGGAAGATCTCGACGAACTTCGTCGCCTCTTCCTCGGTGTGCATCCGGCCGCCGATGGAGACGACGTTGGCGTTGTTGTGCTCGCGGCCGAGGGCGGCGGTCTGCTCGCTCCAGGCGAGGGCGGCGCGCACCCCCTTCACCTTGTTCGCCGCGATCTGCTCGCCGTTGCCGGAGCCGCCGATGACGATGCCCAGGCTGTCCGGGTCCGCGGCCGTCTTCTCGGCGGCGCGCAGGCAGAACGGCGGGTAGTCGTCCAGGGCGTCGTAGATGTGGGGACCGCAGTCGACGGGCTCGTGGCCATGGGCCTTCAGCCACTCGACGAGGTGGTTCTTGAGTTCGAAGCCGGCATGGTCGGAGCCGAGGTACACGCGCATGGTTCCGAGTGTGGCACGGCGGGCCCTGGGTAGCGGTCAGCGGGGTCGGGGCCTTGGTCCGCGTCGGTATGGACCAATGGCCCTTACACAACAAATCGGAATCAGGTCTTCCGATCACCCCACCCCCCAGTGTTGAATGCTCGGGCTCGCGACCCGAGCGACCCCCACACGAAGGAAAGCGTTGATGAACACGCAGCCGACCCTCACGAAGGAAGGCGGGACGACCGGCAACACCGGTGATTCCCAGCACTCCGACGGGCTCAAGGCCGGTCTCAAGAACCGGCATCTCTCGATGATCGCCATCGGTGGCGTCATCGGCGCCGGTCTCTTCGGCGGCTCCGCGGCGGGCATCCAGGCCGCGGGTCCCGGCATCCTGCTGTCCTACGCGCTCGTGGGCACCATGGTGGTCTTCGTCATGCGGATGCTCGGCGAGATGTCCGTGGCCAACCCCACGTCCGGCTCCTTCTCGGCGCACGCCGACCGCGCGCTGGGCCGCTGGGCGGGCTTCTCCATCGGCTGGCTGTACTGGTTCTTCTGGGTCGTCGTGCTCGCCGTCGAGGCGACCATGGGCGCGGACATCCTCAACGGCTGGATACCGGCCGTCCCGCAGTGGGCCTGGGCGCTCATCGTGATGGTCGTCCTGACCGTCACCAACCTCGGCTCGGTCGCCTCCTACGGTGAGTTCGAGTTCTGGTTCGCCGGCATCAAGGTCGTCGCCATCGCCGCCTTCATCGTGGTCGGCGGGCTCGCGATCTTCGGCGTCCTGCCGGGCGCGGACACCTCGGCCGCCGGCCTGAGCAACCTGACCGAGCACGGCGGCTTCCTGCCCAACGGCTACGGCGCGATCCTCACCGGCATCCTGATGGTCGTCTTCTCCTTCATGGGCAGCGAGATCGTCACCCTCGCCGCCGGCGAGTCGTCGGACCCGCGCCGCGCGGTCGCCAAGGCCACCAACAGCGTCATCTGGCGTGTCGGCATCTTCTACCTGGGCTCGATCCTCGTGGTCGTCTCGCTGCTGCCGTGGAACGACCCGTCGCTGCAGAAGGACGGCTCGTACGTCGCGGCGCTCAACTCGATCGGCATCCCGCACGCCGGCCAGATCATGAACGTGATCATCCTGACCGCGGTGCTCTCCTGCCTGAACTCGGGCCTCTACACCGCCTCCCGCATGGCCTACTCCCTCGGCCGCCGCGGTGACGCGCCGAAGGCCTTCGCCAAGGTCAACGCGAAGGGCGTGCCGCAGGCCGCCATCATCGGCTCGGTGATCTTCGGCTTCGTCGCCGTCTTCTTCAACTACAAGTGGCCCGACACCGTCTTCGCCTTCCTGCTGAACGCGTCCGGTGCCATCGCCCTCTTCGTCTGGCTGGTCATCTGCTTCTCGCAGCTGCGGATGCGGAAGATCATCCTGCGGGAGGCCCCGGAGAAGCTGCTCGTGAAGATGTGGCTCTTCCCGTACCTGACCTGGGCGACCATCGCGATGATCGTCTTCGTCCTCGGCTACATGCTCTACAACGGCGGATCCGCCCGCGAGCAGGTGCTGCTGTCGCTGCTGGTGGCCGGTCTCGTGATCGCGATCGCCGTGGTCCGCGACCGCTTCGGGAAGACCCCGGAGCCCGTCACCAAGGACTGAATCCGTACCTGACGGCTGCTGTCGGGCGGCTGCTGTCGGGCAGGAGCGAGAGGCTCTCCGCACCCCGGGAAACCCCGGGGTGCGGAGAGCCTCTCGTCGTCTCTCGACACCGCCGCCCGGCGCGCGGCGCTCCACGCGCGCGTGGAGACCCCTCCGGCGCCCGGGGTGCCGGGGTGCCCGGGGTGCCCGGGGTGCCCGGGGTGCCCGGGGGTGCCGGAGTGCCCGGGGGCGCTCGGCCGGGCGCCTGCCTTCCAGGGGGCGGAGACGCGAAAGAGGTTCGCCCGGTCGAAGCCGACCGGGCGAACCTCTTCGGGTGGAGCCGACGGCGTCGGCGCCGGTGGTGTCAGCCCTTACGGCCGATGAGCTTCCACGCGGTCGGCAGGACGCCCATGGCGAGCGCGGCCTTGAGCGCGTCGCCGATGAGGAACGGGGTCAGACCGGCGGCGACGGCCTGCGAGAACGACATGCCGGTGGCGAGGGCCAGGTAGGGCACGCCGACCGCGTAGATGATCGCGGAGCCGAGCGCCATCGTGCCCGCGGTGCGGAGCACGGAGCGGTCGGCGCCGCGGCGCGCGAGGGCGCCGACGACGGTGGCGGCGAGCAGCATGCCGAGGATGTAGCCGAAGGACGGCATCGCGTAGCCCGAAGACGCCTGCGCGAACCACGGCACACCGGCCATGCCGACCACCGCGTACAGGGCCAGGGAGAGGAAGCCGCGGCGGGCGCCGAGCGCGGTGCCGACGAGCAGGGCCGCGAAGGTCTGGCCGGAGACGGGGACGGGCGAGCCGGGCACGGGGACGGCGATCTGCGCGGCGATGCCGGTGAGGGCGGCGCCGCCGACGACGAGCGCGATGTCACGGGCGCGACTGGACGGCAGCAGGTCGGCGAGGACCGTCCCGGAGCGGAGGGAACGGACAGGGGCGACGGCGGTGCTCATCGGTACTCCGCGGGGGTGAGGGTGTACGGGGACGGATCGACCGTAGTCGAGGAGTGAACGCTCGATCACCATCAGCCGCCCACAAAGGGGAGGTTGGGCCGTTCGTCGAGATCAAACAAAGAACGGGATCCACGCCTCGCGCCACGTGACGCTTGTCACGGCGAGGAGCTGGCAAGAGGGCCATTTTGCGCCAGAGGGCGCTCAACGGGGAGACTGTGGGTTCTCCATAAACGCTTCCGAAGGCACGAGCCCCCCATGCACGACGCACCGCCTGCCGCCCCGGCTCCCCTCGCCCCCGAACCCGAGCCGCTCTCCCACGGTCTGAAGCAGCGTCATCTGACGATGCTCGGGCTGGGCGGGGTGATCGGGGCCGGGCTCTTCGTCGGCTCGGGCGCGGGCATCGCGGTCGCCGGCCCCGGCATCGTCCTCTCGTACCTGATCGCGGGCGCGCTCGCGATGCTGGTCATGCGGATGCTCGGCGAGATGTCGGCGGCCATGCCCGCGTCGGGCGCCTTCTCCGTCCACGCCGAGCGGGCGCTCGGCCGCTGGGCGGGCTTCTCCGTCGGCTGGCTCTACTGGTTCCTGCTGGTCGTGGTCCTCGCGGTGGAGGCGACGGGCGCGGCGCAGATCGCCCACGGGTGGGTGCCGGGGGTCCCGCAGTGGGGCTGGGTCCTCGTCTTCATGAGCGTCTTCACCGTCGCCAACCTCGCGGCGGTGAAGAACTTCGGCGAGTTCGAGTTCTGGTTCGCCGCCCTCAAGGTCGGTGCGATCGTCCTCTTCCTCGTCCTGGGAACGCTGGCGATCCTCGGCTGGCTCCCCGACACGGACCCCGTGGGGATGACCAACCTGACCGGACAGGGCGGGTTCCTGCCGAACGGCTGGGAGGGCGTGGTCTCCGGCGTGCTGGCCGTCGTCTTCGCCTTCGGCGGTCTGGAGGTCGTGACGATCGCCGCCGCCGAGTCGGACGACCCGGCGCGCAACGTGGCGCGCGCGGTGCGCAGCGCCGTGTGGCGGATCCTCCTCTTCTACGTCGGCTCGATGCTGGTCATCGTGACGCTGCTGCCGTGGACCTCGATCGTCCCGGGCCAGTCGCCCTACGTCGCCGTGCTCGACTCCCTCGGGGTCCCGTCGGCGGGCCAGATCATGAACGTCGTGGTCTTCGTGGCGCTGCTCTCGGCGCTCAACGCCAACCTCTACGGCTCCTCGCGGATGATCTTCTCGCTCGCCGAGCGCGGCGAGGCGCCGAAGGGGCTGCTGAAGATCTCGGGCGGGGCGGTGCCGCGGCGCGCCGTGCTCGCGTCGGTGGCCTTCGGGTTCGTCTCCGTCCTGCTGAATCTGAAGTGGCCGGACTCGGTCTTCCTCTACATGCTCAACGCGGTCGGCGCCGTGCTCCTCTTCGTCTGGGCCCTGATCGCGGTCTCCCAACTGAGGCTGCGCCGCCGGATCGAGCGCGAGGCGCCGGAGAGACTGGCGCTGAGGATGTGGGGCTTCCCCTGGCTGACCTGGACGGCGCTGGCCGCGATGGCGGCGGTGCTGGGGCTGATGCTCACGGATGACGGAGCGAGGCCGCAGGTGCTGTGGTCCGGCGCCGCCACCGGGGCCGTGCTCCTGGTGGCGTGGGTGCGCGAGTCGCGCACGAAGCGGAGGTAATTCTTCACCATGTGTGAAGCTGGTGCCCGTATAGCGGACATCTGTTCCCTGTAAGCGGTACGCCCACCCAGACTGTGGCCCGTTCACCCTCCTCAGCCAATGGACAGGGCTGCCCATGTCACGGACCACCGCGCCCGAGCCCGTCGACCGCAAGGTCGACCAGGCACCCCCCTCACAGGGACTCACGCACGGCCTCAAGCAGCGCCATCTCTCGATGATCGCCCTCGGCGGCGTCATCGGCGCCGGCCTCTTCGTCGGATCCGGTGCCGGTATCGCCGCCGCCGGTCCTTCGATCGTGGTCGCCTACGCCATATCCGGCCTGCTCGTCATGCTCGTGATGCGGATGCTGGGCGAGATGTCGGCGGCGAACCCGGCCTCCGGCTCGTTCTCGGTCCACGCGGAGCGCGCGATCGGCCCGTGGGCCGGCTTCACCGCGGGCTGGGCCTTCTGGTTCCTGCTCTGCGTGGCCGTGGGCCTGGAGGGCATCGGCGCGGCGAAGATCATGACCGGTTGGTTCCCGGGCACCCCGGAGTGGGCCTGGGTCGCCCTCTTCATGCTGGTGTTCTGCGGCACCAACCTGGCGGCGGTGAAGAACTTCGGCGAGTTCGAGTTCTGGTTCGCCGCCCTCAAGGTCGGCGCGATCGTCCTCTTCCTCGGCATCGGCGTCCTCGCCATCGTCGGCGTACTGCCCGGCACGGACGCCCCCGGCACGGCGAACCTCACCGGCGACGGCGGCTTCTTCCCGAACGGCTCCGAGGGGCTGATCGTCGGCCTGCTCGCCTCGGTGTTCGCCTACGGCGGTCTGGAGACCGTCACCATCGCCGCCGCCGAGTCGGAGCACCCCGTGCAGGGTGTCGCCAAGGCGGTCCGTACGGCGATGTGGCGCATCGCGCTCTTCTACATCGGCTCGATGGCCGTCATCGTGACCCTGGTCCCGTGGGGCGACAAGGCGGTCGTCGACAAGGGCCCGTACGTGGCCACGCTCGACCACCTGGGCATCCCCGCCGCCGGCCAGATCATGAACGTGGTCGTGCTGGTCGCCCTGCTGTCGGCGATGAACGCCAACATCTACGGCGCCTCCCGCATGGCCACCTCGCTGGTCGCCCGCGGCCAGGGCCCGAAGGCGCTGGGCCGTACGTTCGGCGGCGTGCCGCGCCCCGCGGTCCTCGTCTCCTCGCTCTTCGGCTTCCTCTGCGTGCTGCTGAGCTACTGGCGTCCGGACGACATCTTCATCTGGCTCCTGAACACCATCGGCGCGATCATCCTCGTCGTCTGGTTCTTCATCGCCGTCTCGCAGCTGCTGCTGCGCCGCAGGACCGAGCGCGAGGCGCCCGAGAAGCTCGTCGTGAAGATGTGGGCGTTCCCGGTGCTGACCTGGGTGGCGCTGGCGGGCATGGCGGCGATCTTCTTCCTGATGGCGCGCGAGGAGGGCACCCGGGTCCAGCTGTACTGGACGGGCGGCCTCACGGCGCTGCTCGCGGTGATCGGCTTCGCCCTGCAGAAGGTGCGCGGCTCGTCGCGTCAGGACGCCTGACCCCACGACATCGACCCTCGCGGAACCCCCGGGCCCCTCGGCCCGGGGGTTCCGTGTTCTCCGGGCACGCCACGCCCCGAGTCCTAGGCCCAAGGGCTGATCATTTCGAGACACTGCTGCTGCTAGCCTGCACATGCATAGAGGTTGCAATAAGGACCAGCAGCGAGAGGCTCGGCACATGGCGATCTACACCCTTCCGGAACTGCCGTACGACTACGCGGCGCTGGAGCCGGTGATCAATCCGCAGATCATCGAGCTGCACCACGACAAGCACCACGCGGCGTACGTCAAGGGTGCGAACGACACCCTGGAACAGCTGGAAGAGGCGCGCGACAAGGAGCAGTGGGGCTCGATCAACGGCCTGGAGAAGAACCTCGCGTTCCACCTCTCCGGCCACATCCTCCACAGCATCTACTGGAACAACATGAACAGCCCCAAGGACGGTGGCGGCGGCGAGCCGCTGGCCGCCGACGGGGTGGGCGAGCTGGCCGACGCGATCACCGAGTCCTTCGGCTCCTTCGCCAAGTTCAAGGCCCAGCTGACCAAGGCCTCCGCGACCACCCAGGGCTCCGGCTGGGGTGTCCTCGCGTACGAGCCGATCAGCGGCCGGCTGATCGTCGAGCAGGTCTACGACCACCAGGGCAACGTCGGCCAGGGCTCCATCCCGGTCCTGGTGTTCGACGCCTGGGAGCACGCCTTCTACCTGCAGTACAAGAACCAGAAGGTGGACTTCATCGAGGCCATGTGGCAGGTCGTCAACTGGCAGGACGTGAACAAGCGCTACCAGGCCGCCAAGACGTCCGTCCCGCTGATCTCCTTCTGATCTCCTTCTGATCTCCCGCCGATCCCGGAGACCGGACCCCTGATCCCGGAGATCGGACCCCGCTCGTCCTGCTCGTGATCGTCTTCTCAACCTTCACGTGCGGGCGGATGAAAGAAGAACCCCCGTGATGACGTGAATCACGGGGGTTCTTCCATGGCCGGGGCCGGGGGCTACTCGAAGCTCGGCGCCGCCGTCCGCGTGCGCTTGATCTCGTAGAAGCCGGGCGTCGACGCCACCAGCAGGGTGCCGTCCCACAGCCGGGCCGCCGCCTCGCCGCGCGGGGTCGGCGTCACGACCGGGCCGAAGAAGGCGACCTCGTCGCCCTCCGCGCCGGGGACGGAGATGACCGGCGTGCCCACGTCCTGGCCGACCTTGTCGATCCCCTCCTTGTGGGAGGCGCGCAGCTCGGTGTCGTACGTGTCCTTGTCCGCGTAGTCCACCAGCTCGGCCGGCAGACCGACGTCCGACAGGGCCGCCGAGATCGCCTCGCGGGTGGGGCCCTCGCCGTTGTTGTGGAACCGGGTGCCGAGCGCCGTGTAGAGCTTGCCGACCACCTCGTCGCCGTGCAGCTGCTGGGCCGCTATGACCACGCGGACCGGGCCCCACGCCTTGGTCTCCAGCATCTCCCGGTACTCGGCGGGGACCTCGTCGAGCCTGTTCTCGTTGAGGACGGCCAGGCTCATCACCTTCCAGCGCACGTCGACCGGGCGCACCTTCTCGACCTCCAGCATCCAGCGGGACGTCATCCAGGCCCACGGGCACAGCGGATCGAACCAGAAGTCGGCGGTGGTCCTGCTCTCGGACATGTCACTCCTCGGGGGACGGATGTCTATGCGCCAGACGGGGCAACACCGTCGGTCGGTCCGGGCATTCCCCGCGTGCCGCGCGTCAGCGGCACATGGGAGGATCGGTCCTGTTTCGAAGGCGCCACGAAGGAGTGACCGTGCCCGGTGAGAATCTGTCCCGCGACGAGGCCCGCGAGCGGGCCGCGCTGCTGTCCGTAGACGGGTACGAGGTCGCCCTCGACCTGCGCTCGGCGGTCGGCGAATCCGCGGACGGGGATGCCCCCGCCGACGGCACGGCGCGGCCGCGCACCTTCCGCTCGGTGACGACGATCCGCTTCCGCCGTACCGGCACGGGCTCCGCCACCTTCGTCGACCTGATCGCCCCGTCCGTGACCTCCGTCGAGCTCAACGGGCGCGCGCTCGACCCGGCGGTCGTCTTCGACGGCGCGCGGATCGCGCTGGACGGCCTGGCCGACGAGAACGTCCTGGTGGTGGACGCGCAGTGCGCCTACAGCCGGACCGGCGAGGGCATGCACCGCTTCGTCGACCCGGAGGACGGCGAGGTCTACCTGTACACGCAGTACGAGCCGGCCGACGCCCGCCGCGTCTTCGCCAATTTCGAGCAGCCCGACCTGAAGGCCCCGTACCGCTTCGAGGTGACCGCGCCCGAGGGCTGGACGGTCTGGTCGAACGGCGTGGGCGAGCAGGACGCCGACGGGGTGTGGCGGTTCGCCGAGACGGCCGCGATCTCCACCTACATCACGTGCGTCGTGGCCGGTCCGTACCACTACGTCACCGACACGTACAGGCGCGGGGACCTGGAGATCCCGCTCGGCGCGATGTGCCGCAAGGGGCTCGCCAAGCACTTCGACGCGGAGGACGTCTTCCTCGTCACCAAGCAGGGCTTCGACTTCTTCCACGACAACTTCGACTACCCGTACCCCTTCGGGAAGTACGACCAGGCCTTCGTCCCCGAGTACAACCTCGGCGCGATGGAGAACCCGGGCATGGTGACCTTCCGCGAGGAGTACATCTACCGCGGCAAGGTGACGCAGGCGGCCTACGAGCGCCGGGCGAACGTCATCCTGCACGAGATGGCCCACATGTGGTTCGGCGACCTGGTCACCATGGTGTGGTGGGACGACCTGTGGCTGAAGGAGTCCTTCGCCGACTTCATGGGCTCCTTCTCGCTGGCGGAGGCGACCCGCTTCACCAACAGCTGGGTGACCTTCGCCAACAGCCGCAAGTCGTGGGCGTACCGCGCCGACCAGCTGCCGTCCACGCACCCGATCACGGCCGACATCCGTGACCTGGAGGACGCCAAGCTGAACTTCGACGGCATCACGTACGCCAAGGGCGCCTCGGTCCTGAAGCAGCTGGTGGCGTACGCGGGCAGGGACGCGTTCATGGAGGGCGCGCGCCGCTACTTCAAGCGCCACGCCTACGGGAACACGCGCCTCGACGATCTGCTGTCGGTCCTGGAGGAGACCTCCGGGCGCGACATGAAGGCGTGGTCGCGGGCCTGGCTGCAGACCTCGGGCGTCAACACGCTGACGCCGGTCGTCACCTACGACGCGGACGGCCGCGTCACGGAGCTGGCCGTCCTCCAGGAGGGCGACGAGCTCCGGCCGCACCGGGCCGCCGTGGGCCTGTACCGGCTGTCGCCCGAGGGCGAGCTGGTCCGGTTCGCGCGGGCGGAGGCGGACATCACCGGGGCGCGGACGGTCGTCGCCGGACTGGCCGGTGAGGAGCGGCCCGACCTGGTGCTCGTCAACGACGACGACCTGACCTACTGCAAGATCCGTTTCGACGAGGGTTCGCTGGCCACGCTGCGGGCGCACCTCGGCGACATCACCGACCCGCTGGCCCGCGCGCTGTGCTGGTCGGCGCTGTGGAACCTGACGCGGGACGGTCTGATGCCGGCCCGGGACTTCGTCGCGGTGGTGCTGGAGTTCGCCGGCCGTGAGACGGACATCGGCGTTCTCCAGATGGTGCACGCCTGGGCCCGCTCGGCGGTCACCCACTACGCGGCGCCCGAGTGGCGCCCGGAGGGCGGCCGGCTGCTCGCCGAGGGCGGGCTGCGCGAGCTGCGCGTGGCCGATCCGGGCAGCGAGCACCAGCTGACCTGGGCGCGCTTCTTCGCGGCGACGGCCGCGTCGGACGCGGACTTCCAGTTCCTGGAGGGTCTGCTCGACGGTACGGCGCGGATCGACGGCCTCGACGTCGACCAGGAGCTGCGCTGGTCGTTCCTGGAGCCGCTGGCGACGCACGGCCGGGCGGACGAGGCCCGGATCGGCGAGGAGCTGCACCTCGACGACACCGCGACCGGCAAGCGTCACCAGGTCCGCTGTCTGGCGGCCCGGCCCTCGGCGGCGGTCAAGGCGCAGGCGTGGGCTCAGGTCGTCGAGTCGGACGCGCTGTCGAACGCGCTGGTGGAGGCGACGATCGCGGGCTTCACACAGCCTTCGCAGCGGGAGCTGCTCGCGCCGTACGCGGAGAAGTACTTCGCCGCGATCGAGCGGGTGTGGGCCGAGCGGTCGATCCAGATCGGCATGGACGTGGTCCGGGGGCTGTTCCCGGGCCTCCAGGACGACGAGTCGACCCTCGCGGCGACGGACGCGTGGCTGTCCGCGCACGAGGACGCGGCGCCCGCGCTGCGCCGGCTGGTTCTGGAGTCGCGGGACGACCTGGCGCGGGCGCTGCGCGCGCAGGCGTGCGACGGCAGGGCGTAACCGGCCGCGGGCAGACGTTCCGCACGTGCGTCCCCCAGGACACGGTCCTGGGGGACGCACGTGTGTCCGGAACCGGTGAGGGCCGGTCGCGCCTATTCGGCACTCGAACGCGCGTACTTTAGGGCGGGCTTGTCCCGATTTCGCGACGCGCTTGTAACAGCGGTTAGCGGAGGGCCGGGAAGCGGAAGACCCCCGTCATGAACCACAACACCCCCATCAGCCCCCGCCCGCTCCCCCTCCCCGCGGACACCGAGGACCGCCACCACGTGCTTTCCGCCTCCCAGTTGCGCGCCCGGGGGATGGCCGGCGCCGAGATCGCCGCCCGCTGCAAGCCGGGCGGCGGTTGGCAGCAGCTCCTGCCCGGCGTCTACCTGTCGCACCCGGGACAGCCCACCGCCGAGGAACGGCTGCAGGCCGCGCTCCTGTACGCCCGCCGCTCCGGCGCCGTGCCCTCCCAGAGCCCCGACGCGATGATCACCGGGCCGGCGGCGCTCGCCCTGCACGGTTTCTCGTCGGCTCCCCCGCTGACCTCCCTCGACCGCGTCGACGTCCTGGTGCCGCGCACCCGCCGGCTCCGGTCCACCGGCTGGGTCCGGCTGGAGCGCGCCCAGGAGATGCCCGAGCCGCTGGTGCTCGCCGGGGTGCCGGTCGCCCCGGTGGCCCGGGCGCTCGCCGACACCGTGTCCGGCCTGACCGACGCGGTCACGGTGCGCGGGCTGCTCACCGAGGCGGTACGCGGCGGGCACTGCGAACCCAGCGCGGTGGTGCGGGAGTTGAACCGGGCGCGACTGCTCTCCCGGCCGCACGTGGTGGACGCCGTGGACTCGCTGCTCGCGGAGGGCCGGAGTATCGCCGAGGCGCGACTGTACGAGATGGTGCGGGAGTTCGCGCTCCCCGACCCGCTGTGGAACGTGGACCTGCGGCTGCCCGGCGGACCGCACCTCGGCGGCCTCGACGCGTACTGGCCGGACCAGGCGGTGGCGGTGGAGCTGGACACCCGGGCGCCGCGGCAGGACGACGACGCGATGTGGTCGGAGTACACCCGCAAGCGCGAGCACCTGGAGCGGCTCGGCATCACGGTCGTCCACATCACCCCGCGCAAGCTGCGCGAGGCGATGGACCAGCAGGCCACGGTGGTCCGTACGGCCCTGATGGCCGCGTCGGACCGGCAGCCCGCGGCCTATGTCGTCGTCCTGCCCCGGTGACGCGTCAGCGGCAGAACTCGGCCTCGACGACGGCCCCGCTGTCGCCCGTCCAGTCCGCGTTGAAGTTCATGGCGAGCGAGTGCTCGCCGTTCCTGGTGGCGACGGCCTCGGACGAGGAGCCGTGGATGCCGCCGCCGTGTCCCCACACCTCCTTGCCGCAGCTCAGCTTCTGCCGCATCAGCCCGAGGCCGTAGGAGAACTCCGGGGCCTCGGCGCTGACGGGCACCGCCGTCGTCATCTCGCGCATCTCGGCCCTGGGCAGCAGCTTGCCCTTCAGCAGGGCCCGGTAGAAGGTCTGCAGGTCGTTGGAGTCGGAGATCATCTCCCCGGCCGCGCCGGCGATGGTCGGGTTGAGCTCCGTGACGTCGTGGACCGTCGTCGCGTTCTCGTCGAACGACAGCTTCGAGAACGCCCGTGAGCTCGGCTTCGGCATCGTGACGGTCGTCCCGGGCACGCTGGTGGCGCGCAGCTTCAGCGGCTTGACGATCCGGCGTTCGACCTCCTTGCCGTACGGACGCCCCGTGACCTTCTCGATCACCATGCCCGCCAGGACGTAGTTGGTGTTGGAGTAGTTCCAGGCGGTGCCGGGGGCGAAGTCCGGCGCGTGGGTCATCGCGATCGCGACGAGCTGTTCCGGGGTCCAGGTGTCGTAGCGGTGCTTCAGGAAGTCGGGGCCGAAGACCTTCTGCTGGAACCCGGGGTCGGAGGTGACGCTGTAGATCCCGCTGGTGTGGTTGAGGAGCTGACGGACGGTGGTCTTCCGGCCGTCGTGACCGTTGCCGCGGACCACTCCGGGCAGCCACTTCTCGACGGGGTCGTCGAGGTCGAGGCGGCCCTCGGCCTGGAGCTGGAGAAGGACGGTGGCGACGAAGGTCTTGGTGATCGAGCCGACCCGGTAGCGGTCCTTGCCGCCGCGCTCCCCGGCGGTCCCGGTCCAGGAGCGGTGACCGGTGCGGGCCTGGGCGACGGCGCCCGGGACACCCGCCTCGACCGCCGCGTCGAGGGCCCGCTGGGTGGCGGTGTGGTCCGGCTTCTTCGGCGCGGTGGCCGCGACGGCCGGCGCGGCCAGCGCTCCGGCGGTGAGCGCGGCCACGGCGGTGGCGGCGAGGACGGTACGGGCGGCGCGTGCGGATGTCATGCGGGTTCCCCTGTGGTCGTGTGCGTCCTGCGGTCACGGAAGGGGACTGCCGCGGTGGGCGCGGCGGTTGAGCGGGCCGCCGTGGTTGAGCGGGATTCAGCCGTTCGCGGGATCGGCGAGGCGGGAGCGGCCGACGGGCGGGCGTTCGCGCCACAACTGCAGCCCGATGTCGACGAGTTCGACGCGGGTGAGGTCCTGGACGGAGGCGAGCGGGTGCCAGGCGGCGAGGTCGGTGGAGCCGCCGGTCTCGTTGCGCAGGGCGCCGCCGGTGATCCGGGACTCGTAGATGATCCGCAGGCCCTGGAAGTCTCCGGCGTCGCCGAGCCTGCGGATCCAGCCGCGCCGGATGGAGTCGATGCCGAGCAGTGCGACCGGCTCGGTCAGATAGCCGGTCTCCTCCTCGACCTCGCGCACGACGGTCTCGACCGGCTCCTCGCCGTGGTCCATCCCGCCGCCCGGCAGGGTCCACCGCTTGTTGCCGGCGCGGTCCACCCAGCGGGCGAGGAGCATCTCGTCGTCACGGACACACACGGCGTAGGCCGCCACCCTCAACTCCTTTTTCATGAACCGAGGTTAGAACCAGTACACGGGATATGTCCGCCCGGTCGCGCGGGCGCCGGCGAGACCGACGGCGACGAGCAGGAGGCTCGCGAGGGCGAGCAGGGCGAGGAAGGTCCAGAACGGCGGGTTCTGGAGGGCGACGATCACCGCCGTCGCCGCGGCGGGCGAGTGCGGGGTACGGGCGGCCATCATCACGCCGAGCGCGAGCCCGCCGGCGAGGGCCGCTCCCCAGAGTCCGGGGCCGGCGACGAGCAGCACGGCGAAGCCGGTGAGCGCGGAGAGCAGCTGTCCGCCGACGACCGAGCGGGGCTGCGCGAGGGGCAGGTCGGGCGCTCCGGCGACGAGCGCCATGCTGGCGGCCAGGGGCGGGATCAGCAGCGGCTGGCGCAGCAGGGCGCCGACGGCGACGAGCGCGAGCAGGGCCGCGAGGCTGACGGAGGTGGCCGTGGCCATGACGCGCGGGCGGGGGCGGGCGGGGGCGGCTGCCATTCAGGGGTCCAGGGGTGGGTTGGCGGGTGAGTACTCGGGGTGCGACCAGCGCAGGGGGCTGGCGTACGGGGTCTCGACGGTCCGCTCGACCAGGAAGCGGGTGGTGCGGACCCCGTCGGGGCCGTACGTGGTGCGGGCGCGGCCGGTCAGCCGGACCGTGGTGCCGGTCCGCCAGTCGAGGAAGAGCAGACCGGCCCGGTCGTCCGTCTCCAGGTTGCCGAGGGTCAGGAACATCGCGTTGCCCGGATAGTCCCGCCAGCGGAGTTCGGTGGGCGATTCGACCCGGACGAAGCCCGGATGGCCGCCGCGGTGGCCGGCGTCCGCGCCGTCGGGGGCGACGGTCGCGATGAAGAAGGTGTCGGCGGCGCGGACGAGTGCGGTCTGGCCGGGGGTGAGCGCGGTGGCGTGGCGCGGGGTGCCGGGCGGGGTGGTGGTGTCGGGCGCGTACAGCTCGCGCTTCTGGAGGTACTTCGGGCAGTTCGAGAAGACCTCGTCCGCCTCGACGGTAAAGCCCCGGGCGCTGGGACGCGCGAGGCCGTTGAGGCGCATGCGGCGGCGGGTGCGGGGGTCGAGGGCGAGCGTTCCGACGGGGGTGCCCGCGGGGACGGGCAGGGGCGCCGCCACCGAGATCGTGTGCGGGCCCGTCGCCCGGACGAAGCCGGGGGTGCCGGTCAGGAGGGTGCAGAGGACCCGTCCTTCGGCGTCCGCCGCGGCGAGCACCAGCATCGGCTGGAGCTCCAGGAAGGCGGCGGCGACGGGGCGGATGCCGGTGCCGATGGAGCGGCCGACGTGGGCGGCGAGATCGCGGACGCCGACGCGCTGCTGGACGGTGAGGGAGCCTTCGTTGTAGACGTCCATGGTCCTGCGGCCCTTCGTGTGCGGGTACGGGGTCGGGTGCGGGCCCTCGGCACGGTGAGCGCGTTCGTGCGGTGCGCCCACCCGTGGCCCCCAGGGCTTCGTCGTCCCGGGGGACCTCCCTGCCGAACGATGGCCCACGGGGCGGTCGGTTCTAGAAGAAGCCGCAGGTGGGAGCAGCTTCCACCGGGGCTTCCGCGTGCTCCGCGCCCGTCGGGGCGAAGATCTCCAGCCGGGTGCCATCCGGGTCGTGGAAGAAGATGCCGCCGGAGGAGGCGCCCTCGGCGTGGGGGACGACGCCCTCGTAGGCGAAGGAGGCGCCGCGTTCCGTGAGGGCCGCCTCCGCGGCCCTCACCCGCTCGATCGACTCGGCCTCGAAGGCGAGGTGGTGCAGGCCCGCGCGGGCGGCGTCGTACCCGCCCTCCGCCTGCTGCCAGAGCGTGAGGACCAGCCGGCCGCCCTGGCCCAGGAACGCGAACCGGCGGCCGTCCTCCTTGCCCTCGCGCAGCGGCTCGAAGCCCAGGACGTCCACGTAGAAGCCGAGCGAGCGTTCCAGGTCCGTGACGTTGAGCCCGATGTGGCCGGTGTTCAGCGTTCCGATCGCCGACATGGCGGTTCCCTCCGGTCGATGGCTAACCTCTTAATTCGACTTTAGGGGTTAGTAAGCGATCGCGCAACCGGTCACGTAACCTTGAGGGGTTAGTTCACCGAGGAGGGCGCCCGTCATGACCGTTTCCGACCCGCGGCCCCTGCTCGGCGAGCCCGTCTCGCTCGACCTGCTCAACACCCGCTGGATGTCGGACGGCGTACGCCAGGACCTCCTCACGGACACCGACGGCCTCGGCGTCTGGCTCGCCTCGAACGGACTCGACGAGCGCTTCGCCGCCGACGCGACGACGCTCCGCCACACGCTCGCCGCCCGTGACGCGCTGCTCGCCCTCACCGACACCCCGGGCGACCCCGCCGCCGTCGCGCGCGTCGACACCGTCCTCGGACACGGCCGCATCCGCGCCACCCTCACGCCCGAGGGGCCGGGCGAGGAGCCGGAGTTCGAGGACGCCGCCTGGGGCCCCGCCTGGACGGCCGCCCGCGACTACCTCGACCTGCTGCGCGCCGCGCCCGACCGGATCCGGTCCTGCGCCCACGAGGCGTGCATCCTGCACTTCTTCGACACCTCGCGGAACGGCACCCGGCGCTGGTGCTCGATGGCGATCTGCGGGAACCGGGCCAAGGCCTCACGGCACTACGCCCGTACAAAGGACAACTAACCGGCGGTTCGCGGGAGTCGACTCGTCCCGCTTGACGGCGATACCTCCCGCCGTGGCGTAACGCGTCCCGTGGCGGATGTACGCCACGGCCCTAAACCGCCGTCGACAACTCTCCACAAACCCCTGTCACTTGCGATTGGCTGAGCGGTCATCCGGTACCGAAATCCGGACCCTCTTCTTTCACAAACAGGGATGTAAATGACCACCCCCGAATCGCAGAGCTCCATACCCGGGCGCTCGACCCCTGGGCACAGACGCGCGGCCCGTATCGCCGCCGCCGCCGGACTTGTGACCGCGCTCATCGCGGCCGGCGCCGCTCCGGTCCTGGCCGCCGACGACCCGGCGACCACTCCCCCGGTCAAGTCCGCCGACTCCGCCGACAAGCTCGGGCCGACCGACGCCCAGCGCCTCACCGAGGCCGAGGCCACCGGCGAGAAGAACGTCACCATCCTCGTCGCCACCGCCCCCGGCGCCACCGAGCAGGTCGCCGGCCAGCTCGACGCCGTCCAGGGCGCCTCGGTCGGCCGGCAGGACGACAAGCTCGGCTACGTCCGCGCCACCATCCCGACGGCCAAGGCGGAGGCGGCCATCACGGCCGCCACCAAGCTCTCCTCCGTCCAGTCGATCGACCTCCAGGCCGAGATCAAGCTGGACGACCCGACCCCCGACGCGGGCACCACCGGCGCCGTCGAGGGCACGACCGTCTCCACGACGTACCCGGCGCCGAACAGCAAGACGCCGGCCAAGAACCCGTACAACCCGTCCCACGAGACGGGCGCGGTCGAATTCGTCGAGGACAACCCGCGCGCCGACGGCCGCGGCGTGACCATCGGCATCCTCGACTCGGGTGTCGACCTGGGCCACCCGGCCCTCCAGAAGACCACCACCGGCGAGCGCAAGATCGTCGACTGGGTCACCGCCACCGACCCGCTGACCGAGGGCGACGGCACCTGGCGCGCCCAGGTCACCCCGGTCGCCGGCCCGGTCTTCACCGCCTCCTCGCAGTCCTGGAAGGCGCCCGAGGGCTCCTACCAGTTCAGCCGCTTCAACGAGGCGATCACCGCGGGCGGCGACCCGGCCGGTGACATCAACCGCGACGGCGACACGGCCGACCTCTTCGGCATGCTGTACGACCCGGCCGCCGGCACCGTCCGCGTCGACACCGACCAGAACAACGACTTCACGGACAACGCGCCGATGAAGCCGTACAAGGACGGGTACCAGATCGGCTACTTCGGTACCGACAACCCGGCCACCGAGGTCGTCGAGAAGACGCCCTTCGTCGTCGAGATCCGCAAGGACGTCGCGATGGACCCGCTCGGCGGGACCTGGGTCGGCCAGAAGCGCGACTTCGTCAACATCGGCATCGTCGAGTCCTCCCACGGCACGCACGTCGCCGGCATCACCGCCGCGAAGGGCCTCTTCGGCGGCCGGATGAACGGCGCCGCGCCCGGCGCGAAGATCGTCTCCTCGCGCGCGTGCACCTGGACCGGCGGCTGCACGAACACCGCCCTCACCGAGGGCATGACGGACCTCGTTGTCAACCGCGGCGTCGACATCGTCAACATGTCGATCGGCGGCCTGCCCGCGCAGAACGACGGCGACAACGTCCGCGCCCGTCTCTACACCCGTCTGATCGACCAGTACGGCGTGCAGCTGATCATCTCGGCCGGCAACTCCGGCCCGGGCATCAACACCATCGGCGACCCCGGCCTGGCCGACAAGGTCGTCTCGGTCGGCGCGGCGATCTCCAAGTCGACCTGGGCGGCCAACTACGGCTCGGCCGTCACCAAGTCGTACGCCATGTTCCCCTTCTCCTCGCGCGGTCCGCGTGAGGACGGCGGCTTCACCCCGACCATCACCGGTCCGGGCTCGGCCGTGAACACCATCCCGACCTGGCAGGCCGGCTCCGGCGTGCCCGAGTCCGGCTACGCGCTGCCCGCCGGTTACGGGATGCTCAACGGCACCTCGATGTCCTCCCCGCAGGTCGCGGGCGCGAGCGCGCTGCTGCTCTCGGCCGCGAAGCAGAAGCGCATCGAGCTCTCCCCGCTCACCCTGCGCACCGCGCTCACCTCCACCGCCCACCGGATCTCCGGCGTCGCGGCGCACGAGCAGGGCTCGGGTCTGATCGACATCAACGACGCGTGGGAGTCGATCAAGGACGGCGCCACGGCGCACGAGTACAAGGTCGAGGCCCCGGTCGACACCGCCATCTTCCCGGCCCCGCACACCGGCACCGGTGTGTACGACCGTGAGGGCGGCCTCAAGGTCGGCCAGAAGAAGGTCTACGACGTCACCATCACGCGCACGACGGGCCCGAACCGGCCCATCGAGCACGAGCTGGAGCTGAAGTACAACGACGGCACCTTCCGGATCCTCGGCGACGACGAGATCGACCTGCCGCTGAACAAGCCGGTCACCGTCAAGATCCAGGCCAAGCCGGCCTCGGCCGGTGTGCACAGCGTGATCCTGGAGGCCGACGACGACCGCACCGAGGGCGTGGACAAGCAGATCCTCGCCACCTCGGTCGTCGCGAGCGACCTGACCGCGCCCGGCTTCGCCTTCTCGGCGTCCGGCTCGGTCCAGCGCAACAGCCACAAGTCGTACTTCGTGACGGTGCCGGAGGGCGCGAAGACCCTCGAGGTCGCCCTCGGCGGGCTGAAGGAGAAGAGCCAGACCCGGTTCATCTCCATCCACCCGTACGGTGTGGCCTTCGAGTCCACCGCGTCCAACGTCTGCTACCCGCACTACAACCCGGGCAACGGCTGCCGTGCGGACCTGCGTTCGTACGCCAACCCGACGCCGGGCGTGTGGGAGATCGAGGTCGAGTCCCGTCGTACGTCGCCGGACCTGGACAACCCGTACAAGCTGGACGTCTCGGTCCTCGGTGCCGACTTCGACCCGGCGGTGCAGACCGTCGCCGAGGCGAAGGTCGGCACCCCGGCCTCCGTCGAGTGGACGGTCACGAACACGTTCGCGGCCCTCGACGGCAAGCTGAAGGGCGGCTCGCTGGGCTCCCTGAAGGCCGAGACGCCGACGATCAAGCACCACGAGCAGCAGACGAAGACCGTCACCATCGGTGAGGGCGTCGACCGCCTCGACATCTCGATCGGCAACACCTCCGACAAGGCCGCCGACCTCGACCTGACGGTCCTGCGCGACGGCGTGCAGGTGGGCCAGGCCGCGGACGGCGACTCGGAGGAGGCCGTCTCGCTCGTCAAGCCGGCCGCCGGTACGTACACCGTGGTGATCGACGGCTACTCGGTGCAGGCCGAGGGCGGCACGACCTTCGACTACAAGGACGTGTACTACTCGGCGGCCCTCGGCAGCGTCCAGGTCGACGCGTCGAAGGGCTACCCGCTGGCCAACGGCGCGAGCGCCAAGGTCGGCGCCGAGGTCCTGGTCGCCGGTGCCGCGCCCGAGGGCCGGCAGTTCTTCGGCGAGGTCCAGCTGCTGAACGCGCGCGGCACGGTCGCGGGCGCCGGCAGCGTGGTGATCGGCAAGGTCACCCCGTAACACCGCCGTACCAGTGAGGGGCGGGCGCCGGAACCGGTGCCCGCCCCTTCCCCGTCTCCCCCACCGCCGCCCCGCCCTGCCGCCCGCTCGCCGTTTCCGTCCCGATCCTCGGACAATGGATTGGACAAGGCGGGCCGGGACATACGCATCATGGACGGCAGCAGCCTGCACAAACGTACGGAGGAGTCCCCGTGAAGGTCGGAATCGTCGGAGCCACCGGTCAGGTCGGCACAGTCATGCGCACCATCCTGGCCGAGCGGCAGTTCCCCGTCGACGAGCTGCGGCTCTTCGCCTCCGCCCGCTCCGCCGGCACCGTCGTCGACGGCGTCACGGTCGAGGACGCCTCCACCGCCGACTACACCGGCCTGGACATCGTCCTGTTCTCCGCCGGCGGCGCCACCTCCAAGGCCCTCGCCGAGAAGGTGGCCTCCCAGGGCGCCGTCGTGATCGACAACTCCTCCGCATGGCGCCGCGACCCCGAGGTCCCGCTGGTCGTCTCCGAGGTCAACCCGCACGCGATCAAGGACCGCCCCAAGGGCATCATCGCCAACCCGAACTGCACCACGATGGCCGCCATGCCGGTCCTCCGGCCGCTCCACCAGGAGGCCGGCCTGACCGCGCTGGTCGCCACCACCTACCAGGCCGTCTCCGGCTCGGGCGTGGCCGGTGTCGCCGAGCTGCGCACCCAGGCGTGCGCCGTGGCCGAGAAGGCCGACCAGCTCGCCTTCGACGGCGAGGCCGTGGAGTTCCCCGAGCCCGCCGTCTACAAGCGCCCGATCGCCTTCAACGTCGTCCCGCTGGCGGGCTCGATCGTCGACGACGGCACGTTCGAGACGGACGAGGAGCAGAAGCTCCGCAACGAGTCCCGCAAGATCCTGGAGATCCCCGACCTCAAGGTCTCCGGCACCTGCGTCCGCGTCCCGGTCTTCTCCAGCCACTCGCTCCAGGTCAACGCCCGCTTCGAGCGTCCGATCAGCGTCGAGCGGGCCTACGAGCTCCTCAAGGACGCCGAGGGCGTCGAGCTCTCCGAGATCCCGACCCCCCTCCAGGCCGCCGGCAAGGACGCCTCGTACGTCGGTCGCATCCGCGTGGACGAGACCGTCGACAACGGTCTGGCGCTGTTCCTCTCCAACGACAACCTGCGCAAGGGCGCCGCGCTGAACGCGGTGCAGATCGCGGAGCTGGTCGCCGCGGAGCTCCGCCAGGGCTGACGACGTTCCGTGTCGAAGGGGCGACCGTCCGGAAGGGCGGTCGCCCCTTCGGCGTCCCCTGGTCACGGTCCGGCCGAATTCGGACAACGCGTTCGAGGCCGGGCCCGGGGGTGACAGGATCCGCAGCATGACCCAGTTACCCAGCGGTGCCGACGTCCCGGTGCCCGCCCAGGCCCTCCGGGTCGCCGTCGCATGGCGGGCCGCGCCGGGAACACCCGAGGTGGACGTCTCGGCGCTGCTGCTCGACGGGGGTGGACGGGTGCGGGGGGACGCGGATCTCGTCTTCCAGGGCCAGGTCCAGCACCCCTCGGGCCGGGTGCGGCACCTGGGCCGGTCGGCGCCCGGCGCTCCCGGCGACACGGCCGCGGACTGGCTGTGGCTGGACCTCGCGCATCTGGAGCGGGGCGTCGAGCGGGTGGTCGTCGCCGCCTCCACGGACGAGGGGACCTTCGGGCAGGTGCCCTCCCTCGACCTGCGGGTGACGGACCCGGAGGGCACACCGGTGGCGTACGCCGCGATCGGGGAGGCGACCACGGAGCGGGCGTTCGTCCTCGGCGAGTTCCACCGGTGGGAGGGCGGCTGGCGGTTCCGTGCGGTGGGGCGGGGGTACGCCTCCGGTCTCGCGGGCCTCGCGACGGACTTCGGCATCGTGGTGGAGGCCCCGCCGGCGCCGATCCCGGGCCCGGGCTACGTCGCCCCCACGCCGGTCCCGGGCCCGGGCTACGCCACCCCCACGCCGGTCGCGGGCCCGGGCTACGCCACCCCCACGCCGGTCGCGGGCCCGGGGAACGGGGTCATGGGGCCGGCCGTGGCCACCGCCCCCTCGCCGGTCCCCGTCGCCGTCGACCCGTTCTCCACCGACTTCCGCCCCTCCGTCCACCAGGGCCGCGGCAAGGAGACCGTGCACTGCGACCCGTCCCTCCCGCCGGGCTGGGTGCTCCTGGAGATCGAGTCGCGCCACTCGATCTCCACCACCATCGAGTCCTGCGACGCCCACGGCCGCCCCGAGGGCTTCCTGCTCATGGCGTACGAGGACGACGTACGGGCCCGTACCGTCGCGCTCGTCCCACGCGGCCGGCCGCTGTCGCTGCGGGTCGAGGCGGACACCCCCTGGACCCTGCGCGTGCTCCCCCTCACCCACGCCCGCCGCTTCGAGAGCCTCGTCGAGGGCCACGCGCACGACCTCGTCGTCTACGACGGACCGCCCGGTGTCCTCGACGTCCTCCACCTCGGCGCGTCCCCCTTCACCGTCCACCGGCACGCGCCGCCGAGCGAGCCGGAGTACGACGCGGAGGACCGGGAACTGCTCGTCGACGAGATCGGCGAGGTCCGTGTCAGCGTGCCCGTGGCGGGTCCCGGACTGCTGCGGATCAGCGGCGACGGACCGTGGAAATGTGCGGTGCGGCGCTGAGGCGCGGCGTGGAAGGATGAGCCAAACGTCACGAAACCGAGGAGTTGACCGGGTGCCTGGCACAAACCTGACCCGTGAAGAGGCGCAGCAGCGGGCGAAGCTGCTGACCGTGGACGCGTACGAGGTCGACCTCGACCTCTCCGGTGCGCAGGAGGGCGGCACCTACCGGTCCGTCACCACCGTCCGCTTCGATTCCGCCGAGGCCGGTGCGGAGACCTTCATCGACCTCGTCGCCCCCGCCGTGCACGAGGTCGTCCTCAACGGCCACGCGCTCGACGTCGCCGCCGTCTTCCGGGACTCGCGGATCGCGCTGGCCCATCTGCGGCAGGGCCCGAACGAGCTGAAGGTCGTCGCGGACTGCGCGTACACCAACACGGGTGAGGGACTGCACCGGTTCGTCGACCCGGTCGACGACCAGGCGTACCTCTACACCCAGTTCGAGGTGCCGGACGCCCGCCGCGTCTTCGCCTCCTTCGAGCAGCCGGACCTGAAGGCGACCTTCCAGTTCACCGTGAAGGCGCCGAGCGGCTGGACGGTGATCTCCAACTCGCCGACGCCGGAGCCCAAGGACGACGTGTGGGTGTTCGAGCCCACCCCGCGGATCTCGACGTACATCACCGCGCTGATCGTGGGCCCGTACCACTCGGTGCACTCCTCCTACGAGAAGGACGGCCAGAGCGTCCCGCTCGGCATCTACTGCCGTCCGTCGCTGGCCGAGTTCCTCGACGCGGACCACATCTTCGACGTCACGCGCCAGGGCTTCGGCTGGTTCCAGGAGAAGTTCGCCTACGACTACCCGTTCGCGAAGTACGACCAGCTCTTCGTGCCGGAGTTCAACGCGGGCGCGATGGAGAACGCGGGCGCGGTGACCATCCGCGACCAGTACGTCTTCCGCTCGAAGGTGACGGACGCGGCGTACGAGCGCCGGGCCGAGACGATCCTGCACGAGCTCGCGCACATGTGGTTCGGCGACCTGGTCACCATGGAGTGGTGGAACGACCTGTGGCTGAACGAGTCGTTCGCGACCTTCACCTCGGTCGCCTGCCAGGCGTCCGTGGAGGGCACCCGCTGGCCCAACGCCTGGACGACCTTCGCCAACGCGGAGAAGACCTGGGCGTACCGCCAGGACCAGCTGCCGTCCACGCACCCGATCATGGCCGAGATCAACGATCTCGAGGACGTGCTGGTCAACTTCGACGGCATCACCTACGCCAAGGGCGCCTCGGTCCTGAAGCAGCTGGTGGCGTACGTCGGCCAGGACGAGTTCTTCAAGGGCGTGCAGGCGTACTTCAAGCGTCACGCCTTCGGGAACACCCGTCTGTCCGACCTGCTCGGCGCGCTGGAGGAGACCTCCGGGCGTGACCTCAAGGCATGGTCGAAGGCGTGGCTGGAGACGGCCGGCATCAACATCCTGCGCCCGGAGATCGAGACCGACGAGAACGGCGTCATCACCGCCTTCGCCGTCAAGCAGGAGGCTCCGGCCCTGCCCGCGGGCGCCAAGGGCGAGTCGATCCTGCGTCCGCACCGGATCGCGATCGGCTTCTACGACCTGGACGCGGCCGGCAAGCTGGTCCGGGTCGACCGGGTCGAGCTGGACGTCACCGCCACCGAGCTGACGAACGTGCCGCAGCTGGCGGGCAAGCCCCGTCCGGCGGTGGTGCTCCTGAACGACGACGACCTGTCGTACGCCAAGGTCCGTCTCGACGAGGTGTCGCTGAAGAACGTCACCGAGCACCTCGGCGACTTCACCGAGTCGCTGCCGCGCGCGCTGTGCTGGGCCTCCGCCTGGGACATGACCCGCGACGGCGAGCTGGCCACCCGCGACTACCTGGAGCTGGTGCTGTCGGGCATCGCCAAGGAGACCGACATCGGCGTGGTCCAGTCGCTCCAGGGCCAGGTCAAGGCCGCGCTCGACCTGTACGCGGCGCCGGAGTGGCGCGAGGCGGGGCTGACCCGCTGGACCGACGCGACCCTGGCGCACCTGCGTGCCGCCGAGGCCGGCAGCGACCACCAGCTCGCCTGGGCGCGGGCCTTCGCGGCCACCGCCCGGACCCCGCAGCAGCTGGACCTGCTGGCGGCCCTCCTGGAGGGCGGCGAGTCCATCGAGGGCCTGGCCGTCGACACCGAGCTGCGCTGGGCGTTCGTGCACCGCCTCGCGGCGACCGGCGTCTACGACGAGCCGGAGATCGCGGGCGAGCTGCAGCGCGACCCGACCGCCGCGGGTGAGCGCCACGCGGCGACCGCGCGGGCGGCCCGCCCCACGGAGGCGGCGAAGGCCGAGGCATGGGCGTCGGTGGTGGAGTCGGACAAGCTGGCGAACGCCGTGCAGGAGGCGGTGATCGGCGGCTTCGTGCAGACCGACCAGCGCGAGCTGCTCGCCCCGTACACGGTGAAGTACTTCGCGTCGATCAAGGGCGTCTCGGAGACCCGTAGCCACGAGATGATCCAGCAGATCGTGGTCGGGCTCTACCCGACGGTCCAGGTCTCGCAGGAGACGCTGGACGCCACGGACGCCTGGATCGCGGCGAACGACCCGGCGCCGGCGCTGCGGCGTCTGGTGACGGAGTGCCGTGCGGGCGTGGAGCGCGCGCTGAAGGCGCAGGCCGCGGACGCGGCCGCCGCGTGACGGTCACGGTGTGAGCGACGAAGGGGCACCCTCCCCCACGGAGGTGCCCCTTCGTCCGTTTGGGTCCGCTCGGCGGGCGGGCGTCGGCGCGCGGCCGCCCGCCGGGCGGAAGCGTGTCAGCCGCCGAGCGTCGCGTAGCGCGTGCGGAGGTCGGCCGCGCCCTGCTCGGTGAGCGAGCCGTGCAGCCGCATCCGGGCGACGCCGCCGTCGGGGAAGGCGTCGAGGCGGACGTGGGTGACGACGGCCTGCGCGGGGAGCTTGAAGCGGTGCAGGGTGTCGGGCTGCAGCTTGGTCCGGGGGATGATCTCGAACCACTCGCCGGTCTCGCCGTTGCGGCCCTGGAGCGCGATCCAGCCCGCCGAGTTGCCCTTGAGGTACGCGGTGTCGATCTCGACGGCGCGTACGACGCCCTGGGCGGCGAGCCGGAAGCGGACCCAGTCGTTGGTTCCGCGGACCCGGCGGCGGCGGTTCTCCCAGCCGTCGTCCATCTTGCGGGAGGTGCCGGGCAGGATGATCTGGGTCGGCGAGGAGTAGAACTTGTCCGAAGCGTCCTCGTACACGCCTCCGTTGAGTACGGAGATCAGGTCGAGGGTGCCGAGGAGCTCCAGCCACTCGGGGTCGGGCACGACCTCGCCGTGGACCCGCAGCCGGGCGATGCCGCCGTCGGGGTGCTGGCAGAGGCGCAGGTGGGTGAAGCGGCGCTCGACGTCGATGGCGAAGCCGTTGGCGGCGTGGCCGCGTACGGGGGTGGGCGGGACGATCTCCTCCCACTTCACGTCGTCGGCGAGGAGCTGCTCGGGGCTGGGCGAACCCTCGACGGCGGTGGCCTGGATCGACACCCGCTGCGGGTAGTTGCCGCGGAAGTGGGCGGTGTCGACGATGATGCCGCGGATGACGCCGGGGGCGCCGAGGCGGACGATCGCCCAGTCGTGGTCCTCGGGCGCGGGGAAGACGTTCTCGGCGTCGGCGCCGCGGCGGCGGCGGGTCTCCCAGCCGTCCATGATCTTGCCCTTGTGACCGAAGTGCTCCGGGTCGAAGACGGCGCGCTCGCGGACGAGGAGGTTCTCGCGCTCGGCGAAGAACTCGTCGTTGGCGGCGACGACGCCGGCGCCGAGACGGCGGTCGGCCAGGTCGACCAGCTCGGTGAAGGGGAAGTCACCGGTCCGGTAGTCGGCGTACGGGTCGCCTCCGCCGTAGGGCGCGGCGTCGTTGGCGTGCGGGTCCTGGTCCTGGCTCGTCTCGAAGGTCATGCGTCGACTGTGCGCCCCGAGGACCTGGTGGGTCCATCGAATGTTTTCGACAGGTATTTTCAGCTCTGCTGAACAATTCGAGGCGAGCTCTGCTGAACAATCCGAGGTCAGCTCTGCTGAACGGTCTCGCGCTGGGCCGCCGCCTGGCGGAGCGCGCCGAGCACCCGGGCCACCGCGACCCCCTCCTCGGCCCCGCGCCGCACCGCCGCGACGACATGGCGGCGCGGCTGGTCGGCGGAGAGGACCCTCATGACGACGCCCGCGCGGCGCTCCGCGGAGGCCATCCGCGGCACCAGGGCGACGCCCATGCCCGCTTCGACCATGGCGAGGATCGCGGTCCAGCCCGCGGCGCTGTGGGCCTGTTCGGGCACGAATCCGGCGGCTTCGCAGGCTGCGGTGGTGATCTCGGACCAGGGGCCGGAGCCGCCGAAGATCCAGGGTTCGGCGGAGAGGTCGGCGAGTCTGAGCCCCGGCGCCTCCGCGAGCGGGTGCCCGGCCGGCAGGGCGACGTCGAGCGGGTCGGCCAGGAGGGGGACGCGGCTGAACTTGGGGTCGCGGACGGAGGGGGCGTGCGCGGCGAGCGAGAGCGCCAGGTCGACCTCGCCGGCGCCGAGCAGTTCGTACGCCTCGGACGCCTCGGCCTCGCGGATCCGGACGTCGAGTCCGGGGTGCGCGGTGCGCAGCTGCTGCACGGCGGGGACGACGAGCGCGGGTACGGCCGTCGAGAAGGCCGCCACTCGCACCTGTCCGACCTCCCCGCGCAGATAGCCGTCCAGCTCGGCGTCGGCCCGCTCCAGTTGGGCGAAGACGGCCTCGGCGTGACGGAGCACGAGATGCGCGGCGTCGGTGAGCCGGACCCGCCTCCCCTGGGCCTCCAGGAGCGGCACACCGAGCTGCTTGGCGAGGTTGGTGAGCTGCTGGGAGACGGCCGAGGGGGTCATGAGCAGCGCCTCCGCGGTCGCGGTGACGGTGCCGCGATCGCGGAGCGTACGGAGGATCTGAAGCTTCTTGATGTCCCACTCGGTCATGGGGCGCAACCTACCGGGGGCCGGGGGCGGATCGACATTGAACGCGTTCAAGAAAGGCCTTGAACGCGTTCAATTCACCGGACAGGATGGGAGCATGACGACGGACGCCCCCTACCTGAACTTCGGCGCGGTCCTCCTACGCCTTCTTGATGTCGCGGTCCGCTACCTGGCGACCTACGCGGCCGTGTGGTTGGCGATCGGCCTGACCTGGAGTCCGCCGGCGCATGACTGGCCCGGTCTCGGCCCCTTCGACGGCCGCCCCCGGACCGAGATCGTCCGCAGCCAGCTAGAGACGGGCCTCGAACTCTCCTACATGATCGCGGCGCCGTCGATCCTGATCATCTGGCTCTTCGCGCTGGCCAGCGAGCGGACCGGGATGGCCTTCCGATGGCGCCTGGCCGCGCTCCTGCTCCTGCCTCTGTGGTTCCTCATGTTCGGCGTGGCGGGCGACATGTACGGGCTGCTGCTCCTGGGGCAGGTCGGCTTCGCGCTCGTCCTGATGCGCGTCCCACTCATCCGCGTGCACGCGCGGCGCTCGCCAGTGCCACCCCGCACAGGATGAGTGCCATGGACGCGCCGCCCGCGAGGCCCAGTTCCTCGCCGAGCAGTGGGTACGAGAGCAGTGCCACGCAGACGGGCTGGAGGTAGTAGACGACTCCCGCGCGGGCCGCGCCGATGAGGGTGACGGCCTTGTTCCAGGCGAAGAAGGCGACGGCGGAGGAGAAGACTCCGACGTAGAGCAGCGGTCCGACGGTGGCGACGGCGGGGTCGAAGCCGCCCTGGACGGCGAGGCTGACGCCGTAGGCCGGGAGCAGCATCAGGGCGCCGAGCGCGAAGGTCGTGAAGAGGAACGCCGGCGCGCCGATCTCGACGGGCTTGCGCTTGAGCAGGGCGCTGTACGAGGCGAAGGACAGGGCGGCCGCGAACATCCACAGGTCGCCCGCGGTGAAGTCGACGGCGAGGGAGCCCTTGCCGACGAGGAGCAGGACGCCGAGCGCCGCCAGGAGCATCCCGAAGGTGCGGCGGGCGCCGAGGCGTTCGCCGCCCAGGCGGGAGTAGAGCGCCATGATCACCGGCGAGGCGGCCATGATCATGCCCATGTTGGAGGCGGAGGTGGTCAGTCCGGCCTGGTGCACGAGGGTGTTGTAGAGGGCGACGCCGAACAGCGAGGCGAGGGTGACGTAGCCGAGATGGCGGCGGATCAGACTCCGCTGCCGCCATGCCCGCCCGGCCGCCAGGGGGGCGACGGCGACGAGGGCGATGACCCAGCGCCAGAAGACGGCCTGGACCGGGGAGACGGAGTCGGCCATGTCCCGGGTGGCGACGAAGCTGCCGGACCAGACGACCGTGGCGACGAGCGCGAGGAGAACGCCGAGGCCGGCTCCGCGCGCGAGGTTCCCCGCGGGTGCCGGCTCGTCGGTCGCTCTCGGTGCGGTGCGGTCATGGTCCAGAAGCGTCACGGTGATCCTCTCGTTCGGTGAGGCTCTACCGTCGCACCGAGGAAACATCCAGGTCCATCGAAAGTTCCTGACGATTCCTTTCAGGAGAGCTGAAAGGTTGGACCTTCGCCGCAGCGGGGGTACGCGGGGTCAGCTGACCGGCCAGGGTGGCGCCGAAGGCGACCGCCATTCCGACGAGCTGCACCGGACCCAGCGCCTGCCCGAGCGCCACCCAGCCGATGACGGCCGCGGTGATCGGCGAGAGCGGACCGAGCAGGGTCACGGAGGAGGCGCTCAGCCGCCCGATCCCGCGGAACCAGAGGAAGTACGAGATCGCGGTGTTGCCGAAGGCCAGGTAGGCGTAGCCGAGCAGGTTGACGGAGTCCATGGCCGGCGGTGCGCCCTCGATCAGGAGGGCGATCGGCAGGATGACCAGGCCGCCGGCGGTGAGCTGCCAGCCCGTCAGGGCGAGCGCACCGACCCCCTCGGGCCTCCCCCAGCGCTTGGTGAGGACCGTGCCGGCGGACATCGACAGGGCGGAGAGCAGCCCGGCGACGACACCCACGAGGTCGAGGGCCGCACCCGCCTTCAGGACGACGAGACTGACGCCGAAGGCGGCCGCGACGGCCGTGAGCAGGGACCGCACGGTGGGCCGGTCACCCAGGAAGAGGCTCGCGAGGCCGACGACGAAGAGCGGCCCGACCGAGCCGACGACGGCCGCGACGCCGCCGGGCAGCCGGTACGCGGCGAGGAAGAGCAGCGGGAAGAAGGCGCCGATGTTGAGGCCGCCGAGGACCGCGGACTTCCACCACCAGGCGCCCCGCGGCAGCTTGCGGGTGAGGGCGAGCAGCAGCAGCCCCGCGGGGAGGGCGCGCATCAGACCGGTGAAGAGCGGCCGGTCGGGCGGCAGGAACTCCGTGGTGACGAAGTAGGTGGAGCCCCAGGAGATCGGGGCGAGCGCGGTGAGGGCGGTGACGGCGGCCTTGCGGGACATGACGGGTCCCCCCTGGTTCGGAGTGCGTCCGAGTGACTTGGCAATAAGTAGCTTAGTTCTAAGTTACTTATTTGCAAGCCACTTTCGCCTAAGCTTCTTCCTCGCGAGTGGCTTACCGCTCAGTGACTTACTTGCCGTCGAGTCGATCGATCAGGAGACTGCCGCCATGGAGAGCACCGAGACCCCCGCCCACGACGCCGTCGACGCCATCACCGACCAGTGGGCGGCCGTCCGCCCCGACCTGGACACGGTGCCCATGGCCGTCTTCGGACGGATCTACCGGCTGGCCGCCGCGATGCGCGGCCGCGTCGACAAGGCGTACGCGCCCTACGGGATGGCGCTCGGGGAGTTCGACGTGCTGGCGACCCTGCGCCGCTCGGGCGAGCCGTACACGCTCTCGCCCCGCGAGCTCACCGCGACCCTGATGATCACCACCGGGGGGATGACGGGCCGGCTCGACAAGCTGGAGAAGGCCGGGCTGCTCAGCCGCAGCCCCGACCCCCACGACCGGCGCGGGCTGCGGGTGACGCTCAGCGAGCGGGGCCGGGAGCTGGTGGACCAGGCGGTCGGCGCGGGTCTCGCCCGGCAGCGCGACGCCCTGGAGTCCGCGCTCACGCCCGAGGAGGCGGAGCAGCTGGCGGGCCTGCTGCGCAAGCTCCTGGCGACCACGGCCGGGTGAACGCGCACGAGGGCGCCGGGTCGGCTCGACGGCCTCGTCGGCGGTGTGCTCGTGGACGGTGACCCCGAGC
>NZ_JBEZNW010000040.1:0-68167 GCF_040653355.1 Streptomyces sp. NPDC047971 | reverse complement strand
AAACGCCCGGTTACATTCCGAACCCGGAAGCTAAGCCTTTCAGCGCCGATGGTACTGCAGGGGGGACCCTGTGGGAGAGTAGGACGCCGCCGAACTCCCGCCCTTTTAGCTCAGTCGGTAGAGCGTCTCCATGGTAAGGAGAAGGTCAACGGTTCGATTCCGTTAAAGGGCTCCACTTAAAGAAGGCCCCCGCCTCATGGCGGGGGCCTTCTTTGTTTTGTCGGGCATGGCCGGCTCCGGGGCGCTGCGATCTGGCCTGAGCAGCGCGCCGGGAGCGGCACTGCGCGCCCTCCGCCGACATGGGTGCGGAGGAGGGCTGAGAGCGGTCCGCGTTCTCGTCGTCAGTCGCCGTCGAAGGGCTCAGGGATACGCATCGCCAGGATGGCCATGTCGTCGGAGGCGGGCTCCTGGGCGAAGCGCTCCACCGCTCGCAGAACGCGGGCGGCGACCGCTCCGGCCGTGAGGCCCGTACAGGACCTGAGGACCTCGATCAGGCCGTCGTCGCCGAGCATCCGGGTGCCCTCGCGGCGCTCCGTGACGCCGTCGGTGACACAGAGCAGGACATCGCCCGGGTCGAGCGTGATGGTCTGCTCGTACAGCTCCAGGTCGTCCAGGACGCCCAGGAGCGGCTGGGGATCCGCCGCGGGGACGACCGTGCCGTCCTGGCGGAGGCGGAGCGGCAGCGGGTGGCCGGCGCAGACGACCTTGAGGATGGCCGAGCCGTCCTCCTGCGGCCACAGCTCGCCGTACAGGAGAGTCAGGAAGCGGCTGCGGGCGCCCTCGTCGAGGATCGCGGCGTTGAGGCGTTCCAGGACCGCCGGGCCGCCGAAGCCCTCGCGGGCCAGCAGGCGCAGGGCGTGACGGGCGAGGCCCGTGACGGCCGCGGCCTCCGGGCCCGTACCGCAGACGTCGCCGATGGCGAAGCCGTAGGCGTTGTCGCGGATCGGGAAGAGGTCGTAGAAGTCTCCGCCGACCTCGTTGCCCTCGCCGGCGGCCCGGTAGATGACCTCGACCTCGACACCGGGGATCTGAGGGAGGCCGGGCGGCAGCAGGCTGCGCTGGAGGGACTGACTGATCGCCATGCGCTCCGAATAGAGGCGGGCGTTGTCGAGGGCCAGGGCCGCTCGGCGAGAGAGGTCCTCCGCCAGTTCCAGGATCTCCTGGCGGAAGTGGTCGTCGGAGGGCTTGCCGAGGGTGAGCATGCCGATGACGCGGTTCCGGGCGACGAGCGGCAGGACCACGGTCTCGCCGCCGACGGCGGCCGCGGTGGCCAGCGTGGTGTCGATGCCGGAGGACAAGGGGCCGCTGCCCTGGCCCAGTTCGCGGAGCGAGGTGGAGAGCGCCGCCCGGTGGGCGGCGTCGGCGGGGGCGGTCCAGACGCGGGCGCCCGGGGTGGGCACCGGATCGGGCGGGGCGACCGACGACAGCAGGGCCTTCAGACCGTCGATGCGGTCCTCGTCCTCGTGCAGGACATAGGAGAGGTACGGCTCCGAGACCTGGTCGGCGATCGTGTAGACGGCGCACCAGGTCGCCAGGGTGGGGACCGTCATCTGGGCCATCAGGGCCAGGGTCTGGTCGCGGTCGAGGGTGCCGGCCAGGAGGTCGGAGGCTTCCACGAGGAAGCTGAGAGAGCCTCGGCGGAGCCGTTCGAGCTCGCCGAGGCGGGCCGATTCCACGGCCAGGGCGATGCGGTCGGCCGCGAACTGGAGGCGCAGGGCCTCCTCGTTGGAGTAGCGGTTCGGGCCCTCGGCGGCCACGCCGAGGGAACCCGTCAGGCGGCCCTCGACCTTGAGCGGGACCGTGACGACCGAGCGCATCCCGGTGCCTTCGAGGAGCGGGACCGCGCCGGGGACGGCGGCCAGGTCCTCGTGGACGGCCGGCATCCGGGCGGAGCCGTAACGGCTGGCGCCGGTCTCGACGGGGACGCGGGCGAACCGCTGGCGGGCGGACGGGAGTCCGGTGGTCGCCCGTACCTCCAGCTCGGTCTCGTCGTCCGTGGCGAGCAGGAGGAAGGCGGAGTCGCCGTCGAGCATGTCGCGGGCGCGCTCCACCGTGCGCTGGAGGAGACCGTCGAGGTCGTCCGGGGCGGGGGAGCCGATGAAGACCTCGAAGGGGTCCGCGGAGCGGCTCTCGGCGCCCGGGTCGGAGACCGCGGGGCGCTGCGGGGTCTGGAGGACCGCTCGCTCGTACTCCCGTACGAGGAGGCATACCGTGGACGGCTCGCCTTCGGCGTCGCGGACGCGGAGGTGGGAGGCGTACACGGGGATGACGCGGCCGTCGGCGCAGCGGATGCCGTAGCTGCCTTCCCAGCGGGAGAGTCGGAGGGCCTCGACGAGACCGGTGCCGATGCCGGGGGTGTGCGGCCAGGCGGCGAGGTCGCCGAGGGGCTTGCCGGTGACCTGCTCGGAGCCGTAGCCGAAGAGTTCCTCGGCGTCCTCGTTCCAGGAGGTGATGGCGCCGCCGCGGTCGATCTGGGCGACGGCGACGCGGACGCGGGTGTCGGCGACGGGGAGGAGCGCGTCGGGGAGGACGGGGCCGGCGGAGCGGGTGCCGATCGCGCGCTCGGGCAGGTCGAGTTGGAACCAGACGTGCTTGTGCGTGGGGGTGTACTCGACGCCCCAGCGGGTGGCGAGCGCGGCGCACAGGAGCAGGCCCCTGCCGTTCTCCCGGTCGGGGTGGGCGAGGGTGCGGCCGCTCTGGAGGGGGATCTCGCGCTCGGGGTAGCGGTCGGCGACTTCGACGCGGACGCCGTCGTCGCTGCGCAGGCACAGGACGTCGGCCGTGGTGCCCGCGTGGATCACGGCGTTGGTGACGAGCTCGCTGGTGAGGACGACGGCGTCGTCGACGATCTCGGCGTACCCCCAGCCCTGGAGGGTGTCCCGTACGAAGGCGCGGGCGGTCGCGACGGACCGCCCGACGGGGTCGAAGGTGGCAGCCGCCCGCGCGGTGATCACTGAACTCCTCGTACGCCTCTCGACGCCCGGCTCCGCCATGGTCGGTCTGCCCCTCCCGCTGCCCGGTGGTCGTCTTCGCGCCACCCCACCCCCGCCGGGCGGACCGGGGCGGTTGGACAGCCGGATGCCAGGTTACTTACCTTCGCTGTCCGACCGGATGCCGGTCACCACTGTTTCCGTCCCCCGAGGGTGGGGACGCTATGCGAAGTCGCCGAACTGTTATCGCCTGGTTCGGCCGTGGTGAAACACTGGGCAGGCTTGTGGTGACGGCCCGGGCAGAACGGTCAACCCCTTCGGGAGGGACACGGTGGAGTCTGGCACGGCGGCGCGGCGCGGCGGCAGCAGCAGCGGCAGCGGCACGCGGGCGAAGGGCGGACGGTCCCGGAGCGGTGGGACGGTGCAGGTCGACGCGGCGGCCATGGAGCGGCTGCTGGGCGCCCTGGTCTCGATGCGGGACGGAAATCTGCGCAAGCGGCTGACCGTGTCCGGCGACGGGGTCATGGCGGAGATCTGCGCCGTGTTCAACGAGGTCGCCGACCGGCAGATGCATCTGACCGGCGAGTTGTCGCGGGTCCGGCGCATGGTCGGGCGCGAGGGCAAGTTGTCGGAGCGTCTGGAGGCGGGGGCCAGCGAGGGCGCCTGGGCGGCGGCCATCGAGGCCGCTAACGCGCTGGTCGACGACATGACGCGACCGGTCTCCGAGGTGGGGCGGGTGCTCTCGGCGGTGGCCGAGGGTGACCTGGACCAGCGGATGGACCTGCGTTCGGACGGGCCCGACGGGGCCGCTCGGCCGCTGCGCGGGGAGTTCCTGAAGGTCGCGCGGACCGTGAACAACCTGGTCGACCAGCTGTCGGCGTTCACCGACGAAGTGACAAGGGTCGCACTCGAGGTCGGTACCGAGGGCAAGCTGGGCGGTCAGGCCCAGGTGCGAGGTATGTCCGGTTCGTGGAAGGACCTCACGGATTCGGTCAACACGATGGCGTACCGGCTGACGGCGCAGGTACGTGATATCGCTCTCGTGACGACGGCGGTGGCCAAGGGCGATCTGTCCCGGAAGGTCACGGCGCACGTGGCCGGCGAGATGCTGGAGCTGAAGAACACCGTCAACACGATGGTGGACCAGCTGTCCTCGTTCTCGTCCGAGGTGACCCGTGTCGCGCGTGAGGTGGGTACCGAGGGCGAGCTGGGCGGTCAGGCGGAGGTGGACGGTGTCGCCGGCGTCTGGAAGGACCTGACCGATTCCGTCAACACGATGGCGGGAAATCTCACCAATCAGGTGAGGGGTATCGCCGAGGTGACCACCGCGGTCGCCAACGGCGACCTGTCGCAGAAGGTCACGGTGAGCGCGCGCGGCGAGGTCGCGCAACTCGCGGACACGATCAACCAGATGACCGAGACGCTGCGGACGTTCGCCGACGAGGTGACCCGTGTCTCGGGTGAGGTCGGCGCGCAGGGTCTGCTGGGTGGTCAGGCGCAGGTTCCGGGTGCGGCGGGTACGTGGAAGGACCTCACCGACTCGGTGAACACGGTCTTCCGGAACATCACGACGCAGGTGCGGGACATCGCGCAGGTGACGACGGCGGTCGCCAACGGTGACCTGTCGCAGAAGGTCACCGTCGATGTCGCGGGCGAGATGCTGGAGCTGAAGAACACCGTCAACACGATGGTGGACCAGCTGTCGGCGTTCGGTTCCGAGGTGACCCGGGTCGCGCGTGAGGTCGGTGTCGAGGGTCTGCTCGGCGGTCAGGCGCAGGTTCCGGGTGCGGCGGGTACGTGGAAGGACCTCACCGACTCGGTGAACACCGCCTTCCGCAACCTGACGGGTCAGGTGCGGGACATCGCGCAGGTGACGACGGCGGTCGCCAACGGTGACCTGTCGCAGAAGGTCACCGTCGACGTCGCGGGCGAGATGCTGGAGCTGAAGAACACCGTCAACACGATGGTGTCGCAGCTGTCCTCCTTCGCCGACCAGGTGACGCGGATGGCGAGGGACGTGGGCACGGAGGGCCGCCTCGGTGGTCAGGCCCGTGTCGACGGGGTCTCCGGCACCTGGAAGGAACTCACCGACTCCGTCAACTTCATGGCCGGCAATCTGACGTCCCAGGTGCGGCAGATCGCCCAGGTGACGACGGCGGTGGCGCGTGGTGATCTGTCGCAGAAGATCGACGTGGACGCGCGCGGCGAGATCCTGGAGCTGAAGAACACCATCAACACGATGGTCGACCAGCTGTCCGCCTTCGCGGAGCAGGTGACCAGGGTGGCCCGTGAGGTGGGTACGGACGGCCGGCTGGGCGGTCAGGCGCAGGTGCCGGGCGTCGCCGGCGTGTGGCGCGATCTCACCGACTCGGTGAACGGCATGGCCGGGAACCTCACCGCCCAGGTCCGCAACATCGCGCAGGTCGCCACGGCGGTGGCGCGTGGTGATCTGTCGCAGAAGATCGACGTGGACGCGCGCGGCGAGATCCTGGAGCTGAAGAACACCCTCAACACCATGGTCGACCAGCTCTCCAGCTTCGCGGAGCAGGTGACGCGGGTGGCCCGTGAGGTGGGTACGGAGGGCATCCTGGGCGGTCAGGCCGAGGTGCAGGGGGTCTCCGGCACCTGGAAGGACCTCACGCAGTCCGTGAACTTCATGGCGAACAACCTGACGTCGCAGGTGCGCAACATCGCCGAGGTCACGACGGCGGTCGCCAAGGGCGATCTGTCGAAGAAGATCACCGTCGACGCCAAGGGCGAGATCCTGGAGCTGGTGACGACCGTCAACACGATGGTCGACCAGCTGTCCAACTTCGCGGACGAGGTGACGCGAGTCGCCCGTGAGGTGGGCACGGAAGGCATCCTGGGCGGTCAGGCGCGGGTGCGCGGGGTGACCGGCACCTGGAAGGACCTGAGCGACAACGTCAACCTGATGGCCAACAACCTGACCAGCCAGGTGCGGAACATCTCCCGGGTCTCCGCGGCCGTCGCCAACGGCGATCTGACCAAGAAGGTGACGGTCGAGGCGCGCGGCGAGGTCGCGGAGCTCGCCGACACCGTCAACACGATGGTGACCACGCTGTCGTCGTTCGCGGACGAGGTGACGCGAGTCGCCCGTGAGGTGGGTACGGAAGGCGAACTGGGCGGCCAGGCGAGGGTTCCGGGCGTCTCGGGAACCTGGAAGGACCTGACCGAGTCGGTGAACTCGATGGCGTCGAACCTGACCGGTCAGGTGCGGCAGATCGCGACGGTCACCACCGCCATCGCCAAGGGCGATCTCACCAAGAAGATCGACATCGACGCGCGGGGTGAGATCCAGGAGCTGAAGAACACCATCAACACGATGGTCGACCAGCTGTCCAACTTCGCCGAGGAGGTCACGCGTGTGGCCCGCGAGGTGGGTACGGACGGGCAGCTGGGCGGTCAGGCCCGGGTGCGTGACGTCGACGGCACCTGGCGGGACCTGACCGAGTCCGTGAACGAGATGGCCGGGAACCTGACCCGGCAGGTGCGCGCCATCGCGGCCGTCGCCACCGCGGTGACCCGGGGCGACCTGAACCTGAAGATCGACGGGGTGGACGCGGCGGGCGAGATCCAGGCCCTCCAGGACAACATCAACACCATGATCGCCAACCTGCGCGACACCACCCTCGCCAACGAGGAGCAGGACTGGCTGAAGGGCAACCTGGCGCGGATCTCCGGTCTGATGCAGGGCCGGCGGGATCTGGACGACGTCGCCTCGCTCATCATGAGCGAGCTGACCCCGGTGGTCTCGGCCCAGCACGGCGCGTTCTTCGTGGCGCTGCAGACCGGCTCCTCGACGGCCAGCGCCGAGCTCGGCGGGCAGGGCGAGGGCTCGTACGAGCTTCGGATGCGGGGCAGTTACGGGTACTCCGCCGGGTCCATGCCCACGTCCTTCCGTCCCGGCGAGACGCTCATCGGGACGGCGGCCGAGGAGAAGCGGACGATCCAGGTCAATGTGCCGCCGGGTTATCTGAAGATCTCCTCCGGGCTCGGTGAGGCGGCCCCCGCGCATGTGATCGTGCTTCCCGTCCTCTTCGAGGGGAAGGTCCTCGGCGTGATCGAGCTGGCCTCGTTCCAGCCGTTCACCCAGATCCAGCGGGACTTCCTCAACCAGCTCGCCGAGCTGATCGCGACGACCGTCAACACCATCAGCGTCAACACCAAGACCGAGGTGCTGCTGAAGCAGTCGCAGGAGCTGACCGAGCAGCTGCGGGAGCGGTCGGCCGAGTTGGAGCACCGGCAGAAGGAGCTGCAGGGTTCCAACGCGGAGCTGGAGGAGAAGGCGGAGCTGCTCGCCCGGCAGAACCGGGACATCGAGGTGAAGAACACCGAGATCGAGGAGGCGCGGCAGGTGCTGGAGGAGCGGGCCGAGCAGCTCGCGGTCTCCATGCGGTACAAGTCGGAGTTCCTGGCGAACATGTCGCACGAGCTGCGGACGCCGCTCAACTCGCTGCTGATCCTGGCCAAGCTGCTCGCCGACAACGCGGAGCACAATCTCTCGCCCAAGCAGGTCGAGTTCGCCGAGACCATCCACGGCGCCGGTTCCGACCTGCTCCAGCTGATCAACGACATCCTCGACCTGTCGAAGGTCGAGGCGGGGAAGATGGACGTCTCCCCGACGCGTATCGCGCTGGTGCAGCTCGTCGACTACGTCGAGGCGACGTTCCGCCCGCTCACCGCGGAGAAGGGACTCGACTTCTCGGTGCGGGTCTCGCCCGAACTGCCCGCCACGCTCCACACCGACGAGCAGCGGCTCCTCCAGGTGCTGCGCAACCTGCTGTCCAACGCGGTGAAGTTCACCGACACGGGAGCGGTGGAGCTGGTGATCCGGCCGGCCGGTACGGACGTGCCGCAGTCGATCCGTGAGCAGCTGCTGGAGGCGGGTTCGCTGCGCGACCCGGAGGCCGAGCTGATCGCCTTCTCGGTGACGGACACCGGCATCGGGATCGCGGCCGGCAAGATGCGGGTGATCTTCGAGGCGTTCAAGCAGGCCGACGGGACGACCAGCCGCAAGTACGGCGGTACGGGTCTGGGGCTCTCCATCAGCCGTGAGATCGCGCGGCTGCTGGGCGGCGAGATCTACGCGGCGAGCGAGCCGGGACGCGGCTCGACGTTCACGCTCTATCTGCCGCTGAGCCCGAGCGAGCTGCCCGCGCACGGGTACGGGCAGGATCCGTCGGCCGACGGGCAGACGGGCCTGGAGGACGGTGCGGGGGAGCAGAGCGGGCCCTACGCGCCCGGACCGATGGCGGCGGACCTGCGTTCCGGAGCGGGGCCGCTGTTCCGGCACCGGCGCAAGGCGGCGCCCGCCGGGGCGGAGGCGCGGCCCGCGCTGCCGGGCCAGCCCGGCCGGGTCGGCCAGGCCGAGCAGTCGGCGGCCGAGGAGCGGGCGGAGTCCGAGCCGCGCCGCACGTACTCCTTCGGCGGGGAGAAGGTGCTGATCGTCGACGACGACATCCGCAACGTCTTCGCGCTCACCAGCGTCCTGGAACAGCACGGTCTGGCGGTGCTGTACGCGGAGAACGGCCGCGAGGGCATCGAGGTCCTGGAACAGCACGACGATGTGACGGTCGTGCTGATGGACATCATGATGCCGGAGATGGACGGGTATGCGACGACGACCGCGATCCGGCGGATGCCGCAGTTCGCGGGGCTGCCGATCATCGCGCTCACGGCGAAGGCGATGAAGGGCGACCGGGAGAAGGCGATCGAGTCGGGTGCGTCCGACTACGTCACCAAGCCCGTCGACCCCGATCACCTGCTGTCCGTGATGGAAGAGTGGATGCGAGGAAACGGAACCGGGGGTTGTTGACGGACTGTCGCCGAGGGCGTGTGAGGGCGCGGTATTCGGGGAACCTTCTGGTCTCTCGCCGCGTTTCTGCTACGTGCACAGTGACATCGCGGTGACAGGGTGTGGCGACAGGCGGGGTGCGGCTACCATGACCGGCACAAGGACGGACGGCGCATGGGAGTCGTCTTCTGGGGCGGCGCCCGGTGCTTCCCCCGGCTCGGAGAGTCGGGGAGAGCCGTTGCCGGGGCGAGGAGGACGGGGCATGGTGCAGAAGGCCAAGATCCTCCTGGTCGATGACCGGCCGGAGAATCTGCTGGCGCTGGAGGCCATTCTCTCCGCGCTCGATCAGACGCTGGTGCGGGCATCGTCCGGGGAGGAAGCGCTCAAGGCGCTGCTGACCGACGACTTCGCGGTCATTCTCCTGGATGTCCAGATGCCCGGAATGGATGGATTCGAGACCGCCGCGCACATCAAGCGGCGCGAGCGGACCCGGGACATCCCGATCATCTTCCTCACCGCGATCAACCACGGCCCGCACCACACCTTCCGGGGCTACGCCGCGGGCGCGGTCGACTACATCTCCAAGCCGTTCGACCCGTGGGTGCTGCGCGCCAAGGTCTCGGTCTTCGTCGAGCTGTACATGAAGAACTGTCAGCTGCGTGAGCAGGCCGCGCTGCTCCGCCTCCAGCTCGAGGGCGGCGGCGGTCACGGCGGTCACGCCAAGGAGTCGGCAGGGCTGCTCGCCGAACTCTCCGCCCGTCTCGCGGCGGTCGAGGAGCAGGCCGAAGCGCTGTCCAAGCAGCTCGACGACGACTCCGCCGACGCCGCGGCGGTCGCCACCGCCGCGCATCTGGAGCGCAAGCTCACCGGCTTGCGACGGGCGCTCGACGCCCTGGAGCCGGGCGCCGGCGGACCGCCCGTCCTTCCCTCGCAGAGCTGACGCGTCATCAGTCGTTCCGTGCGTGTGATGAGCGGGCGTCAGTTTCGCGCCCGGGCAAGCACGACACGAACGGGTGAGCCCGGACGCACACGTGTCCCCCGCCGCTCACACCGGTAACCTCAGCATCATGGCCTCACGTACGTCCGGCAAGGGTTCCCAGGGCGCGGCGGGCACCGCGAAGCCGCGCGCCGGCCGTACGACCGGCGCCGCGAAGAAAGCGGCGCCCGCGAAGTCCCCTGCCAAACCGCCCGCGAAGAAGACCGCGGCGAAGAAGGCCGCCCCCGCGAAGCGCGCGCCCGCCAAGAAGGCCGCGGTGAAGAAGGCGGCCCCCAAACCCGCTCCGTCCCCGACCGGGGGCGTCTACCGGCTCGCCCGTGGACTGTGGCTCGGCCTGGCGCACGCGGTGGGGGCGATGTTCCGGGGCATAGGACGCGGAGCGAAGGGTCTCGACCCGGCGCACCGCAAGGACGGTCTGGCGCTGCTGCTGCTCGGCATCGCGCTGATCGTCGCGGCCGGGACCTGGTCCAACCTGCGTGGCCCGGTCGGCGACCTCGTCGAGATGCTCGTCACCGGTGCCTTCGGCCGCCTCGACCTGCTCGTGCCCCTGCTGGTCGGCGCGATCGGCATCCGGCTGATCCTCTATCCGGAGAAGCCCGAGGCCAACGGGCGGATCGTGATCGGGCTGTCCGCCCTCGTGCTCGGTGTGCTGGGGCAGGTCCACATCGCCTGCGGCTCCCCGGGGCGGGGAGAGGGCACGGAGGCCATACAGGACGCCGGCGGGCTGATCGGCTGGGCCGCGTCCAAGCCGCTCGTCTTCATGATGGGCGAGGTCCTGGCCGTACCCCTGCTGGTCCTCCTCACGGTCTTCGGGCTCCTCGTCGTCACCGCGACCCCGGTCAACGCGATCCCGCAGCGGCTGCGCGCGCTCGGCGCCCGGCTCGGTCTCGTCGAGCCCGCTGAGGCGCCGGAGGCGGCCGAGGCGCCGTACGAGGAGGACTGGCGCGAGGACGCTCCCCGGCCCAGGCGCTCCCGGCGCGGTACGCCTGGCACGGCCGAGGTGTACGACGTCGACCGGGCGGAGGAGGATGCGCTCACCCGGCGCGGCCGCCCGCGCGGCCCCTCGGCGCAGCCCGCCTTCGACCGTCCGATGGACGCGGTGGACGTCGCCGCCGCCGCGGCGGCCGCCCTGGACGGCGCCGTGCTCAACGGCATGCCGCCGTCCCCTCTGGTCGCCGACCTGACCCGGGACGTCACCGCCGAGCGGGCCGCCGCGCTGGCCCAGGCCGCCGCCGAGGCCGCCGACGCGCCTCCCGCGGCCCCGGTGCCGACCGCCCGCGGGGAGAAGGCCGGGCGGGTGACCGGAGCCGTACCGGACCTGACCAAGCCGGCGCCCGAACACACCGAACTGCCGCCCCGAGCGGAGCAGCTGCAGCTCTCCGGCGACATCACGTACGCCCTGCCCTCGCTCGACCTGCTGGAGCGCGGTGGTCCGGGCAAGACGCGCAGCGCGGCGAACGACGCCGTGGTGGACTCGCTCTCCAACGTCTTCGCCGAGTTCAAGGTCGACGCCGCCGTCACCGGATTCACGCGCGGGCCGACGGTCACGCGGTACGAGGTCGAGCTCGGCCCGGCCGTGAAGGTCGAGAAGATCACGGCGCTGACGAAGAACATCGCGTACGCCGTGGCCTCCCCGGACGTGCGGATCATCTCGCCGATCCCGGGCAAGTCCGCGGTCGGCATCGAGATCCCGAACTCCGATCGGGAGATGGTGAACCTCGGCGACGTGCTACGGCTCGCCGCTGCCGCGGAGGACGACCATCCGATGCTGGTCGCACTCGGCAAGAACGTCGAGGGCGGCTACGAGATGGCCAATCTGGCGAAGATGCCGCACGTCCTCGTGGCCGGTGCCACCGGCTCCGGAAAGTCCTCGTGCATCAACTGCCTGATCACGTCGATCATGATAAGAGCGACCCCCGAGGACGTCCGGATGGTGCTCGTCGACCCCAAGCGGGTCGAGCTCACCGCGTACGAGGGCATCCCGCACCTGATCACGCCGATCATCACCAACCCCAAGCGGGCCGCCGAGGCCCTGCAGTGGGTCGTGCGCGAGATGGACCTGCGCTACGACGACCTGGCCGCCTTCGGCTTCCGGCACATCGACGACTTCAACGAGGCCATCCGCGACGGCAAGGTCAAGCTGCCCGAGGGCAGCGAGCGGGAGCTCAAGCCCTACCCGTACCTGCTGGTCATCGTGGACGAGCTGGCCGACCTGATGATGGTCGCGCCCCGGGACGTCGAGGACGCCATCGTCCGCATCACCCAGTTGGCGCGAGCCGCCGGCATCCATCTGGTGCTCGCCACCCAGCGGCCCTCGGTGGACGTCGTCACCGGTCTGATCAAGGCGAACGTGCCCTCGCGGCTCGCGTTCGCCACCTCCTCGCTCGCCGACAGCCGGGTCATCCTCGACCAGCCCGGAGCCGAGAAGCTCATCGGAAAGGGTGACGGTCTGTTCCTGCCGATGGGTGCGAACAAGCCCGTCCGGATGCAGGGCGCCTTCGTCACCGAGGCCGAGGTCGCGGCCGTCGTGCGGCACTGCAAGGATCAGATGGCGCCGGTCTTCCGGGACGACGTCACCGTCGGGACCAAGCAGAAGAAGGAGATCGACGAGGAGATCGGCGACGACCTGGACCTGCTGTGCCAGGCGGCCGAACTGGTCGTCTCCACCCAGTTCGGCTCGACCTCGATGCTCCAGCGCAAGCTGCGCGTCGGCTTCGCCAAGGCCGGCCGGCTGATGGACCTGATGGAGTCGCGGAACATCGTCGGGCCGAGCGAGGGGTCCAAGGCGCGCGACGTGCTCGTCAAGCCGGATGAGCTGGACGGGGTACTGGCCGTCATCCGCGGGGAGTCCGCGGAGTGAGCCGACGGCCGTCCTGAGCCGTTCGGCGGATGCCCCGGGCACGGTCCGCGGGGGAGTCCCACGCCTGATCCACGGGCCGGCCGGGCCGTATCGAGACCTGGCCGAGACTCACTCGTAAGGGAACTTGGGCAACCGTTTCCCTTGGGCGTACGTCAAGTTGGAGGGAGGGACAGAACGATGTCCCAGCCTCATGGCGTACAAACTGCGTCCGCCCGGTTGCCCCACCCTTTCGTACCACCCATAGACTGAACATCCAGCAGGTGGTTACACGCTCGAAAGGCGCTCTCGTGTCCATCGGCAACTCCCCCGAATCCCCCGAAGACGACCGGAACTTCCCGGCAGACGACCGGGATTCGATCGGTCGTGCTCTCCAGCAGGCCCGGATCGCCGCCGGTCTCACCGTCGACGAGGTCAGTGCCTCCACGCGCGTCCGCATCCCGATCGTTCACGCGATCGAGGAGGACGACTTCACGCGCTGCGGCGGCGACGTCTACGCCCGCGGTCACATTCGTACGCTCGCGCGCGCCGTGGGACTCGATCCCGCGCCGCTCGTCGAGCAGTACGACGCCGACCACGGCGGCCGGCCCGCTCCGACCCCCGCCGCGCCCCTCTTCGAGGCGGAACGCATCCGCCCCGAGCCGCGTCGCCCGAACTGGACCGCCGCCATGGTGGCCGCGATCGTCGCCGTCGTCGGATTCGTCGGCTTCACGATGTTCAACGGGAACGACACGACGAGCACCGGCGCGGTGGCGGAGGGCCCGGCCCCCGACAAGAAGACCACCACCCCCACCACGAAGCCGACCAAGACCCCGAAGCCGGTCCCCACGGGCAGCGCCATCGCGGCGGTCCCGAAGGACAAGGTCACGGTCAAGCTGACCGCGATCGACGACAAGAGCTGGATCTCGGCCAAGGCGAGCGACGGCAAGCTGCTCTTCGACGGGCTCCTCCTCAAGGGAGAGTCCAAGACCTTCCAGGACGACGAGCGCGTCGATCTGATCCTCGGCAACGCCGGCCCGATCGAGCTCTTCGTGAACGGCAAGAAGATCGAAGAGAAGTTCGAATCGGGTGCCGTCGAGCGGCTCTCGTACACCAAGGGCGCTCCCGAGTCCGGATGAGCTTCCGGGCAGCCGTCGCGCAGGTGAACCCTGCGCGGCGGGGGTACGGCCGGGACGAAGTAGTCTTGAGTCCATGCCCGAACGCCGTACCGTCGCCCTTGTCACTCTTGGCTGCGCCCGTAACGAGGTGGACTCGGAGGAGCTCGCAGGCCGCTTGGCAGCGGACGGCTGGGAGCTCGTCGAGAACGCCGAGGACGCGGATGTCGCCGTCGTCAACACCTGTGGATTCGTCGAGGCCGCCAAGAAGGACTCCGTCGACGCCCTCCTCGAAGCCAACGATCTGAAGGACCACGGCAAGACCCAGGCCGTCGTCGCCGTCGGCTGCATGGCCGAGCGGTACGGCAAGGAGCTCGCCGAGGCCCTGCCCGAGGCGGACGGCGTGCTCGGCTTCGACGACTACGCCGACATCTCCGGCCGCCTCCAGACCATCCTCAGCGGTGGCAGTGTGGAGGCTCACACCCCGCGCGACCGTCGCAAGCTGCTTCCGCTGTCCCCGGTGGAGCGGCAGCAGGCCGCCGCCGAGGTCGCCCTCCCGGGCCACGGCGCCGTCGAGGCGCCCGAGAACGTCCCGGCCGACCTCCCCGAGGGTCTCGCCCCGGCCTCCGGCCCGCGCGCCCCGCTGCGCCGCCGGCTTGACCGCAGCCCCGTCGCCTCGGTGAAGCTCGCCTCCGGCTGCGACCGCCGCTGCTCCTTCTGCGCCATCCCGTCCTTCCGCGGCTCCTTCGTCTCGCGGCGTCCCTCCGACGTCCTCAACGAGACGCGCTGGCTCGCCGAGCAGGGTGTGAAGGAGATCATGCTGGTCTCCGAGAACAACACCTCCTACGGCAAGGACCTGGGCGACATCCGCCTGCTGGAGAGCCTGCTGCCCGACCTCGCCGCCGTCGACGGCATCGAGCGGGTCCGGGTCAGCTACCTCCAGCCCGCCGAGATGCGCCCCGGTCTCATCGACGTGCTCACCTCGACCGAGAAGGTCGCCCCGTACTTCGACCTGTCCTTCCAGCACAGCGCCCCGGCCGTGCTGCGGGCCATGCGCCGCTTCGGTGACACCGACCGCTTCCTGGAGCTCCTGGGCACGATTCGCGACAAGGCCCCGACGGCCGGCGCGCGGTCGAACTTCATCGTCGGCTTCCCCGGCGAGAGCGAGGCGGACTTCGCCGAGCTGGAACGCTTCATCACCCATGCCCGTCTCGACGCCATCGGCGTCTTCGGCTACTCCGACGAGGACGGCACGGAAGCCGCGACCTACGAGGACAAGCTCGACCAGGAGGTCGTGGACGAGCGGCTCGCCCATCTCTCGCGCCTCGCCGAGGAGCTCACCGCCCAGCGTGCGGAGGAGCGGATCGGAGAGACCCTGGAAGTACTCGTCGAATCGCTCGACGAGGAGGACGGCGTGATCGGCCGTGCGGCCCACCAGGCGCCCGAGACGGACGGCCAGGTCGTCATCACCGCGGACTCGGCCGCGGGCCTGGACCTCGCTCCCGGCCGTATGGTCGTGGCGAAGGTCGTGGGAACGGAAGGCGTCGACCTGGTGGCCGAGTGTCTTTTCGAGGAGGCGGGCAGATGACCGGAGTCCCGGCATCCGCTTCGGGCGGGACCGGTAGGCCCGCGCCCGGCGGCAAGCTGGGGGTCCCTCCTCGCTCGCAGAGCGCGGGAGGAACCAAGCCCGTCGCTCAGGCCGGCCTCTGGAACATCGCGAACATCCTCACCATGATCCGTCTGGTCCTCGTGCCGGCCTTCGTGGTGCTGCTGCTCCAGGACGGCGGGCACGACCCGGTCTGGCGTGCCTGGGCCTGGGCCGCCTTCGCCGTCGCCATGATCACGGACGTCTTCGACGGGCATCTGGCGCGGACGTACAACCTGGTCACGGACTTCGGGAAGATCGCCGACCCGATCGCCGACAAAGCGATCATGGCGGCCGGACTGATCTGTCTGTCGTCGCTCGGGGACCTGCCCTGGTGGGTGACGGCCGTCATCCTCGCGCGCGAGCTGGGCATCACGCTGATGCGCTTCTGGGTGATCCGGCACGGGGTCATTCCGGCGAGCCGCGGCGGCAAGATGAAGACGCTGGCACAGGGCACGGCGGTCGGCATGTACGTGCTCGTGCTCACCGGTCCACTCGCCACCCTGCGCTTCTGGGTGATGACGGTGGCCGTCGTGCTGACGGTCGTCACCGCTCTGGACTATGTGCGAGAGGCGATCGTCCTGCGCCGCAAGGGGCTGGCCGCGGAGCGCGCCGCGAAGACCGACGGCGGGGCCGCCGACGGCGGCGGTGAGCCGGGTGGCGAGTCCCTTCCGGGGCCGCATGCCACGGGGTCGGAGGCCGGGGAGCCGGAGGCGCCCGGAGGTTCCGGGGCCTCCGCGAAGGGGCCGGCGGCGGGGTCGACGCGATGAGCGAAGCCGCCCGGGTGCTGGAACTGCTCGCGGAGCGTGGTCACACGGTGGCCGCCGCGGAGTCCCTCACGGGCGGCCTGGTGGCCGCGGAGCTCACCGGGGAACCGGGGGCATCGAAGAGCTTCCGCGGGTCCGTCACGGCGTACGCCACGGCGCTCAAGCATGAACTCCTGGGGGTCGACGCGACCCTTCTGGCGGAGCGCGGAGCGGTCGATCCCGAGGTCGCGCTGCAGATGGCCGCGGGTGCGCGCCGACGCCTCGGCGCCGACTGGGGGGTCGCGACGACCGGTGTCGCCGGGCCCGAACCACAGGACGGACAGCCCGTCGGAACGGTGTACGTGGCCGTCGCGGGGCCCGTCGGAGCGGGCAAAGTGGCCGCATTGCGGTTGAACGGCGGCCGTGCGGAAATCCGTAGAGAGAGCGTACGGAGCGTGCTGGAACTGCTCCGCGACGAACTCTCGGGAAATGCGCGGGCACAGGATACGGAACAGAACGGGGGGAATTGATGTTTGCAGCCCTGAGTGAACACGACATCGCTCCCCGCACGGCCGCAGCGCGAGGCGGTACGGTGGGGCGTGAAGGATGCGGCTACGCGGTCCGAGGAGGGAGCCACCGATGATTCTGCTCCGTCGCCTGTTGGGTGACGTGCTGCGTCGGCAGCGCCAGCGCCAGGGCCGTACTCTGCGCGAAGTCTCCTCGTCCGCCCGAGTTTCGCTCGGCTATCTCTCCGAGGTGGAGCGGGGGCAGAAGGAGGCTTCCTCCGAGCTGCTCTCCGCGATCTGCGACGCGCTTGACGTACGGATGTCCGAGCTCATGCGTGAAGTGAGCGACGAGCTGTCGCTGGCCGAACTGGCCGAGTCTGCAGCGGCGAGCGAACCGGTGCCCGCGCCGGTACGCCGTCCGATGCTCAATTCGGTGTCGGTGACGTCGGTGGCAGGCGTGCCCACCGAGCGGGTGACCATCAAGGCGCCCGCGGAAGCGGTGGACGTCGTCGCTGCCTGACGCTACGTGGGCTAAGGCCCCGGAAGGTGTCCCATTGGGGCACCCACCGGGGCTTTAGTGCTTTCCGGGGGGTTTGACGGGCTTCGTGCGGTCGGGTTTGAGATGCCCGATTTCGGTCAGGCGTGCCATGGTGGGAAAACCGTACGACTGGTGGGAGAACAGGCATGTCCGTCGTGAAGAGTTCGCTGTCCGAGACTGAGCGGAAGACCGTCGGCGACGCCCTGCAGGGGGCTCTGGTGGACCTGGTCGACCTCAGCCTCGTCGCCAAGCAGGTGCACTGGAACGTGGTCGGACCGCGCTTCCGCTCCGTCCATCTTCAACTCGACGAGGTCGTCGTCACCGCACGTCAGCACTCGGACGTCGTGGCCGAACGTGCCTCCGCGATCGGTGTGAATCCGGACGGCAGGGCCGCCTCGGTGGCCTCCGGCAGCGCCATCGGTGATGTCCCGACCGGCTGGATCAAGGACGTCGAGGCCGTGAAGATCCTGGTCGACGCCCTGGGGGCGGTCGTCTCCCGGATGCGGGAGCGGATCGACGCCACGGACGAGCCGGACCCGGTGAGCCAGGACATCCTGATCGCCCTCACGGCCGATCTCGAGAAGCATGCGTGGATGTTCCAGGCCGAGAGCGCCTAGGCGTGGCGCCCGCTTCGGTGCGGGGCGCGCCCGGTCCGGCGCCCGCGTCGTGCGCTTCGTGCGCCGGGTCTGCGTCCGGTGCGCCCTCCCGTCGTGCGATACGCCCGGTCTAGCGTCGACCGGAGGAGGCGGCCATGGTGCGGCGACGGGTTCCGCTGGTGACGCCCGCGTGGATCGCGGGCGGGCTGGTGGCCGGTGGGCTGTGGTGGTGGGCGGTGCTGCGACTGGTGCTGGTTCCGGAGCAGTCGGGACTGGTGGAGGGGGCGGTCGCGGCCGGCGGCTGGGGGCTGAGCCTGCTGCCGGTGCACGTGGCGGCGTCCGCCGCGTCGGGCGGCCGGGCACGCGACGACGGGCGGGCGGAGCGCGCGGGGGGCGCACCGGTCACCACGGCATCGCGACCCCGCCGTTGGGGCGGAGGATCTGGCCGGTCGTGAACGACGCCGCGTCGGAGGCGAGGTGGAGGACGGCATGTGCGATGTCCTCCGGCTCGCCCACCCGGCCCAGGGGGGAGTGGCGGGCCATGGCCGCCTCCGCCTGCTCCTGGGCCGCCGGTTCGTGACGGTCGGTCATGGGAGTGCGGATCCAGCCGGGGGCGATCGCGTTGACCCGGATGCCGTGCCGCCCGACCTCCGTGGCCAGGGTCTTGGTCAGCTGCACGACGGCGGCCTTGGTGACGCTGTAGCAGAGCAGGCCCGGGCTTGCCGTGTCCATCGCGCCCGAGGCCATGGTGACGATGGAACCCCGTGTCCCGGTCGCGATCATCGAGCGGGCCGCCTCCTGGCAGGCGTGGAGCACCCCCTTGAAGTTGACCGCGAGGACGCGGTCCAGATCCTCGTCGCGGGTGTCCAGAACGGTGCTCGTGTGCATGATTCCGGCGACCGCCGCCATCGTGTGCAGCGGGCCCGCGCCGGCGACGGCGGCGGCGAGTGCGGCGCGGTCGGTGACGTCGAGGGTGTGGGTGTGCGCGGTGCCGCCCCGCTTCTCGACGAGATCCGCCGTTCCGCGCAGGCCGACTTCGTCGAGATCCGCGCAGTGGACGGTGGCGCCCGCTTCCGCGAGGAGCGTGGCCGTCGCGCGGCCGATCCCGCTCGCGGCGCCGGTGACGAACGCGGTGCGGCCGGTGAGGTCGTACGCCGTGAGGGCCATGACCGGACCGTACGACCCGATCTGACGGAGCGTCAATTGTTGTGCGGGGATTGTCCGGAAGGGCCCTGCTGGCAGCCGGGGCACCAGTACGTGACGCGCTCGCCGAGCTCGGCCCTGCTGATGGGGGCACCGCAGCGCAGGCAGGAGGCGTGCTCGCGGCCGTAGACGTAGAGACGGTGGGCGGGCTGCCGGGTCGTGGTGGTGCGGCGGTCGGGGCGGTCCTTGTTCGCCTCCAGGAGGCGATGCGCGGTGGCGACGAGCCGTTCGGGGACGCCGGTCGGCAGTTCGCCGACGGGGAGCCACGGGGTGACCGCGGCGAGGAAGGCGAGCTCCGACTTGTAGACATTGCCGATGCCCGCGAGATTCCGCTGGTCCAGCAGCGCCTCGCCGAGCGTGCGGGCGGGGTCGGCGGTGAGCCTGCGGACGGCCTCCGCCGGGTCCCAGTCCGGGCCGAGGAGGTCGGGGCCGAGATGACCCACGACGTTCTGCTCCTCCGCCGTGCGGATCAGCTCCAGGACGGGGAGGCGGTAGCCCACGGCGGTGTTCTCCTCGTTCCCGAGAACCGCCCGGATCTGGTGACCGGGGCCACCGCGCCAGCGCTCACCCGTGGCGTACACCCGCCATGAGCCGTCCATCCGCAGATGCGAGTGGAGTGTGAGGCCGCCGTCGAAACGGGTGAGGAGATGCTTGCCGCGCGGCGTCACGTCCAGGACCGCGCGGCCGGTGAGATCGGCGGTGGCGAAGCGGGGGACGCGCAGATCCGACCGGGTCAGGACGCGTCCGGCGAGCGCGGAGTGCAGTCGGCGGGCGGCCTGCCAGACGGTGTCTCCTTCGGGCATGACTCCATCATCGGTCGGTCAGGGGCGGAGGCGCAGCCCCCTCGGCGTGGCGTGGAAGCCGGCGGCCTCCAGGGGGCGGGCGAGAGGGGAGGTGAGGGCGGGGGAGCCGTTGACCCGCTCCACCGTGACCGTGCCGAGCGACCCCGCCACCGCGGCCTTCGCCAAGGACTCGGCCGCCGCTCTCAGCGCGGGGGCGTCCGGGTCGGTGGGCCAGCACAGCAGGGTCTTCCCGCCGCGCTCCATGTACAGCGTCAGCTCGCCGTCGACCAGGACGACCATCGAGCCGGCCTTCCGGCCCGGCTTGTGCCCGGCGCCGCTCGGCGGCTCGGGCCAGGACAGCGCGCCCCCGTACGCGTTGGCGGGGTCGGCCGCCGCCAGGACCACCGCGCGCGGGCCGGCGCCCGACTCCGCGCCGCGGTCGCGGGCGGTCGCCGCCGCGCGCAGCCGGTCGACGGCGCCGTCCATCGCGAACTGGGCCGCGCCGAGCCCCTCCACCACATAGCCGCGGCGGGCCTGCCCGCTGTCCTCGAAGGCCGACAGGATGCGGTACGTGGCGGAGAAGCCGCCCTCCACACCCTCGGCGGCCACCGCTCCCCGGGTGACCACGCCATGCCGGTCCAGGAGGGTGCGGGCGAGCGCATGGGCGCGGTGGGTCGGCTCCGGCTCCGCGGGGGGCAGCAGCGACCAGCGGCCGCTGACCGTGGGCGGTCCGGTCCGCGAGGCGGGCCGGGCGGCCGCGGTGAGCGTGCCGTAACGGCCGCGGGGGACTGTGCGCTTGGCGCGGTGGGCCGTCGACCCCGCCGTGCGGCCGGAGCCGAGGAGGGAGCGCAGCGGGGCGAGCGTGTCGTTGGTGAGCCGTCCCGACCAGGCCAGGTCCCAGACCGCGTCGGCGAGCTGGGGATCGGTGACGTCCGGGTGGGTGGTGGCCCGCACCTGGTCGGCGATCTGACGGAAGAACAGGCCGTACCCGCCGGACAGGGTGGTGAGCACCGATTCGTGGAGGGCGGTGGTCTCCAGCGGGTGCGGGGCCGGCAGCAGGAGCGGAGCCGCGTCGGCGAGGTAGAGGGAGACCCAGCCGTCCTTGCCGGGCAGGGCGCCCGCGCCGGCCCACAGGACCTCCCCGGTCGTCGTCAGCTCGTCGAGCAGCGCGGGGGAGAAGTCCCTGACCCGGGACGGCAGGATCAGCTTCTCCAGGGCCGACGCCGGCACGGGGGCGCCCTGCAACTGCTCCACGGCACGGGCCAGTCCGTCGATCCCGCGCAGGCTGTTGCTCCCCAGGTGCTGCCACTGCGGCAGGAAGGTGGCGAGCGCGGCGGGGGGCACGGGCTCCAGCTCGTGGCGCAGCGCGGCGAGCGAGCGGCGGCGCAGGCGCCGCAGCACCGCGGCGTCGCACCACTCCTGGCCGATGCCCGAGGGGTGGAACTCGCCCTGGACGACCCGGCCGGCGGCAGCGAGGCGCTGAAGGGCGCCGTCGGTGACGGCGGCGCCGAGGCCGAAGCGGGCGGCGGCGGCCGAGGAGGTGAACGGGCCGTGGGTGCGGGCGTGGCGGGCCAGGAGGTCGCCCAGCGGGTCCTTGACCGGCTCCGTGAAGGCTTCGGGGACACCCACGGGCAGGGCCGTGCCGAGGGCGTCCCGCAGCCGGCCGGCGTCCTCGACCGCCGCCCAGTGGTCGGCGCCGCCGATCCGGACCCGGATCGCCCGCCGGGCGGCCTCCAGCTCCCGGCCCCAGCCCGGGTCGCCCCCGCGCTCGGCCAACTCGGCATCGGTGAGCGGACCGAGGACCCGCAGCGCGTCGGCGACGCCCTCGGCGTCCTTGATCCTGCGGTCCTCGGTGAGCCACTGGAGCTCCCGCTCCAGCTCGGTGAGCACCTCGGCGTCGAGCAGCTCGCGCAGCTCCGCCTGGCCGAGCAGCTCGGCGAGGAGGCGGGAGTCCAGCGACAGGGCGGCGGCCCGCCGCTCGGCGAGCGGGGAGTCGCCCTCGTAGAGGAACTGGGCGACATAGCCGAAGAGCAGAGAGCGGGCGAAGGGCGACGGCTCGGGGGTGGTGACCTCCACGAGACGGACCCGGCGGGACTCGATGTCGCCCATCAGCTCCTGGAGCCCGGGGACGTCGAAGACGTCCTGGAGGCATTCGCGGACGGCCTCCAGGACGATCGGGAAGGATCCGAACTCGCTCGCCACCTGAAGCAGTTGGGCCGCGCGCTGGCGCTGCTGCCAGAGCGGGGTGCGCTTGCCGGGGTTGCGCTTGGGCAGCAGCAGGGCCCGGGCGGCGCACTCGCGGAAGCGGGAGGCGAAGAGGGCGGAGCCGCCGACCTGGTCGGTGACGATCTGGCCGATCTCACCCTTGTCGAAGAGCGCGTCCGCCGCGCCGATCGGGGCCTGGTCGGAGTCGTACGTGGTGTCGAGGTGCCGATCCTGGCTCACCGGGTCGTCGAGCAGGTCGAGGCCCATCAGATCGGCGTCCGGCAGGCGCAGCACGATCCCGTCGTCCGCGTGCATGACCTGGGCGTCCATGCCGTAACGCTCGGCGAGGCGGGCTCCGAGGGCCAGCGCCCACGGGGCGTGCACCTGGGCCCCGAAGGGGGAGTGGATGACGACCCGCCAGTCACCGAGCTCGTCCCGGAAGCGCTCCACCAGGATCGTGCGGTCGTCCGGAACGTGCCCGCAGGCCCGGCGCTGCTCGTCCAGATACGCCAGGACGTTGTCGGCGGCCCAGGCGTCCAGCCCCGCGGCGACCAGCCGCAGCCGGGCGTCCTCGGCCGCCAGCGAACCGACCTCGCGCAGGAAGGCGCCCACCGCGCGCCCCAGTTCGAGCGGGCGGCCCAGCTGGTCGCCCTTCCAGAACGGCAGCCGCCCCGGCACCCCGGGGGCGGGCGAGACCAGGACCCGGTCCCGGGTGATGTCCTCGATCCGCCAGGAGGTCGTGCCCAGCGTGAAGACGTCTCCGACCCGGGACTCGTACACCATCTCCTCGTCCAGCTCGCCGACCCGGCCGCCGCCCTTCTTGGGATCCGCGCCGGCGAGGAAGACCCCGAAGAGGCCCCGGTCGGGGATCGTGCCGCCGGAGGTGACGGCGAGCCGCTGCGCGCCCGGGCGCCCGGTGACCGTGCCGGCGACCCGGTCCCACACCACGCGCGGGCGAAGCTCGGCGAACGCGTCCGAGGGGTAGCGGCCGGCCAGCATGTCCAGCACCGCGGTGAAGGCGGACTCGGGCAGCGAGGCGAAGGGCGCCGCGCGCCGGACCGTCGTCAGCAGGTCGTCCGCCTGCCAGGTGTCCAGGGCGACCATCGCGACCAGCTGCTGCGCCAGGACGTCCAGCGGGTTCGCCGGGATCCGCATCGACTCGATGGAGCCGCTGCGCATCCGCTCGGTGACCACGGCCGCCTGCACCAGGTCGCCGCGGTACTTGGGGAACACCACACCCGTGGAGACGGCACCGACCTGGTGTCCGGCGCGACCGACCCGCTGGAGGCCGGAGGCGACCGAAGGCGGCGACTCGACCTGCACGACCAGGTCCACCGCCCCCATGTCGATGCCCAGCTCCAGACTGGAGGTGGCCACCACGGCGGGCAGCCGGCCGGCCTTGAGGTCCTCCTCCACCTGGGCGCGCTGCTCCTTGGAGACCGAGCCGTGATGGGCACGGGCGAGCAGGGCGGGAGCCCCCTTGGCGGCACCGGACTGAGCCATGATCTCGGCGGGCGGCCGACTCTCCGGAACGGCCTCGCCGGTGGCACGCTCGTACGCGATCTCGTTCAGCCGGTTGCAGAGCCGCTCCGCGAGGCGGCGGGAGTTGGCGAAGACGATGGTGGAGCGATGGGCCTGGACGAGGTCGGCGATCCGCTCCTCGACATGCGGCCAGATCGACGGCTTGTCCCCGCCGTCCGTGCCCTCGGAGGCCGGGGACCCTCCCAGCTCGCCCATGTCCTCGACCGGGACGACGACCGACAGGTCGAACTCCTTGCCCGACGGCGGCTGGACGATCTCCACCTTGCGCTGCGGGGAGAGATAGCGGGCCACCTCGTCGACGGGGCGCACCGTCGCGGACAGACCGATCCGGCGCGCGGGGCGGGGCAGCAGCTCGTCGAGACGCTCCAGGGACAGCGCCAGATGGGCGCCGCGCTTGGTCCCGGCGACGGCGTGGACCTCGTCCACGATCACCGTCTCGATCCCGGCGAGGGCGTCCCGGGTGGCGGAGGTCAGCATCAGGAACAGCGACTCGGGGGTCGTGATCAGGATGTCCGGCGGCTTCGTGGCCAACGCCCGGCGCTCGGCGGGCGGGGTGTCACCCGAGCGGATACCGACACGGACGTCCGGCTCCGGCAGCCCGAGGCGGACCGACTCCTGGCGGATACCGGTCAGCGGGGAGCGGAGATTGCGCTCGACGTCGACGGCGAGCGCCTTCAGCGGCGAGACGTACAGCACCCGGCAGCGCTTCTTGGGGTCCGCGGGCAGCGGGGTGGAGGCGAGCTGGTCGAGCGAGGCGAGGAAGGCGGCCAGGGTCTTGCCGGAACCGGTCGGGGCGACCACGAGGACGTCCGAGCCCGCGCCGATGGCCTGCCAGGCACCCTCCTGCGCCGACGTGGGCGCGCGGAAGGCCCCGGTGAACCACCCGCGGGTCGCGGGGGAGAACGAGTCGAGCGCAGACCTGACCATGCCACCCATCGTGCACCCCGTCACTGACAACCGCCCGGACCTGGGGAAACCCGATCGATGCCGAGACGGCCGGTGGCGCAGAATGGAGGTATGGCGAGTGGGGAGAGAGCACGGTACTGGCAGTACTCCGAGCTGCCCGGGGTCGACCTGCTCCACGCCCACTACGTCCGCAAGGCCTTCGCCCGGCACACCCACGAGACCTTCGTCTTCGCCGCCATCACGGAGGGTGTCGAGGCGTTCCACTACCGCGACGAACTCGTGCACGCGGGACCCGGCCAGATCGCCCTGGTCAACCCCGACACCCCGCACACGGGGCACGCGGGCGTCCCGGAGGGCTGGACCTACCGGACGATCTACCCGGACGCCGAGGTGATCCGGTCGATCGCGGCCGACGCGATCGGGTTGCGGGGGTCGGCCGGTTTCACCGCACCCGTCGTGGACGACCCGTACGCCGCGCAGCTCGTCATCGGGGTCCACCGGGCCGCCGAGGAGGGCAACGCGCTGGCCGCCGACAGCCTGCTGCGGCTGGTCACGGCGAGGATGCTGCGCAGCCACGGGGGCCGCCTGGTGTCGCCTTCGCCCCGGTCCGCCGGCGCGAGCAACGCGGTACGCGCGCGTGCCGTCCTGGAGGAGCGGATGGCCGAGCCGCCGACCCTGGAGCGCCTCGCCGCCGAACTCGGCACCAGCCCCTTCGCCCTGCTGCGGGCGTTCCGGGAGACGTACGGGATGCCGCCCCACACCTGGCTGACGGACGCGCGCGTGCGGCGGGCGCGGCGCCTGCTCGACGCGGGTACGGCGCCGGCGGAGGCGGCCGTCGCCGTCGGCTTCACCGACCAGCCGCACCTCAACAGGCACTTCACGCGCAGCGTCGGAGTCCCGCCGGGGGCGTACCAGCGCGCGCGGGGCACCGGAACGTAGACGGGCGCGGAGCCGCGGAGGGGTGCGAGAACGCGGCGGGGGACGCGCGCCGCGGGACTGATGAGCGCGGCGGGGTGGACGAGCGCGCAGGGACGCGGGGACGCGGGGACGCAGGGACGTACGCGCGCGGCGGGGACGCAGGGACGTACGCGCGCGGCGGGGACGCAGGGACGTACGCGCGCGGCGGGGGTGCAAGAACGTACAAGACCGTCGGCGGCCCTGGGTCGTAACGTCGCTGACGTGGCAGAACAGACAGCAACCCCAGTCATACGGGAGAGCACCAAGGCGGACTCGGCGGTCGTACGCGACGCGCTCGGGGTCGGGATCGCCGTCGGTCTCTCCGGCTTCGCCTTCGGCGTGACCTCCGCGGGATCCGGACTCAGCCTGCTCCAGACCTGCGTCCTCAGCCTGCTCGTCTTCACAGGGGCCTCGCAGTTCGCCCTGGTGGGAGCGCTCGCGGCGGGCGGGAACCCCTTCACGGCCGCGGCCGGCGCGTTCTTCCTGGGGACGCGCAACGCGTTCTACGGGCTGCGGCTGTCCCAGCTCCTCGCCCTGCCGCGCGCCGCCAAGCCCTTCGCCGCCCAGTGGGTGATCGACGAGACGACGGCGGTGGCGCTCGCCCAGCCGACGCGACGGACCGCGCGGATCGGGTTCACCGTCACCGGCATCACGCTCTACGTGCTGTGGAACCTGACGACCCTGCTGGGCGCCCTCGGGGCGGAGGCCATCGGCGACACCGACGCCTGGGGGCTCGACGCGGCCGGACCGGCCGTCTTCCTGGCCCTGCTCGCCCCGATGCTCAAGACGGCCACGGAGCGGTACACCGCGGGCATCGCCGTCGTCCTCGGCCTGGGCCTCATGCCCTTCCTGCCGGCCGGCGTCCCCGTCCTCGCGGCGGCGCTCGCCGCGCCTGCCGTGCTGTGGCTGCGGGGCCGGAGCATGGGCCCGGCCGGCGGGACCTCCGCGGCGGCCCGGAACGATGAGCCCCGTGGCACCGCCGCGACCGGCGGGACCGACGACACCCGTGAGGAGAACAACCGATGAGTGTCTGGATCGCGATCGGCCTGACGGTCGTCGGCTGCTACCTCGTGAAGCTGGTCGGGCTCCTGGTGCCCGCCGGCACCCTGGAACGCCCCCTCGTCCAACGCCTCGCCGCCCTGCTCCCGGTCGCCCTGCTGGCGGCCCTCACCGCGCAGCAGACCTTCAGCACCGACGGCGCGCTCACCCTGGACGCCCGTGTCGTGGGCGTCGCGGCGGCCGCCGTCGCGCTCGTCCTGCGCGCGCCCTTCCTCGTCGTCGTGGCCGCGGCGGTGCTGGTCACGGCGGGGGTCAGGGCCCTCGGCGGGTGACGGCGGCCTCGGCGGGTGACGGCTGCCTCGGCCGCCACCCGCTCGGAGTCGCCTCCCCGGTGCCGCCCGACACGGGCGGCGGATCGGATGCGGTCGGTGGTCCGATGCGGTCGGCGATCCGATCCGGCAGGCGGATCCGATGCGTCAGGTGATCGGGCGACCGTGGGCGCGCAGGGTCCGCAACGCCTCGATGGTGACCATCGGACGCGCCTCCAGCGCCGTTCCCGGGGCCCAGCGGCGCCAGGTGACCGGCCAGCCGCCGTCCTCCTCCTGGCCGGCGGCGAGGTGGTCGAGCGACCGTGCCATCTCCTCGTCCGTGAACCAGCGACGGGCCAAGGAGTCCGGCACGCGCGCGTAGTCGTACGGAAAGTGGTGCTCGCCCGGCGCGTACCCCGGAGCGACGGGGAAGTCGTCGAGGCGCTCGGGATCCAGCACCGCCAGGCGCTGCTCCCGCACCGACCGCCCGAGCCGGTCCGCCACCGCCTGCGCCCGCGAGCGGTCGGGGACACCGTCGAGGAAGGCGACCGCCGCCTGGATCTCGTACGGATGCGACTTCTCCAGGGACTCGACCGCCGACCAGCAGAACTCGGTGGCACGGAACAGCCAGGCGTGCCACACCTGATTCCGGTGCAGGAGTCCGACGACGGGGCCCGTGGAGAGCAGGGCACCGGGCGGGTCGTCGACGACCGGGACGAACGGCGCGGCGGGGTAGCCGCGCAGCGACGGATGGATCGCCGGCAGCGCCCCCTCGTGGGTGGACACGTCGGTGAGGTAGCGGCAGATCCGCTCGACCCGCAGCCCGCCGCAGCGGCCGATCGAGTCGAGGACGCGCAGCGCATGCCCGGTGTGGAGCGGTTGGCTGACGGGGCCGCGCAGGTCCGGTTCGAGGGCGTGCCCGTAGCCACCGTCCTCGTTGAGGTACGCGTTGAGGGCGACCTCGACGGGTTCCGCGCCGCCGCGCAGGAAGTGATAGGCGAACCGGCGCTGTTCGAGCACACGGGCCGTCAGCCAGATGAAGTGCTCGGCGCGCGCGAGGAGCGTCGGGTGCGGAGCCGCGAGAGGAGTTCCAGCCATGCTCCGACCGTAGGCCGCGAAGGACGTGTGACAAGGCTTACGGACCGGGCTGCACTCTTGGGAGCGGGATACTGGGTTCATGCGGTTGACGATTTTCTGGGAACGGATGGCGGACCACTTCGGCGAGTCCTACGCCGAGTCCTTCGCGCGGGACCATGTGATGGCGGAACTGGGCGGCCGTACGGTGCGCGAGGCACTGGACTCCGGCTGGGAGGCGAAGGACGTGTGGCGGGCGGTCTGCTCCGCCGTCGAGGTACCGGCCGACAAGCGCTGAGCCCCCGCCAGGGGCGGACATGTCCGCGGGGTGCGCCAGACTGGCGTGGTGGCTCCGACTGACGACAACGACGAGACCGACAAGACGACGCCCGACGGGACCGACAAGACGACGCCCGACGGGACCTGCGACGCGACCCTCGGCGGGACCTCCGACGCGACCCTCGGCGGGACCTCCGACCGGACCGTGACCGAGAGAGCTCCGGAGACGGGGCCGTCGGTGCGCACGGAGGTGCGCGGCGCCCCGGTGGCGGCTCCCGCCGGCGAACCGGTGGCCGCGTCGGCTCCGTCCGTCCCCGCTCCGTCCTCCGTGCCTGCCCCGTCCTCCGCGCCCGGCTCGATCCCGTCGGCCTCGGGCCGGGCGGAGGAGTCCGCCTCGCCCCGGTCCGGAGCCGGCGCGGCCGGACCACCCGGCGCCGGACCGACCTCCGTGGGATCCGCCGCGCGGATGCCCCGGTGGCTCCCGCGCGCCCTGGTGCTCGCCCTGGCGCTCTACGCCTGCTTCCAGCTCGGCAGCTGGGCCTTCCACCAGCTCATCGGGCTGCTCGTCAACGTGCTCGTCGCGTTCTTCCTGGCTCTCGCCATCGAACCGGCCGTCGGGCGCATGGCCGCCCGGGGGATGCGCCGCGGCCTCGCCACGTTCCTCGTCTTCTTCACCGTCATGGTCGTCAGCGTCGGCTTCGTGGTGCTGCTCGGGTCGATGCTGGCGGGCCAGATCGTCGACATGGTCGAGAACTTCCCCAAGTACCTCGACTCGCTGATCCACTGGATGAACCAGACGTTCCACACGGAGCTGTCCCGGGTCGAGGTCCAGGACAGCGTGCTCCGCTCCGACTGGCTGCGGAAGTACGTGCAGAACAGCGCCACCGGCGTGCTCGACGTCTCCGCCACCGTCCTCGGCGGCCTCTTCAGGCTCCTGACGATCTTCCTGTTCTCCTTCTACTTCGCGGCGGACGGCCCCCGGCTGCGCCGCGCCCTGTGCTCGGTCCTGCCGCCGGCCCGCCAGACGGAGGTGCTGCGGGCCTGGGAGATCGCCGTCGACAAGACCGGCGGCTACCTCTACTCCCGCGGCCTGATGGCGCTGATCTCCGGCGTCTCGCACTACGTCCTGCTGGAGTTCCTCGGGGTGCCGTACGCCCCCGCGCTCGCGGTCTGGGTCGGCCTGGTGTCGCAGTTCATCCCCACCATCGGCACCTATCTGGCGGGCGCGCTGCCCATGCTGATCGCGTTCACCGAGAACCCCTGGTACGCGCTGTGGGTGCTGGTCTTCGTCGTGGTCTACCAGCAGTTCGAGAACTACGTCCTCCAGCCGAAGCTGACGTCCAAGACCGTGGACATCCACCCGGCGGTGGCCTTCGGCTCGGTGATCGCGGGCACGGCGCTGCTGGGCGCCGTCGGCGCCCTGATCGCGATCCCGGCCGTGGCCACCCTGCAGGCGTTCCTCGGTGCCTATGTGAAGCGCTATGACGTCACCGACGATCCGCGCGTCCACGGCCACCGGCGCTACGGAGAGGCGGTCGTCGCCCGGCTCCAGAAGGCGCTGCACCAGCGGAAGGACCAGGGCGGCCAGGGGGTGGTGCCGCCCCGGGAGGAATCGCCCTCCCGGGACAGCGCCTGACCTGGCGCGCTCTGCCCGGCCCGCCCCCGGCGCTCCGCCCACCGCCTCCGGCGCTCCGCCCGGCTCTCCGTCTCCGCCCCTCGGCGCGCTGCCCGGTCTTCCGCCCGGCTCTCCGCCGACCGCCTCCGGCGCTCCGCCTGGTCGTCCGCCCGGGCCTGTCAGTCGCGCTCCAGTCGCACCGTCGGCAGCAGCCGTCGCAGCGGGGCGGGGAGCCACCACGCGCGCCTGCCGAGCAGCTGCATCACCGCCGGCACGATGAGGCACCGGATGACGACCGCGTCCAGCAGGATCGCCACGGCGAGGCCGAGCCCGAACTGCTGGAGCATCCGGTCGGGGCTCAGCACGAAGGCCGCGAACACCACGATCATGATCGCCGCGGCGGCCGTGATGACCTTGCCGGTGGCCGCCAGGCCCTCGCGCACCGCGCCCTGAGGGTCCTTGCTGCGTTCCCACTCCTCGTGGATCCGGGAGAGCAGGAAGACCTCGTAGTCCATCGACAGGCCGAAGACGATGGCGAAGATCATGACGGGGATGAACGCCTCGATCGGGCCGGGCTGCACGCCGAACCAGCCGTGCTGGAAGACCAGGGTGATCACCCCGAGCGCCGCCCCGATGCTGATCAGGTTCAGCAGCGCGGCCTTCACCGGGATGAGCACCGACCGGAAGACGAGGAGCAGCAGCAGCGCCGAGAGCCCCACGACGATGGCGACGAAGAGCGGCATCCGGTCGGCGACGGTGGAGGCGAAGTCCTCGGTCGCCGCCGTCGGCCCGCCGACGAGCAGATCGGCGCCGGTCTCCCGCTCCAGCGGCGGCAGGACGTCCGCCCGCAGCCGCTCGACGAGCTCCGAGGTCGCCTCGGCCTGCGGGGCGGAGTCGGGGAAGGCGATGACGGTCGAGACGGAGGCGTCCCTCGTCGGGATCGGCGCGGTGGCCGCTGCGATGCCGTCGGTGTTCTCCAGGGCCTGGCGCAGGGCGGTCGCGGCGCGCTCGCCGCCGCCGTCCGCGACCACGATCAGCGGTCCGTTGAAGCCGGGCCCGAATCCCTCACCCAGCAGGTCGTACGCCTGCCTGCTGGACTTCGCCGGGGCGTCGTTGCCGGCGTCGGCGAAGCCGAGCCGCATGTCGAGCGCCGGCGCGGCGAGCGCGCCGAGCGCCGCCACGGAGACGAGCAGCGCCGCCCACGGCCTCTTCTGCACGGCCGTCGCCCAGGCGCGCCATCGCGCGCCCTCCGGACGGGTCGACCGCGCGGCCCGCTTGGCCACCTGACGCCGGATTTGCCGGCCGAAGATCCCGAGCAGCGCCGGGAGCAGGGTGAGTGAGGCGGCCATCGTGACCAGCACGGTCAGGGCGACGGCGAGGGCGACGCCCTGGAGCGAGCCGAGCCCGAGCGCGACGAGACCCATCAGCGCGATGATCACCGTGCAGCCGGCGAAGAACACCGTGCGGCCCGCCGCGTCGAGCGCGGTCCGGGCGGCGCGCTCGGATTCCGCGCCGTGCAGGAGTTCGCCGCGGTAGCGCGAGAAGATCAGCAGGGCGTAGTCGATGCCGACGCCGAGACCGACCAGCATCATGATCGGCGGGGTGAAGTCCGCGACGTCGGCGAGGTGCGAGGCCAGGGCGATCAGGCCGATCGAGCTGCCGACGGCGAAGATCGCGGTGACCACCGGCAGGCTCGCGGCGACCAGGGAGCCGAAGAGGAAGACCAGGATGACGAGCGCGCCGAGCATTCCCGCGCCCTCGGCCGCGCCGCCTCCCCCTTCCTCGGCGCCGCGCGCGGCGTCGCCGCCGACCGCGGCGGTCAGTCCGTCGCCCTGAGCCCCGCGCACGGTCTCGATGATCTTCAGAACCTCGGCGCGGTCCGTGTTCTCCGCCTCACCGTCGAGGGTGACGGTGGCGTAGCCGACCGTTCCGTCCCGTGAGACGGCGGCCTCGTCCTCGTACGGACCGCGGACGTCGGTCACACCGGGCAGCCGCTCGACCTCGTCGAGGAGCCCCTCCACGCGCGCGTGGACCGTCTTCTCGCGGACGCCGTCCTCGTCCCTGACGACGATCTGCAGCGTCGCGTCGGTGGCCTGCGCGGAGCCGTGCGACTCCAGGACGGTCCGCGCCGCCTGGGAATCGGTGCCGGGCAGCGAGAAGTCGTTGTGGTACGCGCTGCCGGCGATCGTCGAGGCACCGGTCGCGGCGGCCACGACCACGATCCACAGCAGCACGGCGGACCAGCGGTGGCGGTACGAGAAGGCGGCCAGGCGCTCGAAGACGCTGCCCCGCCGGGGCGGCGGACTCGCCGGGCCGGCCGTGGGATCGGTGTCCCGCGTGACGGTCATGGTCGTTTCTCCTTCTGGGAGTTCGAGTGGTTACAGGTACGAGGGGCGGGTCACCCGGTGCCGGAAGGTCCGCCAGGTCCACGCCTGGACGGTGACGAGAAGCGGGGTGACGACGAGCAGCGCGGGGACGAGGAGGGTGAGGGTCGCGCCGTCCGCGGCCGCGTCGGCGAGCGGGAGCGCGCTTCCGGCGAGCAGGGGAAGCAGGCCCAGGAGCACGGCCGTGAGGGCGAAGGGCTGCCAGGTCCGGCCGGCCCGACCCACGAGCAGGCGGGCGCGTTCGTACGGGAGGCCGGTCAGCCGGAGCGTGGCGAATCCCAGCCCGTGCGCGGCGAACAGCGCGGCCGTGGCCAGGGCGAGGAGGATCGCGCCGGGGCCGTCGGCGGTCTCGTCCGGCGCACCGGTGAGGAGCGCCGCGAGCAGCAGGCCCCAGGCGAGCGCGACCGTCCAACTGCCGCACACCACGGCCCCGTCGCACACCGCGCGCCAGACACGGCCGTGGCCACGGCCGCGGGACCACAGCCCGACGTCCCGGACGATCCAGCCGGTCAGCAGGGGGACGAGCACACGGAACTGGCCGGTCAGCAGCTCCCCCTCGAGATCGGGGAAGCAGCCGACGAACACACCCGCAGTGGCGATCAGCCAGACCTCGTTGCCCAGGAAGAAGGGGGCGAAGGAGGCGATGACGAGCCGTCGTTCGTGGTCGGTACGGCCGAGGTAGGGGGTCAGCATCCCGGTCCCGATGTCCGCGCCGGCGAGCACGAAGTAGCCGGTGGCGAAGAAGGCGAGCAGGGCGATGGCGAGGGGTTCCACGTCGGCTCCTCAGTAGCTCGTGGCGGGCGGGGAGTCGGTGGCGTCCTCGGCCTCGGGCCCGCTCCTGTCGTCGTGGCCGAGTCCCTCGTCGACGGGGCCACGGCGCGCCCACCGGGCGAGCAGCCAGGCGTTGAGGACGACGAGCAGGGCGAAGAGCGTGGTGAAGACGGTCAGCGAGGCGCGCATGGCGCCGGGGGAGAGGCCGGAGACCGCGTCCTCGGTCTTCAGCAGTCCGTACACGACCCAGGGCTGGCGGCCGGCCTCACGGAAGACCCAGCCGCTGATCATCGCGACATAGGGCAGCGGGACCGCGGCCATCAGGGTCAGGTGCCAGAGGCGGAAGCGGTGGACGACCTTCCTGAAACAGGCCAGGACCACGCCGGCGAGGGTGAGGTACATCATCAGGCCGAAGCAGACGAGCATGACCAGACCGCCGCCCCGGGTCCACGCCTCGGAGGGGACGTAGTCGCCGGGCCCGAAGCGGACGACCATGTCCGCCTGTATCTGTGCGATATCGGCAGCCTTCTGGCTGAACACGGCCGATTTCATGGGCTGGAGGGTGCGCAGCGCGCCCAACTGGACGCCGCCGAAGGCCGCGGTGACCATCAGGGCGGGGAAGGAGAGGAACACCCCGATCCGCAGGCTCCGGCCGAAGAACTCCCACTCGGGCGTGCGCCGGAAGAGGTGGTAGGCGCTGACGCCCGCGACGAAGAAGCCGGCCGTCAGCAGCGCCCCGGCCACGATGTGCCCGAAGGCGAGCAGCGCGGAGGGGTTGGTCAGCACGGCGACCGGGTCGTCCAGGACCAGCCTGCCGCCCTCGGTCCGGTGGCCGACCGGGTTGTTGAGGAAGCCGTTGGAGACGAGGATCCAGTACGCGGACACGTACGCGGTCAGGGTGACGATCCAGATCGTCGCCAGGTGCGCCCACCGGTTCAGGCGGTGCCAGCCGAAGATCCACAGCCCCAGGAAGGTCGACTCGACGAAGAACGCGACGATCGTCTCGACCGCCAGCGAGGCGCCGAAGACATTGCCCGCGTAGTGCGTGAGACCGCTCCAGGCCATGCCGAACTGGAACTCCATCACGATGCCGGTGACGATCCCGACCGCGTAGTTGATCACGTAGAGCTGGCCCCAGAACCGCACCATGCGCGCGTGCAGGGGCTTCCGGCCGATCGTCGCCACCGTCTGGACGACGGCGACGACGGTCGCGAGTCCCAGGGTGAGGGCGACGAAGAGGAAGTGGCCGCCCGCGGTGAGGGCGAACTGCAACCGGGCGAGATCGAGGACGTCTGGATTCACGCCGCCAGCGTCGTCGTACGGCTACGGGGAGGGCGTCGCCCGGTGGTGGACACCGGGCCTACCCCCGTGGTTGCGCCGCCCCACGCGCGCGTACCCCAGGAGTTGCGCCCACGCGCGCGTGCCCCCTAGGGGTGCCGTGTCGATCGGGCCGGGCTCGTCGACCCCTCACGCCGACCAGATCCCCGAGTCCCTCACCGCGTACGGCCGACGGATCGAGGACTCAGAAGATCAGTCCCAGTCCCGCAGCTGCTGGAGCAGCCCGGCGTCGCCCTCCATCCGCACCGCCTCGGCCGGGACGCGCATGTACATCAGCAGGGCCAGCTCGCTCGCCGTGCCGTGGAGGGCGGCGGTGGGCTTGCTGTCGGCGGCCTCCGCCGGGGTGAGGCGGGTGAAGCGCGAGCCGACGGCGTCCAGCGTCTGGCGCCAGGAGGGGCCCTCGGCCGTGTGGTAGTCCATGGTCGCGGGCTCCCGGGGCCACGGAGTCGTGACGGTGCAGACGGTGGCGAGGAACTCCTCGGCGGCGTCGAGCGCCTCGGTCGTCGGCAACTCCTGCGGGGCGCCGGAGGCCAGCTGGGCGTCGTAGGTGTGGATCATCGACTCCGGGACGCGGCGGCGGGCCACGGCGGCCACCGTGTGCGGCGAGGCCAGCGGCTCCCACCAGGCCCAGCAGGCCCGGTCCGGGCCGGCCTCGCGCAGGGCGGTCAGCAGCTGCTCCGTCGAGTCGGCCAGCCAGGCCACCAGGGCCTCGCGCCCCTTGGGCGCCGCCAGCCCGTCCTTGCTCGGCCGCTCGTCGCCCGGCGCGGTGTTCAGCACGATGTGGGCCCAGAAGCGGTCCCCCTCGCTGAGGTGGTTCGCCAGGTCGTACAGCTTCCACCCCGGGCAGGACGGGACGTCGGCGTCGAGGCTCGGGGCGGCGGTGATCGCGGCGCGGAACGCGGCGGACCGCTCGTCGATCATCTGCAGCAGCGTGGGGAAGTCGAGATTCTCGGTCACGCGGGATCTTGTATCACCCGGCCGGATGCCCACGCACCCGAATAGTTCGCGCCCCTGGTGTCCTGAGTCCTTCATCCGACGGCACCACGTCGGCCGGCTTCGGCCCAGGACGTCCCATGCACTGATCAACGACGGGTCAAGGACTCGGGACACCAGGGGGATCCGGTGGATCACGCGGCGCCGGGGACGCCGGAGGTCAGCCCAGCCAGCCCGGCGTGATCATCCCCGACTCGTACGCCAGGATCACCAGCTGCGCCCTGTCGCGGACGTCGAGCTTGGTCATGATCCGGCTGACATGCGTCTTCGCCGTCGCCGGGGACAGCACGAGCCGTCGGGCGATCTCGTCGTTGGAGAGCCCCGCGCCGACCAGTCCCATCACCTCGCGCTCCCGCTCGGTGAGCGCGTTCAGCCGCGGGCCGGGATCGGGCTGCTTCGAGCGGCCGGCGAACTCGGCGATCAGCCGACGGGTGACGGCCGGGGCGATCAGCGCGTCGCCGCGGGCCACCACCCGTACGCCGTGCAGCAGCTCCATGGGCTCGGTGTCCTTCACGAGGAAGCCGCTCGCTCCGGCGCGCAGCGCCCCGTACACATAGTCGTCGATGTCGAAGGTGGTCAGGATCACCACCCTGACCTCTTCGAGCCGGGTGTCGGCGGTGATCCGGCGGGTGGCCTCCAGGCCGTCGAGACCCGGCATGCGGATGTCCATGAGGACCACGTCGGGGCGCAGTTCGCGGGCGAGCGTGACGGCCTGCTCGCCGTCCGCGGCCTCCCCGACCACCTCGATGTCCTCCTCGTCGGCCAGGATCGAGCGGAAGCCCGCCCGGACCAGGGTCTGGTCGTCGGCGAGTACGACGCGGATCATCGAGGGTCCCCCTTGGACGTGGTGGTCGTGGACGCCGGGACGTCGACCGGCAGCCGGGCGTCGACCCGGAATCCCCCGTCGGTGCCCCGTACGGTCAGATCGCCGCCGAACGCCCGGGCGCGCTCGGCCATACCGCGGATGCCGCTGCCCAGGGGCTGCTCCTCCGGAGCCCCCTCGCCGTCGTCCTCGATCCGCAGCCGCAGCTCGTCCGCGCGCCAGTCGAGCGTGATCGTGGCGGTACGGGCCCCGGAATGCCGGGTGACGTTGGTCAGCGACTCCTGCACGATCCGGTACGCGGCGAGATCGACCGGAGGCGCCAGCGGAACGGGCGTCCCGGTCAGCTCCGTACGGACGTCGAGGCCGGTGCTCCTGGCCCGCTCCACCAGCTCTCCGAGCAGGGCGAGCCCGGACGTCGGCGAGGTCGGCGCGGCCTCGTCGGCCTGGCGCAGCACGCCGAGCGTCGCGCGCAGCTCGCGCAGCGCGTCCTTGCTGGTGGCCTTCACCGCCTGCAGCGCCTCCTCCGCCGCGGCCAGCGCGACATCGGGGTCCGGCTTCTTGCCGAGCCGGTGCAGCACCGCACCGGACTGGACGTTGATGAGCGAGATGGTGTGGCCGAGGACGTCGTGCAGCTCCCGGGCGATCCGCAGCCGCTCCTCGGTGGCGCTCTGCCTGGCGCGCGCCTCCTGCTCGCGCTCGGCGGCCAGCGCCCGCTGCTCCACCTCGCGCAGATAGGCGATGCGGGTCCGCTGCGCGCGGCCGACGGCGACCAGGCTGATCAGCCAGCCGGCCAGCATCGCGAGCGAGGTGTCGTCGATCTGGCGATGGCCCGGCGCCTGCCGCATCTCGCCCAGTCCGACGGCGAGCAGCGTGACGGCGGCGAGTGCGACGGCCGCGGCGAAGCGGCCCTCGGCGGCCGTGGTGTAGAGCGCGAGCGCGAAGGTGATCATCAGGGGACCGTCCTGCGCGGACACGGGGTAGTAGGCGACGCAGGCGAGGAGCGTGACGACCGCGACGGTGACGGGGGCCCGGCGCCGGAAGCAGAGGGCCCCGCCCCCGACCGCGATCAGCGCCCAGCCGATGACGGTACGGCTGACGGGCTCGTCCGCGTGCCGCGCGGACACCAGCGTCCAGACGGCCACGACGAGGGTGACGACCAGCGCCACGACGACATCGGCGGCCCGCGGAGACATTCGGCCGCGTCGGACGCGGAAGGGGAGGGCCATGTCAGGAAGGATAGGCGGGCGCGACAGGCCCCGCGTGGTGCGCTTGACACTGAAATCGAACATGCATTCTCATGGGATTCCGGCCCTGGGAATCGCGGGGTGGTGGGCGAGTTATCCACAGGCCGGGGGGACGACGGGGCCCGTTGTCAGTGGCAGGGGTTAGCGTCTTTCACATGAAGCGATCGACTCAAGCAAACCGGGTGGAACCCATGGCAGGCACCGACCGCGAGAAGGCTCTCGAAGCCGCGCTCGCTCAGATTGAACGGCAGTTCGGCAAGGGCGCCGTGATGCGCATGGGCGACCGCACCCAGGAGCCGATCGAGGTGATCTCCACCGGCTCGACCGCCCTCGACGTCGCCCTCGGCGTCGGCGGTCTGCCGCGCGGCCGTGTCGTGGAGATCTACGGACCGGAGTCCTCCGGTAAGACGACCCTCACCCTGCACGCCGTCGCCAACGCGCAGAAGGCCGGCGGCCAGGTGGCGTTCGTGGACGCCGAGCACGCCCTCGACCCCGAGTACGCCAAGAAGCTCGGCGTCGACATCGACAACCTCATCCTGTCCCAGCCGGACAACGGTGAGCAGGCCCTCGAGATCGTCGACATGCTGGTCCGTTCCGGCGCCCTCGACCTGATCGTCATCGACTCCGTCGCCGCGCTCGTCCCGCGTGCGGAGATCGAGGGCGAGATGGGTGACTCGCACGTGGGTCTGCAGGCCCGCCTGATGAGCCAGGCCCTCCGGAAGATCACCAGCGCGCTCAACCAGTCCAAGACCACCGCGATCTTCATCAACCAGCTCCGCGAGAAGATCGGCGTCATGTTCGGCTCCCCGGAGACGACGACCGGTGGCCGCGCCCTGAAGTTCTACGCCTCGGTGCGCCTCGACATCCGCCGCATCGAGACCCTCAAGGACGGCACGGACGCGGTCGGCAACCGCACGCGCGTCAAGGTCGTCAAGAACAAGGTCGCGCCGCCGTTCAAGCAGGCCGAGTTCGACATCCTCTACGGCCAGGGCATCAGCCGCGAGGGCGGCCTGATCGACATGGGCGTGGAGCACGGCTTCGTCCGCAAGGCCGGCGCCTGGTACACCTACGAGGGCGACCAGCTCGGCCAGGGCAAGGAGAACGCCCGCAACTTCCTGAAGGACAACCCCGACCTCGCCGACGAGATCGAGAAGAAGATCAAGGACAAGCTCGGCGTCGGGGTCAGGCCGGAGGAGGCGTCCGCCGAGGCGGCCGCGGGCACCACGGGTGGCACGGAGGCGGCACCGACGGACGAGCCGGCCAAGGCTGTCCCGGCCACCAAGGCCACCAAGGCGACCAAGGCCCCGGCGGCCAAGAGCTGACGCTGTGACCGGTCGCACCGAATGGCCGGGCGACAGTTCCGACTCGTCGAGGGCCGAGAAAGAGCTGTCGCCCCAGGATCCGGCTGAGCGGGCGCGGGCGATCTGCCTGCGCCTGCTCACCGGGACCCCCCGCACGCGCAAGCAGCTCGCCGACGCCCTGCGCAAGCGTGAGATCCCCGACGAGGTCGCGGAGGAAGTCCTCTCGCGGTTCGAGGACGTGGGCCTCATCGACGACGCCGCGTTCGCGGACGCCTGGGTGGAGTCCCGGCACCACGGGCGCGGGCTCGCCCGGCGGGCACTCGCCCGCGAGCTGAGGACCAAGGGCGTCGACCCCTCACTGATCCAGGAAGCCGTGGGGCAGCTGGACTCGGAGCAGGAGGAGGTCACCGCGCGCGAGCTCGTCGACCGCAAGCTCCGCGCCACCCGCGGCCTCGACCGGGACCGCAGGCTGCGGCGCCTCGCGGGAATGCTCGCCCGCAAGGGATACCCGGAAGGCATGGCCCTCCGCGTCGTCCGGCAGGCCCTGGAGGCCGAGGGCGAGGACACGGAGGGGCTGGACGAGCCGTTCTAGACGGCCTGCCCGCGCAGGTCGGGGCGGCCCACCGGCGTACGAGCCGCGCCACCGGCCCGTACACCTCGGAGCCGCCGGCCGCGCGCCGCGGCTGCCCTCGGCGTACGAGCCGCAGCGACCGCCCATGCCCCGCGGCGCCGCCGGACGCGGGATCTACCCCCGTGCGGCCGACAGCAGTACCGGCAGGCCCGCCGCCTTCCACGCCTGGAAGCCGCCGATCACGTCGGTGGCACGGTGCAGCCCCAGCTGCCGCAGAGACGCGGCCGCCAGCGAGGACGCGTACCCCTCGTTGCAGAACACGACCACCCGCAGGTCGTGGCCCGTCGCCTCCGCGGCGCGATGGCTGCCCAGTGGATCCAGGCGCCACTCCAGCTCGTTGCGCTCCACGATCAACGCACCGGGGATCAGCCCGTCCCGCTCACGCAGCGCCGCGTACCGGGTGTCCACCAACAGCGCGTCCCCCGCCTCGTACGCCTCGTGGGCCGCACGAGGGTCGATCCGGTCCAGGCCGGAGCGGACCCGCTCCAACAGCTCGTCGATGCCCACCCGCTCGGTCGCGTTCCGCTCGCTCACTGCCAGTCCCCCGGACCCTCGACCTGCTCAAGACGGAGCACCGCGCCCGACCTGCTGAACCGCCGGATCAGCGGGAGCGGTGGATAGTACGCGTGCACCGACACGGCATGCGCGTCACGGGACTCGTTGAGCACCTCGTGCACATGGTGCTGCCCGAAAGCGCGCCCTTTGCCCGCGGGCAGCAGCCGCTCGCGGTCGACCCCGTCGGCCAGCTCCAGGGTCTTCCAGCCGCGCGAAGGCAGCCGCACCGCCAGCGAGTTCTCCTTCAGGGTGCCGCGCGCGGTGGTGAACGCGCCCTGCGACTCGGCGTGGTCGTGCCAGCCGGTACCCGTCCCGGGCGGCCAGCCGATCAGCCACGCCTCACTGCCACCGGGGCCGTCGAGCCGTACCCACGTACGCCCTTCGGGATCGAGCGGGAGGGAGTCGATCAACTCCGTGTCGGCGGCGGTGCGGCGGACGAAGTCCAGAAGGTCGGCGGCGGAGGGTGTGGAGGGGCCGGGCGAGGAGGCGGGGGGCGCCGGAGGCGCGGAGACATGCTGGGGCACGGAGGACCGTCCTGAGGTTCGCGGAAGAAGCGCGCGACCAGCACGCCGGCGTCGACGGCGCGGGGCACGCGAAGGAAGAGGCGAATTCAGAAGGACGGGCGACACACGCAGCCCGCGTAGCGGACGAGGTCCATATGGACCCTCCGCCACAGGCGCACATCGGTGTCGGTCACGCTCCGGAGTACACCATGTGCGCCCACGAGGGTCAATTGATGTCCGCGGTGCGGTCGCTGTCCTTGGACACCGGCTTGGGCATGGGCTTGGCGACGGCCTGCGACGAGGACGGCGCGCCGGGCCCTGACGCGGGCGCGGGGGTGTGCTCCGCCGCCGGCCCGGAGGTGTGCTGCGCCGTCGGCCCGGTCCCGGGCGAGGTCCTGGGGCCGGGATCGGCCGCCTTGCCGCCGCGCGTCGCGTCGGCGGCCGCGTACAGCTCGTCCGGCCGGACCCCGGGGAAGGAGGCGACCAGATGACCGTCGGGCCGTACCAGCAGGACGGTGTGGGCCGCGGCTCCCGGATACGCCTCCGTCACCAGCAGCTCCGCCTTCACCGGCAGCGCCCGGACCGCCTCGACGAGCCGGGGCATCACGCCCGCGCTCATCCAGTGCCGCCGGTCCCACACACCCGTTCCGGGCGCGACCAGGACCACCAGCAGCCGCCCCTGCCCGAGCCGGTCCCGGAGCCTTACCGTCGTGCCGTCCGGCGCGGTCACCCGGACGTCCTCGACCGGCGCGCCCTCGTCCGTACCCACCGCCACCTGCGACACCCCGGCGTCCTGGGGGGCGAGGGGGGAGTGCGGGTACGCGGGAGGCGCGCCCAGCGGGCCGCGCCCCAGATGGCCGTCCGTCAGCATGCTGTCGTGGCTCCGCGTGCCGCCGGAGAGGTACGTCCGCAGCCCCCCACCACCGCGCAGCACGGGCAGCGACTGGTCGGCGGCCCGCAGCCGGGAGGCCACGGCGGCCCTCCGCTCGCTCTGATAGCTGTCGAGCAGCGTGTGCGAGGCCCCGTGATGCCAGGAGTAGGCCAGCTTCCAGGCCAGGTTGTCGGCGTCCCGCAGCCCCTCGTCGAGACCCTGGGTGCCGACCGCGCCGAGCAGATGGGCCGCGTCACCGGCGAGGAACACGCGGTCCACCCGCCAGCGCCGCGCGAGCCGGTGGTGCAGGGTGTGGACGCCGGTGTCGATCAGCTCGTACGGAGGGGTCTCCCCGCCGCACCAGCCGGCCAGCGTGTCGCGGATCTTCGTGACGAGCGCGTCCGGGGTGACGAGGTCGCCGCGCGGCGACAGCAGCCAGTCGATCCGCCAGACGCCGTCCGGCAGCGGCCTTGCCGTGACCTCCTCGCCACCGCCCCGCCACGGCGGCTGACGATGCAACAGGGCCTCACCGGGCCAGGGGAGTTCGGTGCGCAGCGCGGCGACGGCATGCCGCTCCACCGCCGTGCGTCCGGGGAAGCGGACCCCGAGCAGCTTGCGCACCGTGGAGCGGGCGCCGTCGCAGCCGACCAGATGACTGCCGCGCCACCACGTCCCGCCGGGACCGCGGGTGTGCGCGGTGACACCGCTCGCGTCCTGCTCGATCGTGTCGAGCCGGGCGTCGGTGACGAGCTGGATGAGCGACTGCCCGGCGATCGCGTCGCGCAGTCCCCGCGCGAGCGCGTGCTGGGGGATGTGCAGGGGAGCGGCCGGGCTCTCGCCGTCACTCTCCGTACCACCGAGACCGAGACTCAGCTCGATGTGCCTCATCTGTTGCTTGCGACGCAGTGAGCGCCAGCCGACCCAGCGGACCCCCTCGTCACGGAGGGTGGCGCAGCCGAGCCGCTCCACCATGGCCGCCATGTCGGCGCGCAGCACGACGGTGCGGGCGGGGCGGGGTTCCTCCTTGCCGGACCCCTCGTCGAGGACGACGGTCGGCACGCCCTGCGAGGCCAGGGCAAGGGAGAGCGCGAGGCCCACGGGCCCCGCGCCGACGATGATCACCGGGTCCACGGCGCGGCTCCTGAAGGCCGTTCGGTCATGCGGGAAGCACAGCGAAGTGTGGCGCGAGCCCGGTGCGTGATCACAGAACGTATGCAACCCATTGCGGGTGCTTGCGTCAAGCGACGGGGGCAGCGGCGCGACCGCCACTGCCCCCGGATGATGTCACATACTGTCAGTTCTTCGTGATACCGGGCCCGTCGGCGTCACCCGCGCCGCCGGCCGCGTTTCCGAAGCCCTGGCCGGCGTCGGCGGTCAGGACGATCTCCTTCGCGGCGGCGTCGGGGGCGAGGATGCCGGTCTTCGCCCGGCGGCCCCGCTTCTCGATCCACGTGGCGAGCGCGGAGAGCGCCAGACACATCGCGATGTAGATGGTGCCGATGACCACGATGGTGGACACGTACGGGTACTGACCGTTGACCTGCGTGTTGGAGGCGATCAGGCGGGCCGTCTGGAGCAGCTCGGGGTAGAGGATCACGAAGCCGAGCGAGGTGTCCTTCAGGGTGACCACCAGCTGGCTGATGATCGTCGGCAGCATGGACCGGACGGCCTGCGGAATCAGGACGGTGGTCATGACCTGGGTCTTGCTCATGCCCAGGGCGTACGCGGCCTCGCGCTGCCCCTTCGGCACGGCGTTCACGCCGGCGCGCAGGACCTCGGCCTGCACACAGCCGTTGTAGACGGACAGGCCGATCGCCAGCGCCCACATCGAGTAGTCGATCAGGAAACCGACCCACACGGCGTAGATCGTGATCAGCAGCGGGATCGAGCGGAAGATCTCGATGAAACCGGTGGCCAGCACGCGGACCGGCTTGTGGTCCGAGAGCCGGGCGACGGCGAGGAGCACACCGAGGATGAGCGAGCCGATCGCCGCGAGGCCGAACGCCTTGAGGGTGGCGAGGACGGCGTCGGCGATGTTCTGCCGGATGCCCGCGTAGTTGAAGATGTCCCACATCGCGGGGTCGAGGTGACCCTTTTCGCTCAGCCGGACGATGCTCACGGCGATCAGCGCGACGATCGCGAGGGTGCCCACGACGGCGAAGATCCGGTTGCGGACGCGTGCCTTGGGGCCCGGGGAGTCGTAGAGAACGCTGGCACTCATCGGGCGACCTCCATGCGGCGCTCAAGGAGACGGAAGATCCCGCTGATGGTGAAGGTGACGACGAGGTACGCGGCCGCGACCCAGACGAAGATCGGGATGATGTCGTAGCCCTGCTCGCTCATCAGCGTCTGCCAGCCGAAGAGTTCGGTGACGCTGAAGGCGCCCGCGATGGCCGAGTTCTTGGTGAGCGCGATGAAGATCGAGCTCAGCGGCGGCAGCACCGTCCGGGTGGCCTGCGGCAGCACGATCATGCGCAGGGTCTGGGAGAACGTCATGCCGAGCGAGCGGGCGGCCTCCGCCTGGCCGAGCGGCACCGTGTTGATGCCGGACCGGACGGCCTCGCAGATGAACGCGGAGGTGTAGAAGCCGAGCGCGAGCGAGCCGAGCACGAAGGGGCTCATGCCCGGGAAGAGGATCTCCGGGACGACGAAGAAGGAGACCAGGAAGAGCAGCGTCAGCGGGGTGTTGCGCAGCAGCGTGACCCAGAGGGTGCCGAAGACGCGCAGGGGCGGTACGGGCGAGACCCGGAAGCCGGCGACGATGATGCCGAGGACCAGCGCGATGACCGAGCTGACGGCGGTGATCGACACGGTTCCTATGAAGCCGTCGCGGAACTCCGGGAAATGGTCGAGCAGTACGTTCATGAGGTCTCCGCGTCGGCGGTCAGCGGCCTACGGACAAGGCGGACGGGCAAGGCAGGGGCGGGCGTGCGCGCGCAGGGGGAGCGGCGCCCCGTACACCCGTACGGGGCGCTCGCGTCCTGGGGCGATCAGTAGCGGTTGACCGCCGGCGGCTCGACGTACGCGGAGCCGGAGAGACCCAGAGTCGCCTCGTAGATCTTCTTGTAGGTGCCGTCCTTGGTGTACTTCTCAAGGATGTCGTTGATCTTGTTGCGCAGGACGGTGTCGTCCTTCGCGACGCCGACACCGTAGGGCTCCTCGGTGAACGGCTTGCCGACGACCTTGAGCTTGCCGGCGTTGGCGGCGGCGTAGCCCTTGAGGATCGAGTCGTCGGTGGTGACGGCGTCGACCTGCTTGGTGAGCAGCTGCTGCACGCAGTCCGAGTACTTGGCGAGCTCGGTGGTCTCGGCGCCGTACTGCGGCTTCTTGATCTCCTGCAGCGGGGTGGAGCCCGTGATGGAGCAGACCTTCTTGCCCTTGAGGGTCTCCGGACCGGTGATCGCGGTCTCGTCCTTGCGGACCAGGAGGTCGGCGCCGGCCTTGTAGTACGGACCCGCGAAGCCGACCTGCGCCTTGCGCTTGTCGTTGATCGTGTACGTGCCGACGTAGTAGTCGACCGTGTTGCCGGAGATCGCCGTCTCACGGGACTTGGAGTCGACCGTCTTCCACTCGATCTTGTCCTCGGTGAAGCCGAGCTCCGCCGCGATCATCTTGGCGATCTCGACATCGAAGCCGGACCGCTCCTTGGTCGCCTGGTCCTCGAAGCCGAGGTACGGCTGGTCGGCCTTGGAGCCGATGACCAGCTTGCCGCGCTGCTGCGCCTTCTTGAAGGTGGGCGAGTCCAGCTGCACATCGGTGGCGACGATGTACTTGGGGAGCTGGGGGGCGCTCGCGTCGCCGGGCTTCACGGCGGGCTTGTCGCCGGCCGAGCCCTCCTTGCCACCGCAGGCGGTCGCGGTGAGCGCGAGTACGGCGACGGCCACGGCCGCGGACTTGCGGAGCTTCATGGTGAACATCCCTTGGTTCGTGGGTTGTTGGTCGGCAGGGTGAATCATGCGGGCTGACCGTCGTCAGTGGTGCAGGATTTTCGAAAGGAAGTCCTTCGCCCGGTCGCTGCGCGGGTTGCTGAAGAACTCGTCCGGCGTGGCCTGCTCGACGATCCTGCCGTCTGCCATGAACACCACGCGGTTGGCGGCGGAGCGGGCGAAACCCATCTCGTGGGTGACGACCACCATCGTCATTCCGTCCCGCGCCAGCTGCTGCATGACCTCGAGGACCTCGTTGATCATCTCGGGGTCGAGCGCGGACGTGGGCTCGTCGAACAGCATGACCTTCGGGTCCATCGCCAACGCCCGTGCGATCGCGACGCGTTGCTGCTGACCGCCGGAGAGCTGCGCCGGGTACTTGTCGGCCTGCGTGCCGACACCCACCCGGTCGAGCAGCGCCCGGGCCTTGGCCTCGGCCGCGCCCTTCGCCGTCTTGCGGACCTTGACCTGCCCCAGCATCACGTTCTCGAGCACGGTCTTGTGCGCGAAGAGGTTGAACGACTGGAAGACCATGCCGACGTCGGCGCGCAGCCGGGCCAGCTCCTTGCCCTCCTGGGGCAGCGGCCGGTCGTCGATGGTGATGGTCCCGGAGTCGATCGTCTCCAGGCGGTTGATCGTGCGGCACAGCGTGGACTTACCGGACCCGGAGGGTCCGATGACGACCACGACCTCGCCACGGGCGATGGTCAGGTCGATGTCCTGGAGCACATGCAGCGCGCCGAAGTGCTTGTTCACGTTGGACAGCACGACCAGGTCGCCCGCCGCCGCTACGGCGTCTTCCGAGCCCTTGGTCACTGACACTCCGCTCATCGGCTCTTGCTCCGTCCTCCTCGGTTGGGGAGGACACTAGGCACGCGTTGCTACCAGCGTCATTACATCTGAGCGGAAATTGAGGATAACGATACGGCCGCATACGGACACACTGCGTGAACGGGACGCCCGGAGGCGTACCGGGTCCATAACGGAAACCCCGGGGTAACAGGGGGACACTTGACTGTGACCGCGACCATCGGCGTTCATGCGTGGGTACACCCTGGTACACAGGTAGCCGTCACCGGACGGCCGTCACCGTCACACGATCACCGCAGCCACCGGAGGGGGGCCATGAGGCTTCTGCTCGTCGAGGACGACGACCATGTCGCCGCGGCTCTGTCCGCCGTACTGGCGAAGCACGGATTCACGGTCACGCACGCCCGCAACGGCGAGGAGGCGCTGCAGGCCGTGCTGCCCGCCGCGCACGGAGAGCGTCCGTCGTACGGGGTGATCCTGCTGGACCTCGGTCTGCCCGACCAGGACGGCTACCAGGTCTGCGGCCGGATCCGTAAGCTCACCGCCACACCCGTGATCATGGTGACGGCGCGGGCCGACGTGCGCTCCCGCATACACGGGCTCAACCTCGGGGCCGACGACTACGTGGTCAAGCCGTACGACACCGGCGAGCTGCTCGCCCGGATCCACGCCGTCAGCCGGCGCACGGCCGGTGGCGAGGAGTCCGGCGCGGCGGGCGAGGACGCGGCGCTGCGGTTCGGTGCCGTCGTCATCGAGCTGCCCACCCGCCGGGTCAGCGTCGACGGCGCCGCCGTACAGCTCACCCGCAAGGAGTTCGACCTGCTGGCCCTGCTCGCCCAGCGGCCGGGCGTGGTCTTCCGGCGCGAACAGATCATCAGCGAGGTCTGGCGCACCAGTTGGGAGGGGACCGGCCGCACGCTTGAGGTGCACGTCGCCTCGCTGCGCTCCAAGCTGGCGATGCCCGCCCTGATCGAGACCGTGCGTGGCGTCGGCTACCGCCTGGTCGCCCCGGCCGCGTAGCGGCCCGGCTCCCACGTGCGCACGCGTCTTCTCCCGCTCCTCCTCGTCCTCATGGCCGGGGTGCTGCTCGCGCTCGGCTTCCCGCTCGCCGCCAGCCTCGCCGCGGCCGAGCAGCAGCGCGTGATCGTCGACCGCCTCGACGACGCGGCGAGGTTCGCCGCGCTCGCGCAGTTCGTCAGCGAGACCGACCCCGGCATCGACGAGCGCCGTACGACGCTGCGCGGCGAACTGGACAGCTACCACGACGTGTACGGCATCCGTACCGGCATCTTCTACCGCGACTACCGGGCCATGGCCGCGGCACCGTCCGACTGGGGCGTGCCGGAGGAGGGCGAGGGGCGCCGGGCCTTCCAGGAGGCGCTGCTCGGGCGCCGCAGCCACGACCCGCCACAGGTCTGGCCCTGGCAGCCGAACGCCCGCATCACCATCGCCTCGCCCGTCGTACGGGACGGCGACGTCGTCGCCGTCGTGGTCACCGACTCGCCCACCGGACAGCTCCGTTCGCGCATCCTGCACGGCTGGCTGATCATCGCCGCCGGAGAGTTCGCCGCGATGCTGCTCGCCGTGGGCGCCGCCTTCCGGCTCACCGGATGGGTGCTGCGGCCGGTGCGGGTCCTCGACGCCGTCACCCACGACATCGCCACGGGGCAGATGAACTCCCGGGTGGCCGAGACGGGCGGACCGCCCGAACTGCGTCGGCTGGCCCGCTCGTTCAACGAGATGGCCGACAACGTCGAGGACGTGCTCGAACAGCAGCGAGCCTTCGTCGCCGACGCCTCCCACCAGCTGCGCAACCCGCTCTCCGCGCTGCTCCTGCGCATCGAGCTGCTCGCCCTCGAACTGCCGGAGGGGAACGAGGAGATCGCCTCCGTCCGCACCGAGGGCAAGCGGCTCGCGCAGGTCCTCGACGACCTGCTGGACCTGGCGCTCGCCGAGCACGCCGCCGCGGATCTGCGGTTGACCGACATCGGCGCGCTGGCGACCGAGCGGGTGGCCGCGTGGCGGCCGCTCGCGGAGGAGAGAGGCGTACGACTCGCGGGCGAGCGTCGCGCCGTGACGGCGTGGGCGGACCCGGTGGCGCTCTCCAGCGCGCTGGACGCGGTGATCGACAACGCGCTGAAGTTCACGCCGGAGGGCGAGGAGGTGACCGTCGCCGTCGCGTCGGGCGGGGACACCTGCACGATCGTGGTGGCCGACCACGGTCCGGGGCTGACGAGCGAGGAGCTCGAACGGGTCGGCGACCGCTTCTGGCGCAGCAACCGCCACCAGAACATCAAGGGCTCGGGCCTCGGCCTGTCCATCTCCCGGGTCCTGCTGGCCGCGGGAGGCGGCTCGATCGCCTACGCACCGAACGAGCCGCACGGGCTGCGGGTGACGGTCACGGTGCCGAGGACGGCGCCGCAGGGGCGGTGAGCCGGGGGCTTTCCGGGGTCTGAGCCGTCGGCTGTCCCGGGGTCTGAGCCGTCGGGCCTCCCTGGGTCTGAGCCGTCGGGCCTTCCGGCGTCGCCCTGGCCCGTCGGCGGCGAGGGGGTAGGCGCTCCCGGGGGCGCCCTGGCCCGTCGGCGGTGTGCCGGGGGCTTTCCGGGGTCTGAGCCGTCGGCTGTCCCGGGGTCGCCGTGGCCCGTCGGCGGTGAGGGGGTAGGCGCTCCCGGGGGCGCCCTGGCCCGTCGGGGTGAGCCGTCGGCTGTCCCGGGGAGGCTCCCCGCCCGTGCCCTACGGCTTCACGGAGCGGTAGTAGCGCTGGGCGCCCTCGTGCAGGGCCAGGGGCTCCGTGTAGATCGCGGTCCGCAGGTCCACCAGCTGGGCGGGGTGCACCTGGCCGCCGATCCGGTCCCGGCTTCTGATCACGGTGCGGGTGAAACCCTCCACGAGCGACGAATCCGACGCGTCGGTGGTCACCAGCAGGTTCGCCACGGCCAGCGTCTCCACCGGCTGTCCGTCCTGCGCGTTGGCGTAGGCGTCGGCAGGGATCACGGCGGAGCGGTAGTGGCGGTTCGACTCGCCGACGTCGTGGAGGTTGTCGATCAGCGTCGCGTCCAGCGGAACGAGCCGTACCGGAAGGCGCTCGGAGAGTGCCTGGACGGCTTGGGTAGGCAGACCGCCCGACCAGAAGAACGCGTCCAGCTCTCCGCGCTCCAGAAGGCCGGGCATCGTGTCGATGCCTGCCGACACCGGCTTGATGTCGACACCGGGGGTGAGACCGCCGGCCGCGAGGACGCGGTCCGCGACGAGCCGGACCCCGGAGCCCTCCTGGCCGACGCCGACCCGCAGCCCGCGCAGATCGGCGACGGACCGCACGGGGGCCTCCTTGCGGACGACGAGCTGGACGTAGTCGTCGTAGAGGCGCGCGCAGCCGCGCAGCTGCTCGAAGCCAGGCTTCCGGTCCCGCTGGTACTGCGCCACGGCGTCGGAGGTCGCGATGGTGAAGTCCGCCTCGCCGGATGCCAGCCGCGCGAGGTTCTGCTGGGAGCCCTCGCTGTTCCGGAGCGTTATCGAGACATCCGGCAGATCGCGGGCGAGGGCCTGCTGCAGCAGTTCGCCGTACCGCTGGTAGACGCCCGTGGGGACCCCGGTGCTGAAGGCGACCCGCCCACTCGGAGCGGGAGTACCGAAAGGAACCAGCCACCAGACGAGCAGTCCGCACACCACGACAACCGCCGCCGACACCGGAAGAAGGCGACGACGGACGGCACGGGAGAGCGACGCGAACATGGCGCGATCCTGCCAGCTGGGGTGCCGACCTGGCCAGGCCGGGCCGGAGCGGGCCGGAGGGGACGGCGCTCCCTCGCCCGCCCAGGCCCCGGTCAGGTCAGGCGGGGGCGGAAATCCGTCGGCGCTCCGTCCGGGACCGGCACGGCCTCGCGCAGGACCTCCAGGAGGGCCCTCGCCGCGGGAGCCGACGGACCCCCGGTGCGCCAGGCCAGGGCCACCCGGCCACGCGCGCGTGGATCGGAGAGCGGCCGGAGCCGTAGCGCCGACGAGCCCGCCGCCTCCTCCGGACCGCCCGGAACCACCGCCACACCCAGCCCTCGTTCCGCGAGCCGCGCCAGCAGCTGCGGCGCGGCGGCCTCGAAGGCCACCTGCGGGGTGAAATCCGCCTCCCCGCAGAGGCGGTCGAGCACCCCGCGCACCCCCGTCCCGCGCGGCAGACAGATCAGCCGCCGGCCGCGCAGCGCGGAGACCGGCAGCTCCCCGTCCTCGCGCGCCAGCACGTCGCCAGGAGCCACCGCGACGACCAGCGGCTCGTCGACCACCAGCCGCAGCGTGAGCCCCGGCAGGGGCCCCTCCTCCGCCAGCCCGACCATCGCGATGTCGAGCTCGCCGGCCCGTAGCGCGCCCAGCATCCGCTCCGACGTGTCCTCGGTGAGCGCGATCTCCACCTCGGGATGGGAGGCGTGGAAGCCGGCCAGCAGCCCGGCCATGTCGAACTCGTGGACGGCGGCACCCGACACGAGCCCGATCGCCACGCGCCCACGCAGCAGCCCGGTGAACTCGGTGACCGTCTCCCGTACCGCCTCGCACGCGGCCAGCGCCGCCCGCGCGTACGGCAGGACCGCGGCGCCCACCTCCGTCGGCGTCACCGCGCGCCCCGACCGGTCGAGCAGCCGCTGACCCAGCTCCCGCTCCAGCTGCCCGATCTGCGCGCTGACCCCCGGCTGTGCCACATGGAGGCGGGCGGCGGCCCGGGTGAAATTGGCCTCCTCGACGACCGTCACGAAGTACCGCAGCTGGCGAAGTTCCATAACCATGGATTCTAGGAATCAGATCAACCATGTCTTGGACTTATGGTCTGCCCGATCCCAGGCTGACGTCATGGGAATCGTCACGGGAACCAGAGACGCCATCGCCGCCGAGCGCCGCGAGCTCGCCGCCGTCCTCGCCACCCTCACCGAGGCGCAGTGGGACGCGCCCAGCCTCTGCGCGGGCTGGCGGGTACGAGAGGCGGCCGCCCACATGACCATGGCGATGCGCCACTCCGTCCCGCGCATCGCCACCGCACTCGTCAGGTCCCGGGGCAGCCTCGACCGCATGACCGACCGCCTCGCGCGCCACGACACGGCCGCCCTGACGGCGGAGGAGCTGGCCGCCGCCCTCCACGACAACGCCGACCACCCCTGGAAGCCGCCGATCGGCGGCGACGCGATGGCGCTCGCCCACGACGTCGTCCACGGCCTCGACATCACGGTCGCCCTGGGCCTGGACCGACGCGTACCGGAGGATCGCCTGCGCACGGTCCTCGCCCGGGTCACCCCCCGAGGCGCCCGCTTCTTCGGAGCGGACCTCGACGGGATCGCCCTGCGCGCCGACGACCTCGACTGGTCCTTCGGCAGCGGTGCGCCGGTGACCGGCAACGCACAGGATCTGCTGCTCCTGGCCTTCGGCCGGCGCCTGCCCGGTGGCCGGGTGGGCGGCAAGGGGGCGGAGCGCTTCGTCGGGGCGTGACCGCCGAGGATCCCCGAAGGCCCGTCGAGGGCGCTTCGAGGGTCCTCCGAGAGCCCGCCGAGGGTCCCGCGAGGGCGCACCGAGGGTCCGCCGAGCAGTCAGCCAGGCGCCGAGCGTGGGGCTACAGCTCGCCCGCCTGGCTCCTCAACCACCTGAGCAGGCCGGCGATCCGGTCGTCCTGATCCGGCGGCCGAGGGCTCAGCAGGTGGTAGGCCGTACCGTCGGCCACCAGGCCGAACGGCGCCACCAGCTGTCCCCGCATCAGATCGTCGTGGACGAGCGCGTACGGGCCGATGGCGACGCCCACCCCCGCGACGGCCGCCTGCAGAGCGAGGTAGAAGTGCTCGAAGGTCTGCTCCTCGGAGGGCTCCACCCGTCGGCGCGTCAGCCGCTGCCAGTCCGCCCACGCCCGTGGCCTGGTGCTCGTGTGCAGAATCGTCACACCGACGACACCGCCCTTGCCCGTCACCCGATCCGCCATCTCCGGACTGCAGACCGGACCGATCCGCTCCAGGAACAACGGAGAACGGCTCACCTCCTGCGGTACGGGAAAGTCGTCGCGGCGCAGCGCGACGTCGATGGTGTCCCGTTCGAACGACACGGGCCCGCCGCCTGCCGACAGGTGCACGGTGAGACCGGGCACCTGGGCGGCGAGGTCCGGCAGGCGGGGGATGAGCCAGCGCATGAGCAGCGTGGGCTCGCAGGACAGCGCGAGCGGACCGCCGCTTTCCCGGCGCGAGACCTCCCGTGCGGCGGTGTCGACCTGGTCGAGCGCGTCGCGGACGGCGGCCGCCAGACGGCGTGCTTGCGCGGTGGGACGCAGGGAGCGGGTCCCGCGCTCGAAGAGGGTGACGCCGAGTGACTTCTCCAGGTTCTGGATCTGACGGCTGACCGCACCGTGCGTGACATGGAGCTCCTGGGCGGCTCGCGTCATGCTCGCGTGCCGCACGGTCGCCTCGAAGGGCAGCAGCGAGTTCAGCGGAGGAAGGTCGGGCCAGCGCATGTGTGAAATCTAGTCACAGGTGGGGTGAGAAGGAATCGCTTGTCCAGGTGCTTTCCTGGCGTCAGTGTTGATGTCGTCACCGGTCGGTCGGCAGAGGAGGACGACGCATGTGGGTGGGACCCCAGGACGATCCCGTGGCGAGCATCGCCGTGCTCGCGGACGATCTCACCAGCGCCGGCGACGGCGCGGCGCCCTTCCGCAGGGCCGGACACCGGGCGAAGGTCCTGTTGACCATCGCCGAGAGTGACGCGGCTACCGAGGGCGGTGCCGGTGCCGGTGCCGGTGCCCAGGGTGGTGCCGGTACGGGGGGTGGTGCCGGTACGGAGGGTGCTGGTGCCGATGGCGGTGCCGGTACCGATGTCGGTTCCGGGGGCTGGGACGCGCTCGAAGCGGGCGGGTCGGCGGCCCCGGAGGGTGTGGTCGCCGTCGACCTCGGCAGCCGGCTGCTGGACGAATGGGCGGCGGTGACCCGGACCGAACGGGCCGCGCGTGCCTTCGCGACGGCCGAGCTGCTGGTCAAGACCGTCGACTCCACGCTGCGGGGGCATGTGGCGGCCGAGATCCGTGCCGCCCTCACGGGTTCGGGCCGACGTGCGGTCGTCGTCGCGCCCGCCTTCCCCGCGGAGGGAAGGACCACGATCCGCGGGATCCAGCACGTGCAGGGCGTTCCCGTGCACGACACGGAGTTCGCGCGGGACCCGGCCCACCCGGTGCGCTGCTCGGACCTCGCACGGCTGCTGCCGGAAGCCGAGCATCTGGAACCGGATCAGTTCGAGAAGCTGCCCGAACTGATCGGCCAGGGTGGCGTGTTCGTCTGCTCGGCGGCCACGGACGGCGAGCTCGACCTCCTCGTCTCCTCGGCGCCCCGGGCTCGCGACGTGCTCTGGGTCGGCTCCCCGGGCCTCGCCGCGGCACTGGCCCGCCATCACGCCCGCACACCGAAGGCTCGTGGACCCGAGCTTCCTCGCGCCCGGCGCCCCCTGGTGGTCGTCGGTAGCGCGAACCCGGCCACCCGGCGCCAGTTGGACCTGTTGCGGACGAGAGCCGAGGTGGCCGCCGTCGCCGTGGCCGACGACCCGACTGCGGCGGTCCACGCCGTGCGGCGGGCATCCGCACCCGTCCTCGTGCTCCACACCCCCGACGAGCGCCGTACCCCCAGCGGCTCCCTCACCGCAGATCTGGCCCATGCGGTACGGGAATCCGTGGTGGCCGGGGCGGTCGACGGACTCGTGCTCACCGGAGGGGAGACCGCCGTGGCCGTGCTCGAAGCGCTCGGGACCGAGGGCATCGACCTGGTCGACGAACCCGAACCCGGAGTCGCACGCGGGGTGCTCCTCAGCGCGCCCCACCTCCCCGTCCTGATCAAAGCCGGCGGCTTCGGCGACGAGGGAACCCTCGACCGCCTCCGCCGCCTCCTCATGGAAGGGGGACCCGTCTCATGACGCCCACGGGGTCGACATCCCTCTCGACACCGCCCATCGCCATCACCATGGGCGACCCGAACGGCATCGGGCCGGAGATCACCGTCAAGGCATACGCCGACCCGCGCCGCCGCCCCACCGCCCTCGTCATCGGCGACCCGGACACCCTCGCCAGGGCCTGCCGCGTCACCGGCACCGACGTGACCGTGCGGCCCGTCCGCTCCGTGGCGGAGGCAACCCACAGCCCCGGAGTCATGAACGTCCTGGCCGAGGACACGCTGCCCGACGACCTGGCTCTCGGCACGGTCGACGCCCGCGCCGGAGCCGCTTCCTTCCGGTACGTACGCCGGGGCATCGAACTCGCCCTCCGAGGCGAAGTCCGCGCCCTCACCACCGCCCCCATCAACAAGGAGGCGCTTCGGCTGGCCGGGCTGCCCTACCCGGGGCACACCGAGATCCTTGCCGAGCTCTCGGGCACGCGTGACTACGCGATGATGATGGCCAACGACGAGCTGCGGGTCGTCCTGGTCACCGTCCACCAGTCACTGCGCACGGCCCTCGACGCGCTCACCACGGCCCGCGAGCTGGAGATCATCCGGCTGACGCACCGTACGCTCCTCACCGGCGGTCCGACGGGCACCCGTCCCCGTATCGCCGTCGCGGCGCTCAACCCGCACGCGGGGGAGAGCGGGCTCTTCGGCCGCGAGGACCTCGACATCATCGAGCCGGCCGTTCGGGCAGCCCGGCGCGAAGGCATCGACGCCAGCGGCCCCTGGCCTGCCGACACGGTCTTCATGCGCGCGCGTTCCGGGGAGTTCGACGCCGTCGTCGCGCAGTACCACGACCAAGGTCTGATACCCGTCAAGTACCTGGGGCTTGAGCACGGCGTCAACATCACCATCGGGCTGCCGTTCGTCCGGACCAGTGTCGACCACGGCACGGCCTTCGACCTCGCGGGCCGGGGCACCGCGGACCACACCAGCCTGCTCACCGCCCTCCACCATGCCGACGCCCTCGCGGGGGCGGAATCCGGCACGGAAGCGGGCCCGGAGTTCGGCACGGGTGCGGGTTCGGGCGCGGGTGCGGCCGGGCCGCCGATACCCGCGCCGACGGGCATCTGACCCGCCAACGCCCACACCGGCACCCACGCCACGCCCCCCGGGTCGGAGTCCTGACCGGCGTCCCGGCCGGGAGTCGGGGTCCCCTCGTCGGCCCCCGGCGGGAGCTCCCGTGCCCGCACCGAACTCCGGCCGGAGACCTTGCGCGCGCCTTCTCACGTACACCGAGCCCCAACCCCCGCTCCTACTCGCCTCGCCTCACCCCGTCCCCGGACCGGCACGCGTCGCGACCGCACCCGTCGGTGCGCGCTGCCCACGCACGACCACCCACGCACGACCACCCGCCCACACCCCCCGCCCACCCACGCACGACCACCCACCGACCACCCGCACACGACCACCCGCACCGGCCCATCTCGACCCGGAGGACCTTCGCCGTGGACTTCATCTTCATGCTCACCCGGGACGACCGGACCGTCTCCGACTGCCTCGACGTCCTCGATGCCGTCCGCGACCTCGGCATCGACCACATCGGCTTCAAGGACGTCGGCGTCGAACCCGTCACCCTCGCCCGCCTCCACCGGCAGATCACGGACATGGGCGCCACCAGCTACCTGGAGGTCGTCAGCACCTCGCGCGAACAGGCCCTCGCCTCGGTGAAGACCGCGGTCGAACTCGGCGTCGACCGGCTCATGGGCGGGACCTGGATCGACGAGACACAGGCCCTGCTCTCCGGCACCGGCATCGAGTACCTCCCCTTCGCCGGCGAACCGCAGGGTCACCCCACCAGCCTGGCCGGCGGCCCGGCTCGCATAGCCGACGACTGCCGCCGAGCCGAGGCGGCGGGCTGCGCGGGCGTGGACCTGCTTGCCTACCGAGCGACGGAAGCCGACCCGCTCGCCCTCGTCCGGGCCGCCCGGGCCGCCACCACCGGGCGACTCGTCGTCGCCGGGAGCATCACGACGGCCGCTCAGATACAGGCCCTGGCCGACGCCGGTACCGACGCCTTCACCATCGGCTCCGCCGCCTTCAGCGGCTCCCTCCGTCCCGACGCGGGAACACTTCGGTCCCAGCTGGCCGCAGCCGTCGAGGCCACCGCCACAGTCGGCGCCTGACGGTCTCCCCGCAGCGCGCATCGGCAACGGGAGAAGGGACTTCAGCCACCGGTCACGCGAGGTGCCACCACTGCCCCGGAAACACCCCGTCCGCGTTCCCGCGCGCCGGACGGAGGCACGGTGTCGTCGGGAGGTGCATGGCGAGGCGCAAGATGTCCGCCACCTCCTCGGGGTGCTCCGTGGCGAAGAAGTGCCCTCCGGCGAGCGTGTGGACTCGGAGCGCGGCGCGAGTGTGGTCCTGCCAGGCATACACGTCCGCCGGGTTCGTGAGCGGGTCGCGGTCTCCCATCAGGGCGACGACGGGGCAGCGCACATCCGCGCCCGCGCCGGGTCGGTAGCGGGCGTGCGCCGTAAGGTCGGCTCGGATCACGGGAAGGAACAGCCGGCGCAGCAGCGGATGTTCCAGAAACTCCGCATCGGCACCGCCCAACTCCCCGACCAGTCGTGCCACTTGATCGTCCGAGACGGTCGGCCGGTCGTGGGGGAGGCGCGACGGGGCGGGGTGCCCGGAGACGGCGAGGACCAGTCGGCCCTGGTCCGCCGTCCGTCGGACGACCTCGTAGGCCACCGCCGCGCCGAGGCTGTGGCCGAAGAGCAGGACCGGGTCGCCACCGCGCCAGCGGGTGAAGGCCGTGGCCACCTCGTCCGCCACCCGATGGAGGTCCGTGAAGAACGGCTCCCGCTCCCGTTCCGCCCGGCCCGGGTACTGGACGCAGGCCGTGTCGGCCTCGCCGGACAGTGAGGAGGCGAGCCGCTCGTAGGAGCCGCTGGAGCTTCCGGCATGGGGGAAGAACAGGACTCTCCAGCGTCGCCCTGCCCGGGCCGGCCGGCCGGAGGATTCGGAGGACGGATAGGGACGTATCCAGGGCAGGGCGTCCGGCATGCCGGTGGGCCTTCCGTCGGCGGCAGGGGCGTTCGTCAGATGCTGCGGAGCTGGGCGAGCGTCTGGTTCAGCTCGTCCCGCAGGATGGTGCCCGCGGCCTCGGCATCCGACTGCGCGATGGCGTCCACCAGGGCGGCGTGGCCGACGTCGCCATGGTTCGGCTCGTCGGAGCGCAGACCGAGCAGCTCCACCAGATCGACGAGGGCCTGGCGGAGCACGGGCACGAACTCGGTGAACAGGCCGGTGAGTACGGGGTTGTGCGCTGCGGCCACGACCGCCGCGTGCAGGGCGATGTCGGCGTCGACGAAGCCGATGGTGTCGCCGCCCGCGGCCTCGCGACGGCGTGCCAGAGCCGCGTCGATCACGGTGAGGTCGTCCTCGGTACGGCGCTGCGCGGCGAGTTGAGCGGCCTCGACCTCGATGAGCATCCGGACTTCGTAGATGTCGGTGATGGCGGCCTGGCGCAGCCGGGTCGGCCAGTCCTCGGCCGGTTCGGTGGCGACGACGAACACGCCGGAGCCCTGGCGGGCCTGCACGAGGCCCGCTCCCGCCAGTGCGCGCAGGGCCTCCCGGACGGTGGAGCGGCCGACTCCGAGCGTCTTGGCCAGGGCGGTCTCGGCGGGCAGCTTGGTGCCGACCGGCCAGTGGCCTCCTGTGATCTGGTCGCGCAGGTGCTGCGTGGCCTGTTCCACCAGAGGGCTGGGGCGGAGGGCGCCAAGTGGCATGTTCTTCACCTATCGGGTTGTCTGAGGAGCTGAGCTGTGGTTAGTGTACCGGCCATGACGCTGCGTGCCCTTCTTCTCGGCTGCCGCTGCGGGGTCTGACCTGACCGGCACCCCGCAGCGGGGCCGTTCTGCGCCGGTCAACCGATGGTCGACCGAAGGAAGTTCAGAGTCATGGAATCCCCGCGAAGCGCGACCTTCCCCACGCTGCGCACGCCCTCGGGTGCCGTTCCCACGGGCGCACCCTCCTGGAATCCGCAGCGGCCGAGCGCGATGCCGCACGAGCGCTACCGATCCGCGCACGAGCGGGTCGCCCTGCCCCTCCAGGACCGGTCCTGGCCGTCCCGGCAATTCGTGCAGGCCCCGCTCTGGGTCCCGGTCGACCTGCGCGACGGCAACCAGGCGCTCGCCGAGCCGATGGACATCGCCCGCAAGCGCCGGATGTTCGACCTGCTGTGCGCCATGGGGTTCAAGGAGATCGAGGTCGGCTACCCGTCCGCGAGCCAGACCGACTTCGACTTCGTCCGCCACCTCGCCGAGAGCGGCGCGGTCCCCGACGACGTCACCATCTCCGTCTTCACCGCCGCCCGGCAGGACCTGATCGACCGGACCGTCGCCTCCGTCGAAGGACTGCCCCACACCCTGGTCCACCTGTACACCGCCACCGCGCCCACCTGGCGCGACGTGGTCCTGGGCCGGACCCGCGACGAGCTGCACGCGCTCATCCGGGAGGCCGCCACGTATCTGATGCGGCGCGCCGAGGAGCGGCGCGGGGCGGACATCCGCTTCGAGTTCTCCCCGGAGGTCTTCAACCTCACGGAGCCGGACTACGTCCTGGAGGTCTGCAACGGGCTCACGGAGCTGTGGGAGGCGAGCCCCGACCGGCCGGTCGTCCACAACCTGCCGGCGACGGTGGAGATCGCGACCCCGAACGTGTACGCCGACCAGATCGAATACATGCACCGCCACCTCGCGCGCCGCGAGTCGGTCATCCTCTCCGTGCATCCGCACAACGACCGCGGCACCGGCGTCGCCTGCGCCGAACTGGCCGTCCTGGCCGGCGCGCAGCGCGTCGAGGGGTGCCTGTTCGGCAACGGCGAACGGACCGGCAACGTCGACCTGGTCACGCTGGCGCTGAACCTCTACGCGCAGGGCGTCAACCCGATGGTGGACTTCTCCGACATCGACGCCGTACGCGAGGTGGTCGAGCACTGCACCCGACTGCCGGTCCACCCCCGCCACCCCTACGGCGGCGAACTGGTGCACACGGCCTTCTCGGGCACGCACCAGGACGCCATCTCCAAGGGCATGGCCCACCACGCCCGGCAGGCCCGTGACCTGGGCGTACCGGCCGAGCGGGCGCCGTGGGCCGTGCCGTACCTGCCCATCGACCCGGGCGACGTCGGCCGTACCTACGAGGAGGTCATCCGGATCAACTCGCAGTCGGGCAAGGGCGGCATCGCCCACCTGCTCCAGGCGCACCACGGCCTGGACCTGCCGAAGGCGATGCGCCCGGACTTCTCCCGTACGGTGCAGCAGGTCACCGACACCAGCGGGCTCGAGCTCTCCCACAAGGACCTGTGGGAGCTGTTCCACCGCACCTACATCGCACCCGCCCAGGACGGGCCGGTCACGCTGGCCTCCTGGCAGACCGCGCAGACGGGCCCCGCCGAGCACGAGATCCTGTGCACCCTGTCCGTGGGCGGCGCCGAGCACACCCTCCGGGGAACGGGCAACGGCCCGCTGTCGGCGCTCACCGACGCCCTGGGCGCCGCGGGGATCGACGTCGACATCCTCACCTACGCGGAACACGCCACCGCCGTCGGCCCCGGAAGCCCCGCCGTGGCCTACGCCGAGTGCCGGGTCGAGGGCGCCGGCGTCTGGGGAGCGGGCTGGGACACCTCCATCCTCGCCGCCTCGGTGCACGCCGTCATGGCCGCGGTCAACCGCGCGTGGGCCGCGCGGCCGTGAGCGAGGCGCCCGTACTCCGCGTCACCGGCGTGGACTTCGTCCGCGACGGCGACCCCATCCTGCACCGCCTGTCCCTGGCCGTGCGCCCCGGCGAGCACTGGGCGCTCCTCGGCTCCAACGGCGCGGGCAAGAGCACGCTGCTCTCCCTCCTGGGGGCGCTCGCACACCCCACTCGGGGGACGGTCGAGGTGCTGGGGGAGCGGCTGGGCCGGGTGGACATGCGTCGACTGCGTTCGCGCGTGGGGCATGTGGACCCCCGGCATCCGCTGCGCTCGCCCCTGACGGTGCGGGACGTGGTGCTGACCGGCCTGACGAACAGCGTCGAGCGGGTGCCGCGGTGGTCCCCGACCGGAGACGAGGCCGCCAGGGCCGAGGAGCTCATCGGGCTGCTCGGCCTGGGGGACCGGCGGGAGGCGCGCTGGCCCGTGCTGTCCCAGGGGCAGCGGACCCGGGCGCTCATCGCCCGCGCGCTGATGCCCAGTCCCCGGCTGCTCCTGCTCGACGAGCCCGCCACCGGGCTCGACGTCGCGGGCCGGGAGCAGCTGATCGACCGGCTGGGCGCACTCGGCCTGACCCACCCCGAACTGGCATCGGTTCTGGTCACGCACCACCTGGAGGAGCTTCCGCCCGGGACGACGCACGCGATGCTGCTGCGGGGCGGGAGGTGCCTGGCCGCCGGACGGGTCGAGGAGGTCCTGACCGGTGATCTGGTCAGTGCCTGCTTCGACCATCCGGTCCGGCTCGACCGGCGGGACGGCCGGTGGAGCGTACGGACGAGGCACCCGGCCGCCGTCGGGTGAACGCGGGTCGGGCGGCGGCCACCGCCCGGCCCGCAGGCCGGGGCGAGCGCGTCCTCTGCCCTCGTCGACCGCGCGGCGGGTCTTGTCCCGAGGGCGGGCGCTCGCCTCAACACCCGTGCGAGGAGGCGGGTTTCCTTCCGCACGGGTGATCGCTAAGGTGACACCTCAGAGGACCTGAGTAGCTGAGGTCATATGTCGGCATCTGAAGAACGGAACCGGACGTTTCACGATGAAAAAGGGCCAGCTCGCCTTCCTGACCGGCACGCACACGGTCAACGACCTGTACCAGGGGGCCATCCCGGCGATGCTGCCGTTCCTGATGACGGAGCGGCACTACAGCTATGCCGCCGTCTCCGGCCTGGCGTTCGCCGCAAGCGGGGTCTCCAGCCTGTTCCAGCCCGTCTTCGGTGTGCTGTCGGATCGCCGGCCGCGCACCTGGCTGGTGCCGGCCGGGTTCCTGACGGCCGCGTTCGGCGTGGTCGCGGCGGCCCTGTCCACCGGCTACCTCGCCACCTGGGTGTTCGTCGCGCTGGCGGGAGTGGGCATCGCCGCCTACCACCCGCCGGCGACGAGCCAGGCGAGACTGGCCGGGGGTTCCTCGCAGAAGGCCATGAGCGTGTTCTCGGTCGGCGGGACCGTCGGGGGCTCCCTCGCCCCGGCGTTCGTCACCTGGGTCATCGGGGCGCTCGGCTTCCCCGCGAGCCCTCTGCTGGCCGTCCCGGCCGTTGTCATGGCGGTCCTGTGGCTCCTCCAAGCGGGCAGGGCGCGCCGGCGACTGCGGACCGCGACCCCGGCGCCGCCGGGCGCGCGGGCCGCGGCGGCACCGGATGGACCCGCCCGGGCGGACGACTGGCGGCGCTTCTCGCACCTGGTGGTCGTCATCCTCGGCTGGTCCGTCCCCTTCGTCACCGTCACCTCGCTCGTCTCCCTGTACGCGCAGCGCGAGCTGGGCCAGTCGGGCGCGGCGGGCGCGGCCGTGCTCACCGGATACACGGCGGCGGGCGCCGTGGGGACGCTGCTCGGCGGCTGGATCGGCGACCGGTACGGCCGGATGGGGGCCGTGCGGCTCGGCTATCTGCTGGCGATGCCCACCCTCGCGGGCATCGCCTGGGCGCCGTCCTTCTGGGTCCTGACGGTGAGCACGGTCCTGTTCGGTGCCGCGATGTTCCTTCCGTTCGCGGCCCAGGTGACGCTCGCTCAGGACTACCTGCCCAGCCGGCCCGGCACGGCCAGCGGGCTGACCCTGGGCCTGGCCATGGCGGCCGGCGGGCTCTGTTCGCCGCTGTTCGGGTGGCTCGCGGACACGAGCGGCCTGCGGGCGGCCTTCTACGCGCTCCTCGGCCTGTTCGTCGTGCCCGTACTGCTGGCGTTCCGCCTTCGCGACCCCGTCGGGAAGGCTTCGGAAAAGGATGCGCCCAACTTGACAGATATTCCCGCCGGTACCCCAGGTCCCAGGTAGGTAATCCTGCTTTGAAATGTCGTCTGCGGAACTTGAACGTCTCTTTGCAGTCATCCCATCATCTGAAACGGCATTGAACGGCATTTCAAGGTCACGTACTGTTGGATTCGGCTTCGATAAGCGAGCCCGTTGAAATTTCCATTCCTTCCGAATTCCGCATGAAGGGCCGCGAGGCCCGAACGTAGACGAGGAGAGAGAAATGAAGATCAACTGGGAAGACCACGAGGAGCTGAAGGCCGAGGGGATCGCGCTGGCGCGCCGCTTCGCCTTCGGGCAGGAGATGTCCTGCCTCAGGGTCGTCGCCGACCGGTCCGGCGACCTGAACCTGCCGCCGCACTGGCACGAGAACGAGCAGTGGGTGGTGGTCACCGAGGGCTCGATCCGCTTCGTCTGCGAGGGGACCGAGTACGAGCTCAACGCCGGCGACGTCGCCTACATCCCCTCGCGGAAGCGTCACACCGCCACGTTCGTCGGCGAGGAGGGGGCGGTTCTCCTGGAGTTCTCCGCGCCGCCCCGCCTCGACCTCGCCCCGGGCTCCCTCGTTCCCTCGTCGATGATCTATGACTGAGCTCCCCCGCCGTGTCGGAGAAATCTCTGTGATTTTCTACGGGGGAGTTCATGACGAGCAGCGTGTACGGCGAAACTAATACCGAAGAAACCATTCATGGCGCATTGGGGAGGTTGGCACGAGAATTACCCGAGAGGGATGCAATCATTTCCTCTGAAGGGCGGGTGACCTATGCGGAACTATTCACCGAAGCGCGCCGTATCTCATCCGTTCTGACGGCTCGCGGCGTCGTTCCGGGAGATATCGTCCCCGTCGTGGCCCGCAGGTCCCGCGACCTCCCCGCCGCCCTTCTGGGCATTCTGATGACCGGTGCGGCGTACGGAATGCTCGATGTGAGATGGCCGGCCGCCCGCGTCGGCGCCTTCGTGAAGGACATGCGCCCTCCCGTCGTCCTCGCCGACGCCGCCGGAGCCGTGGTCCTGGACGAGGCCGGGATCGTCCCCGTCGAACTGGCAGCCCTGCGCGCGGACGCGCATGCCGCGCCGACGCCGACCCGGCCACTGCCGGACGTCGACCCGAGCGCGACCGCGACGGTCTTCTGGACCTCCGGCAGCACGGGCACTCCCAAGGCGGTGCTCTCGCCCCACCGGGCGACCACCCGCCTGTTCACCCCGACGGGCTTCATGGACTGGGGCGACACCCCGGTCATGATCAACGCCGCGGCCGTCGCCTGGGACGCCTTCACCCTGGAACTGTGGGGGATGCTGCTGCGCGGAGGCACCGTACTCGTCCACGAGGACGATCTCCTGCTGCCGCCCGCGATCCGCTCCTATGTCGCCGACCACGGCGCCACCCACCTCTTCCTGACCCCCTCGCTGTACGACGTGATCGCCGGCGGGGACATCGACTGCCTGGCCGGGCTGCGCGCCCTTCTCCTCGGAGGAGACAAGCCCTCACCCTCCAACTGCCGCGCGCTGCTCGCCGCCTATCCGGACATCGAGCTGTACAACGGATACGGTCCCGTCGAGTCCTGCGTCTTCGCCACGGTCCACCGGATCGTCGAGGCCGACACCGTCGCTGCCGCGGGCGTCCCCGCCGGACGGCCCGTCCCCGGCACGGAGCTGCACATCCTCCGCGACGGGGCGCCGGTCCCGCCCGGCGAGACGGGCGAGGTCGCGATCGGCGGCACCGGACTCGCCGCGGGATACCTGGACGCGCCCGACCTGACGGACGCCGCCTTCCGCGACGTCACCGTCGACGGCCGGGTGCGCCGGGTCTATCTGACGGGAGACCGGGGCCGGCTGGACGCCGCGGGCGTCCTCCACTTCTCGGGGCGCGAGGACGCCCAGATCAAGGTCGCGGGACACCGCGTCGAACCGGCGGAGATCGAGGCGGCCGCCCTCGCGCTGGGCAGTACGCGGTCGGTCGTCATCGCGCCGCGGGACCGCGACGGTGGCAGGCGCCTCGTCCTGTTCGCCGAGAAGCCCGAGACGGTCGCGTCGGAAGCGGAGATGCGCAGCAGGCTCCGTGCCACCCTGCCCTCCTACATGGTGCCCGCCGCGGTGCACTTCGTGTCCGCCATGCCGCTGCTGGACAACACGAAGATCGACAAGCGGCGGCTCTCGGCACACTTCGGCTACTCCGACTGACGGACCGGCCGGAGGGAACGGCCTGAGAGCACGACCGCCGACAACGGCTGCCGAGAACGACCGCCGAGAACGACCGTTGGGAAGGGCGCCGAGAACGACGCCGACCACCACCGCCGAGAGAACGACCGCCGGGAAAGGTCGCAGAGAGCGGCCTGACGGCACCGTCCGAGAGAACGGCCGGACGGAACTGTCCGAGAGAACGACCGCCGGGAAAGGTCGCCGAGAGCGGCCTGACGGCACCGTCCGAGAGAACGGCCGGACGGAACTGCCCGAGAGAACGGCCGGACGGAACTGTCCGAGAGAACGGCCGGACGGAACTGTCCGAGAGAACGGCCGGACGGAACCGTCCGAGGCACGGCCCCCGGCCCTAGAAGACGGCCTGAGCAGTCGTCGGCCTGAGAAGTCGGCCTGAGAAAAGGCCGGAGACGACGGCCTGAATGAACGTTTCTTCCTCCGCACCTCCACCGTGCGCGGTACTCCGCGCGCAGGCAAGGAAGTACATCCGTGAAGACGCACAGCCCTACCGAAGCGCGGTTCTCCCTCGCGCTCGACTCCATCCAGGGCAAGCGCCGCGTCGAACAGGTCCTGGAAGCGGCCAACGCCCTCCTCGACCGGTACGCGGCCGAACCCGATCCCGCCGAACGCCTGAGGCTCGCCCACGAACTCATCAGGCGCAACTTCACCGACGACGTCACCCTCGCCTTCGGTGACCTCGCCCTCGAAAGCGAGGGCGACGCCTCCCGCACCGCTCGGTTCCACGGCGCGATCCGCCTGCCCGACGGCCGCACCGGCACTCTCACCGCCCACTACACCGAGCCCGGCTCGATGGGCCTGACGAACTCCGAATGGCTCGCCGCCATGCGCATCCTGGCCGGCATCGCGGCCCTCGGTGCCGGAGGGACCCTCACATGCCCGGCGTAGCGACGGCGGCGGATCCCGTCGGCCTGCTGGCGCGGCCGTACTGGTACCGGACACTGCCCGCGGACGCGGACGTCCACCGTCTCGACGGCGGAGTGTTCGCCGTGACCGGCAACAGGACGGTGCAGGAGGCCCTCGCCCATCCGGACATCGTGGCCGAGCACCCGCTCAAGGCCAGCGCGCGGGCCTTCGGGCCCAACGTCCTGGACGCGGACGGCGCGGAGCACCGCGCCTTCCGGGCCCTGCTGGCCCCGATCCTGTCCGCCGGGCGCGTCGACGCCTACAAGCGGACCCTCATGCCCGGCCTCGTCGAAGCCCTCGTGGATTCCGTCCTCGACTCGGAGTGCGACGACTTCCACGCCACCCACGCCCACAAGGTGCCCTACGGGATCGTGTGCACGATCCTCGGGATCGACCCGGCGCTCGAGGACCGGTTCCACACCCTGACCCGCCCCCTCGCCCGGCTCCTCGACTACCCCACCGAGGAGACCGAGCAGACGCACACCAACGTCGACGAACTGCTGCGGCTGATCGAGGAGCAGCGCACCGCCGGCCGGGGCGACGGCCGGTCGCTGCTGGAGACCATCGAGCAGACCCGCGACCGCAGGGGCATCTCCCTGACGGACGCCGAAGTACGCTCCACCGCCCTGCTGTTCTTCCTGGCGGGCACCGAGACCAGCAGCGCCTTCATCACCTCGCTGGTCTACTGCATGGGCCGCGGCCTGTTCGGCCTCGACGAGCTCCACGATCCCGCGGTCCGGGACGACTTCGTCGAAGAGGCGCTCCGGCTCTACCCGCCCGTGCAGACCATCGTCCGGTTCGCGAGCGAGGACCTCGCCCTGGGCGGCGTACGGATACCGCGCCACTCGGCCGTCCTCGCGTCCATCGCCGGAGCCAACCGGGACCCGCGGGTCTTCGCCCACCCGGACCGGTTCGACCTCAGCAGGAGCCGAAAGGGCTCGATCCCCTTCGCCGTCGGTGCACACGCGTGCCCCGGGGCGCTGCTCGCCAAGACCGAGTTCTCGCTGCTGGTGGCGGACCTCGTCGAACGCTGCGCGGACATCGCCGTCACCCGCGACCGCAGAAGGGCGGCGAGCCAGTCGTTCTCCCACCCCAGCGCGTTCGCGGTGCGGTTCACAGCGAAGTAAGAGAGAAGAGAGGAAGAAGACACGTGGACAGCAAGATATCCGTGCTGCGGACCTGGCTCGAGAACCTGCACGATGGGCCGGTCCGGATCCAGGACGACACGGACCTCATCGAATCGGGCACCGTCACCAGCCTCCAGTTCGTGCAGATGGTGATCGAGGTGGAGCGCATCCACGGCCGGAAGCTGGACCCCGGCGTCATCACCATCGCGTCGATGCGCACGCTGAAGGCCATCGACACGACCGTCTTCCAGGCGGCCTGATGGCCTCCGGGGCTTCCCGGGTCGCGGTGGTGTCGGGCACCTCGTCCGGCATCGGCGCCGCCGTGGCGGCCGAGTTCCTGCGCCGCGCGTACACCGTCATCGGCCTCTCCCGGCGCGGCAACCCCGCCCTGGCCGCCGAGGACGGGTACGTGGACCTGGTGGCGGACCTGCGCGACGACGAGGCCGTACGAGCCGCCCTCGCGTCCGCCGCCGCGACCACCCGGGACGGTGTGCACGCCGTCGTCCTCAACGCCGGCGTCTCACCCGACCCGGACGGCCTGCCCACGCTCGACTGGGGCGTGGCGGCCGAAGCGTACGAGAACAACGTGCACACCGCCCTCACCCTCGTCCAGGCGACCGCCGGACTGCTCAAGCAGGGCGGCGGCGGGTCCCTGACCTTCGTCGGGGCCAGCCTGGCCAACGGCTACAAGCCGGAACGCTGGGCGTACGCGGCGAGCAAGGCCGCCATGACCACGCTCATGCGGGCGTGCTCCGTCGAGTTCGCCGACGACGGTGTCGTGGCGAACGAGGTCCGACCCGGTCCCGTGGCCACCGCCATGACGATGGCGGGTCTCGACGGCGAGGCGAGCGACCAGATCATCCGCGCCATCAACGAGGGCTTCGGCACCGACTGGCTCAAGTCGCCGCGCACCGTCGCGGAGTGGATCGTCACGATCGCCGCCTTCCCCTCCAACGGCCCCACGGGCCAGGTCTTCAACTACAGCCGCAAGGTTCTCTGATCCCACGAAAGGCATGATCACCATGGCACAGCACCCCTCCTCCGAGCAGCTCCTCGACCTCTTCAACTGGGCCTCGCCGGGCATGCTCGTCACCGACGCCGAGGGCGTCGTGGTCCTCGCGAACAAGGCCGCCACCGAGCTCCTCGCGGAGCACTCCGCCACCGGCGCCAAGCTCCCCGGCGCCCTCGGCATCGACGACCACGCCGCCCTGCTGGCCGCGGGCCGGCCGGTCGAGAACATCGAGACGACCTTCGCCCACCCGCGCTTCCCCGCCGGATACGCCAACGTCGGCTTCGGCGAGGTCGACGGAGCCACCTACGGCTTCTGGGCCCTGCGGCCGGTGACCTCGCACCCGACGCCCTCCCCGCGAGCCGGCGAGGGCGACACCACCGCGGTCGCCTGGATCGCCGAGGTCGACCGCCCCGACGCGTCGTACCGGCCGGTGGGCGAGGAAGCGGTCCCGTTCATCGAGAGCTACTACGACAACTGCCCGGTGGCCATTCACCTCATCGAGGAGGACGGCACCGTCGCCCACGCCAACTGGAAGGACATCGCGATCGTCGGCGCGACCGAGCGGCCGGACGGCTACGTCGGCCACCACATCCGGCACATCTACGCCGACCAGGAGGTCGTGGAGGACTTCCTCGGCCGCTGGGGGGAGGACGCGCCGATCATCGACTTCCGCGCCGACTTCCTCAACAAGGGCGAGCGCGTACCCGTGGTGATCTTCTCCACCGCCAAGGTCGAGAACGACAAGCTCAAGAACACCCGCTGCTTCGTGTTCTCCGACAGCCACCCGGACCGCGAGCGGGACAAGGTCAAGGCGCTCGACCTCGACTTCTGATCCAGGCGGCCCCGCAGCCGGACGGACCGGGCCCCGGCGACGACCATTCGCCGGGGCCCGGCCCTTGCCCACGAGCCTTCCACACACCTGGAGCACGCCATGGCCGAAGCAGCGAAAAAGCGACACCACTGGCTCACCGGCTGGAACCCCGAGGACGAGGACGCCTGGCGGGCGGGCGGCCGTCGCATCGCCCGTCGCAACCTCGTCCTGTCCGTCCTCTCGGAACACGTCGGGTTCTCGGTGTGGACCCTGTGGTCCGTCCTCGTCCTCTTCATGACCCCCGACATCGGCTTCGACTTCGACCCCGGAGAGAAGTTCCTGCTGGTCGCCGTCCCCACCGTCGTCGGGTCGTTGCTGAGGCTGCCCTACAGCTACGCCGTCACCCGCTTCGGCGGCCGCGACTGGACCGTGTTCGCCACCGCGATCCTGCTCGTCCCGGCCGGCGCCGCGGCGTACTTCGT
>NZ_JBEZNW010000039.1:0-69021 GCF_040653355.1 Streptomyces sp. NPDC047971 | reverse complement strand
GCCGCTCCGGCGCCCCCCCGCGCGCGCTCCCCCGGGCGGTACCCCCGGCCGCCACAGACCCCCCGGGGGGGCGGCCCCCCCCGCCCCCCCCCCCGCGGTGCGTTGCGGAGCGCCCCGGGCACCGCCGGACTATCGTCGGGAGGGTGAACGACTCGCCGCCCGTCAAGGAGCCCCTCGTCTGCGCCCGCTGCGGCAAGACCGCCGAGGAGCTTCCACTGACATGGACCTGCTCGGTGGAGAACGGCGTCCGCCGCTACCTCTGCGAGACCTGCGCCCGCGAGAACATCCGGTCCATCGAGGGCCGGCTCGACTCCTCCTGGTGGTGACGGCCGGCCCGGCGGGCTCTGCCCGCCCCGCTCACTCGGGCGCGACGAAGCCCGGAAGCCACTCCTCCAGCTCGTCCCGCAAGCGCACCTTCGCGTTCAGCTGGCACAGGACGCCGATGGTGCTCAACGTCACACGGTGTATGAGCAGATAGGACGGCGGCAGGTTCAACTGCTTGCCCAGCTGGTGCGCGGGGGAGCGGGGGTCGGCGATCCGGCCCGCCTGCGTCCTCACCCATCCCCGGGTGAACCCGAACACCTCGGCCTCGGCCGGCTCGATGATCGGCAGCAGGTACTCCAGCACCGCGTCCGGGTCGAGGGCGATGGACTCCTTCACGAAGCCCTCCTCGCGGAGCAGCTCGTAGACCGTCTCCGCGTCGCCCTCCAGGGTCAGCCGCAGACAGGTGCCGATCGTCTCCGGCAGCCCGCCCGGCAGGCGGTCCACGGTGCCGAAGTCCAGCACTCCGAGCCGCCAGCCGTCCGGCCCCTCCTCCTCATCGGCGGGCGGGAGCAGCCGGAAGTTGCCCGGGTGCGGATCGGCGTGCAACAGCCCCGTGCGGGCCGGGCCGGAGAAGAGGAAGCGCGCCAGCAGCTGGCCGGCCCGGTTCCGCTGCTCCTCGGTGCCGTCCGCGATCACCTCGGAGAGCGGGATGCCGTCGATCCACTCCGTCACCAGGACCTGCTCGCTCTGGTGCACGACCTGAGGCACCACCACATCCGGATCGCCCGCGAACTCCTCGGCATGCTCCCGCTGGGCCTGGGCCTCCAGACCGTAGTCCAGCTCCTCCGAGACGCGGTCGCGCAGTTCGGTGATGAGCGGCTTGATGTCCATGCCGGGGATCAGCGGGCCCAGCAGCCGGGCGAACCGGCTCAGCTGTGTCAGATCCGACAGCAGCGCCTCACCCGCCCCGGGGTACTGCACCTTCACCGCCACCTCACGGCCGTCGTGCCACACGGCCCGGTGCACCTGGCCGATGGAGGCCGCCGCGGCGGGCTTGTCCTCGAACTCCAGGAACAGCTCGCGCCACTCCTCGCCGAGCCGCTCCTCCAGCACCTGGTGCACCGTGCGCGTCGGCATCGGGGGCGCCGCCTCCTGGAGCTTGGTGAGCGCCGCCCGGTAGGGACCCGCCACCTCCTCCGGCAGCGCCGACTCGAAGACGGACAGGGCCTGCCCGAACTTCATCGCCCCGCCCTTGAGTTCCCCGAGCACCTTGAACAGCTGCTCGGCCGTGCGCTGTTGCAGTTCGCGGGCGACGATCTCGGCGGACTTGCCGCCGATCCGCTTGCCCAGGCCCCAGGTCGCCCGCCCCGCGAAGCCCAGGGGCAACGCGGCCAACCTGGCGGTCCGGGTGACCGCCTTCCGGGGAAGATCAGACATAAGCCCCTCCAAATCCCAGATTCGCGTGCCGCGCAGGGCGGTTACCCCGCCATTGTGTCGTGCGGCGTCGAGGCCCCCGACGCGCGCTCCCCCTCTCCGTCACGTGCGGCTCCGCACGGACACGTCGGGTGCGGTCCCAGCCGCTCCACCCGCCACTCCAGGAGCGGCAGCGAGCACGTCAGGCGGGCTCCCGTGCTGGCGGGCAACTCGCCGTCCAGGAAGGCCAGGGCGTGGGCCGCGGCCAAGCCGGCGACGGCCGTCGCGAGCCCCAGATCACAGGCCGGCAGCGCGTGGGGCGCGCCCGAACGCCACTGCGCCAGCATCCGGGGCCACACCGGCTCCCGGTCCGTCCGCGTCTCCTGTACGCACCGCGCGCAGGCCGTGCCGCCCGGCAGCACCAGCGGCCCGACCACCCCCGTGGCCTCCAGTACCCCCGCGTAGAGATGGGGAGTGCCGGTGGTGATCCAGCCCTCGGCGGGCACGGGATCGGGGAGGTGGGCGCCGAGGCCGTCCCTGGGGGTCACCACCACGAGAGAGAGCCCGGGCTCGGCCCCGCTCCCACCCGGCTCGCCCCGCGCCGCGCGCGGTGAGCGGCCGCCCGGGGCCGACCGCGTCACGAGCCCGCGCGCCGCCACCGCCCGCCGCTCGCCGACGGCCTCGGCCGGCAGTCCGCCGGGCGACACCTCCCACGGCTCCACCGACCCGGAGTCCAGCACCTCCACCCGGCCCACTCCGGACGCCGAGAGCAGGGCGGCGACGGCCGCGCCGACCCGCCCCGCGCCCCGGACCTGGACGCGCAGGGCGCGCCGGGCGGTCAGCGTCCGCAACGCCCCGCCCGGCTCCCGCTTGATCACGGAGAGTGAGGCCAGATCGGCGCGGAGGGGGTCGAGCGAGCGGTCCGCCGGGGTGGCGCCGCCGGCCTTCCCGGGCCGGCCGGCCGAACCGTCCGCGATCAGCCCCGCCTCCGCGAGTCGCCCGAGCAGCTGCTCCAGCACACCGTCCGGCAGTCCCAGCGCGCGGGCCTCGCCCCGCAGCCGGTCCATGCCGCGAGTGCCGTCGAGCAGGCCCAGCAGGCTGCCGGTGGCCGTGTCGACCGGGCCCAGCACCACCGCGTGCGCGGGAGTGGCCCCGAACTGCACGCTCTGCAGATTCCGCCAGGCGCGCCGCAGCGCCGGTTTCAGCATCGGATGCATTTCCGCCCCCGTGATCTTGATCGAACTTCCTCTTCGTCTTCGGCCGTTCCCCCGGCCGACATCAGATTGCCCCGGAGTCGAACCGGACGCGGAAAGTTGTCCACAGGGGCGGGGTATTAATCATTCAAATGGTGCGCGGTGTGACGGGAACGCGGCCGAACCGTCCGGAGGCGGGACTTCCCGTGCTGACAGCGGGTAACGTCGGGGCCGTGCCCGCCGACCCACAGCGCAGCGTGACAAGCCATCCGCCCCTCGGTTCGGGGACGAGTGCGGTCGAGGTCCGCAGAAGCTCCCGGCGGAGGAGAACCGTCTCCGCCTACCGCGAGGGCGACCGGACGATCGTGCTCATCCCCGCCCGGATGTCCGAGGCGGAGGAGCAGCGCTGGGTGACGGTCATGCTGGACAAACTGGCCGCCCAGGAGAGCAAGCGGCTCCTCGGCGACAGCGATCTGACCGAGCGCGCCGAGCGCCTGTCCGAGCAGTACTTCTCGGGCCGGGCACGGCCGACGTCCGTGCGCTGGGTGACCAATCAGAACACCCGCTGGGGCTCCTGCACCCCCTCGGAAGGCAGCATCCGTCTCTCGCACCGGCTGCAGGGCATGCCCGAGTACGTCGTCGACTACGTCCTCGTGCACGAGCTGGCCCATCTCCTCGTGCCGGGCCACGGCCCCCGCTTCTGGCGGCTCCTGGAGGCGTACCCGCGCACCGAACGGGCCCGCGGATACCTGGAAGGCGTGGTCGCGGCGGACCGGCTGCCGCATCTGCCCGCCGCGCGCGAGGAGTAGCACACCCACTCGCCCCGCTCGTCAATCCTGTACCGAATGCGTACCAGCTTGGCTCAATGTCACGCGTAGCCGTTAGCCTGGCGCGACGCATTCACATTCGGGATGGGGGACGGTCGTTACGCATGGCCAGGGAATTCCAACGCGGCCACAAGGCCAAGATCAGTGATCTGACACCGGGGACGGATCTGTACGTCGGGGTGCAGATCTCCGCGCCCGGACTGACCTTCGACATCAGCTGTTTCGGCCTCGACGCCAACGAGCAGTTGTCGGACGACCGGTACTTCATCTTCTTCAACCAGCCGAAGTCGCCGGAAGAGTCCGTTCAGCTGCTCGGCGCGCAGTCGGGTGACACCGAGTCGTTCCGCGTCACGCTGGACCGCATTCCGGCGAACATCCACAAGCTGTCGTTCACCGCGACCATCGACGGTGCCGGCCAGATGTCGCAGATCGGCCCCGGCTACATCCGGATCGTGGCGGGCGGTGAGGAGGTCGTCCGCTACCCGTTCGACGGAGCCGAGTTCTCCACCGAGCGCGCCGTGATGCTCGGCGACTTCTACCTCAAGGACGTCTGGCGGTTCGCCGCCATCGGCCAGGGCTTCGACGGCGGACTCGAAGCGCTGCTGAAGAACTTCGGCGGAGAGGTCGCCGAGGAGCAGCCCGCGGCCCAGGCACCGCAGGGAGCGGCCCCCGGGTTCGCCCCGCCGCCGCAGGCCGCGGCCCCGCCGGCGTTCGGCGCGCCCGCCGCGCCCGCGCCCGCTCAGGCGCCGCAGGCCCCGGTCCAGCCCATGCACGCGGCCCCCACCATGGCCGCGCCCATGGCCCCGCCGGCCGCGCCCGCGCCGTCCCCGTACGGCCAGCCGCAGCAGCCGCAGCAGCCCCAGTTCGGACAGGTCCCCGGCCAGGCCCCGCCCTATGGCCAGCCCGCCCCGGCGCCGTACGGACAGCCGCAGTTCGGCCAGCAGCCCGGCACGCCTCCCGGCATGCCCCCGGGCCAGCCTGGCGTCCCGCAGGGCGTCCCGCAGGGCGTGCCGGCCACCGGCGCCGGCCTCGCCGCCGCGCTCCAGCCGTTCAAGGAGACCCCGACCGGCTCCCGCTGGACCCCGCAGAACCAGCAGCTCATGCGGGTCGACCTGCAGATGGGCGGCAACCCCGTCCTCGCCCGCCAGGGCAGCATGGTCATGTACCAGGGCAAGGTCGACTTCAGCCACAAGGGCGCCGGATTCACCGGCCGCATCATCGGCAACGCCACCGGCCAGGAGATGCAGCTGATGCGCTGCACCGGCCGGGGCCAGGTCTTCCTCGCCGAGGAAGGCGCCCACCTGCACCCGATCGAGCTCCAGGGCGACGGGATCTGCGTCTCCGCCGAGAACGTGCTCGCCTTCGACGAGTCCCTCCAGTACGAGGTACGGAGGATCGAGGGCCACGGCATCCCCGGCGGCGCCCTGTTCACCATGCAGTTCCAGGGCACCGGCACCGTCGTCGTCAAGACGCACGGCGTCCCGGTCGTCCTGCCCGTCACGCCGACCACCTTCGCCGACTGCAACGCGGTCGTCGCCTGGTCGTCCGCGTCCCAGGTGATCCTCTCCAGCCAGGTCCGGCTCCGCCGCAACGCGTACCCGGGACACAGCGGGGAGACCGTCAACCTCCAGTTCCGGGGCGCCCCCGGCAACTTCATCGTCGTCCAGCCGTACGAGGTCTGAGGGAGCCCGAAGAATGAACCAGCAACTCGCGGGCTACGCCCCGACCCCGATGGCGGCCCGGATGGAGAACCACGGCCGCGCGATGCTCAAGGTGGCCATGGCCTCCGGCCAGGACCTCTACGCGCGCACCGGCTCGATGGTCGCCTACGAGGGCTTCGTCACCTACGAGCCCAACCCGCCCGCCGCCCGCCAGGTCGCCCAGCAGTGGGTCACCGGCGAGGGCGCGCCCATCATGAAGTGCTCCGGCGACGGCCTGCTCTACCTCGCCGACTACGGCGCGGACGTCGTCGTGATCAACCTGAACAACGACTCCCTGTCGGTCAACGGCACCAACCTGCTGGCCTTCGACGCCCACCTCCAGTGGGGCGTCGAGAAGGTCAAGGGTCTCGCCAAGTTCGCCGGCCAGGGCCTGTTCAACGTCGAGATCGCCGGCACCGGCTGGGTCGCCCTGACCTCGCGCGGCACGCCGATCGTCGTCGACTGCGGCCGGGGCGACGACGAGACGTACGTCGACCCCGACGCGCTCGTCGCCTGGTCGCCGGCGCTCAAGGTCAAGGGCAAGCGCAGCTTCAAGGCCTCCTCCCTGATCGGACGGGGCAGCGGCGAGGCGTACCAGATGGCCTTCTCCGGCCAGGGCATCGTCGTCGTACAGCCGAGCGAGGACAGCACCGACCGCCTGCGGATCCGGGGCTGAGGGGGAGCGAGAACACACCATGCAGAGCCCGCTTTTCAACTACGCCGAGCAGCAGAGCCAGGAACGGTACGTCATCCAGAACCCGCAGCTGCTGCGGGTCGCCCTGAACGGCTCGGACGACATCCTCGCCCGCAAGGGCGCCATGGTCGCCTACCAGGGCCTCGTCGACTTCGACGGCGAGTACAAGACGCCCAGCCAGCGACGCGCCCAGGCGCGGACCGGTGAGGGCCTCGAACTCATGCGCTGCTCCGGCCAGGGCACGGTCTACTTCGCCAACCTCGCCCAGTACATCCACGTCGTGGAGGTCGAGCAGGAGGGCATGACCGTCGACAGCTCCTACGTCCTGGCGCTGGACTCGACCCTGCACACCGAGGTCATCGCCGTGGACAGCCAGTACGGCATCTCCGGCTCCGGCAAGTACCAGCTGAACATCTCCGGCCGCGGCAAGGTCGCCCTGATGACCTCCGGCCAGCCGCTGATGATGCACGTCACCCCGGACAAGTACGTCAACGTCGACGCGGACGCGATCGTCGCCTGGTCCACCGGGCTGCGGGTGCAGATGCAGGCGCAGACGCACAACTCCAGCGTCCGCCGCCGCCGTGGCGACACGGGCGAGGGCTGGGAGCTCAGCTTCCTCGGACAGGGCTTCGCCCTCGTCCAGCCCAGCGAGGTCATGCCGCCGCAGAACGCGGGCATCGGACAGGGCATCGCCGCCCAGTTCGGTGCCGGCCAGCACGGTTCGCACGCGCAGAACCAGAACAACGCCTGGAACTGACGCACCGGCGTCCGGGCACACGAGAGGGGCGGCCTCCCAGGAGGCCGCCCCTCACTCGTGTTCTAGAGCTGCCGCAGGCGGGCGCGGGTGTCCTCGAGCAGCAGCACCACCGAGGTGTCGGCCACGGACGCCACCTCGTCGTACGCGAACCAGCGCAGGTCCAGCGACTCCTCGCTGATGGCCTCCACCGCACCGGCCGGCGCCAGCGCCGCGTACTGCACGTCCAGATGCCAGTGACACGGCGCCGGGATCGGATGCCGGTCGAGCCGCACGGGGCCGCCGGGAAGCAGCGTCAGCCCGGGAATCCCCGACTCCTCCGTCGCCTCCCGCAGCGCCGCCCCGGCCACCGTCGCGTCACCCGGCTCGCAGTGGCCGCCCATCTGCAGCCACATGCCGAGCTTCTTGTGCAGCGTCAGGAGAACCCGCCCGCGCTCCGGGTCCACCACCAGCGCGCTGGCCGTCAGATGCCCGGCCTCGCAGGCCTTCCACATCCCGTCCTCGTGCGCCGAGAGGTGGTCCAGATACGTCCGGCGCAACTCCTCCTGCGCCCCGTTCGACTCGTACGCCTTCAGTACGAGAACGGCCTCGTCGTGCAGGCTCACTTGGCGCTGTCGTCCTTGCCCTCGTCGTCGCCGTCACCGCGGGCCGCCTCGCCCAGCATCTTGTCGATCTCCGAGAAGTCGAGGTGCTCGCGGTGGACGAAGCCGTCCGGGTCGTCCAGATCGGACGCCGTCGGCAGCATGTCCGGGTGTTCCCACAGGTCGTCGCGGCCGTCGACACCCCGCGCGTCCGTGAGCGAGGCCCACAGCCGCGAGGCGTCCCGCAGCCGGCGCGGACGCAGTTCGAGACCGATCAGCGTCGCGAAGGTCTGCTCGGCGGGACCGCCGCTCGCCCGGCGCCTGCGCAGCGTCTCGCGCAGCGCGTCCGCGGAGGTCAGCCGGGACTTCGCGGCCTCGTGGACCACCGCGTCCACCCAGCCCTCGACCAGCGCGAGCGCCGTCTCGAGCCGGGCCAGAGCCGCCTTCTGCTCCGGCGTGTCCTCGGGCTGGAACATGCCCTGTTGGAGTGCCTCCTGAAGCTGCTCCGGGTGCGTCGGGTCGAGCTGGCCCACCGCCTCCTCCAGCTTCGAGGTGTCGACCTTGATCCCTCGGGCATAGCCCTCGACCGCGCCGAACAGATGCGAGCGCAGCCACGGCACATGGGCGAAGAGCCGCTGGTGGGCGGCCTCGCGCAGGGCCAGGTACAGCCGCACCTCGTCCTTGGGGACGCCCAGGTCCTTGCCGAAGGTCTCGATGTTCAGCGGCAGCAGCGCCGCCTTGCCGGCCGGGCCGAGCGGCAGACCGACATCGGTCGAGCCGACGACCTCGCCCGCGAGCGCGCCGACGGCCTGCCCGATCTGCTGACCGAACATCGCGCCGCCCATGGAGCGCATCATGCCGATCAGCGGGCCCGCCATGGCCTGCATCTCCTCGGGCAGCACGTCACCCATCGCCGCGCCGACCCGCTCGGCCACCGGGTCCACCAGCTGCTGCCAGGCCGGCAGCGTCGCCTCGACCCATTCCGCGCGGCTCCACGCCACGGACGTGTTCGCCCCCGAGGGCAGCGAGGTCACGCCGTCCAGCCACAGGTCGGCCAGGCGCACGGCCTCCTCGACCGCGGCCTTCTCCGCCGGACCCACACTGGCGTCCTTGGTGCCGTCGGACGTGCCCTGCGCGACCACCTGGCGCGCGATCTGCTTCGCCATGTCCCAGTTCACGGGGCCGCCCTCGTACGAGAGCATCTGGCCGAGCTGCTGGAACGCCGCGCCCAGGTCGTTGGGGTTCAACGAGCCGAACATCGCGGCGAACGGATTGTCCGCCCCACCGGGACCGCCCATGCCGGGCAGGCCGCCGAAACCGAACGGATTGGCCCCGAAGGGGTTGCCACCGCCCTGGCCACCGGACCCCTGGCCACCTCCGGCGGGGTCCTTCTTCTTGCCCTCGTCGCCGTTCTCCGGCTCCTCCGGCGGAAGGCCGAATCCGAATGGGGTGTCACTCACAGGTTTCCTCGGCTCGTAGGGCCGCCGGCCTCTGCCGACGGCGACTGCCCGCTACACACCACCAGCGTAGACATCCGGGCCGGATATGGGCTCGGTGCTCCGCCGGGCCGTGGCCTGCGGCAGGATGGACGCCACCTGGTACGTACGCGTCATTCGTGCACGTACTGAAGACAACCGCTGGAGACGCCCGGTGAGTTCCCCAGATCCTCAGGTTCGCGCAGCGCGAAACATCTCAACCCGGTCCGCGGGGCGCGGCCCCGTGGTCGCGGTCACGGGTGCCGCCTCCGGGGTCGGTGACCTGCTGACCAGGCGCCTCGCCGCCTCCGAGGAGATCAAGCAGGTCATCGCCATCGACGAGCGCCGCGGCGAGGTGTCCGAGGCGCAGTGGCACATCCTCGACGTCCGCGACCCGGCGATCGCCGAGAAGCTGCGGGGCGCCGACGTCGTCGTGCACCTGGCCGTCGACCTCGACCTGGAGTCGGACGCGGCCGCCCGAACGGCGTACAACGTGCGCGGCACGCAGACCGTCCTCACCGCCGCCGCGGCGGCGGGGGTCCACCGGGTGGTGCTCTGCACCTCCACGATGGTCTACGGCGCGCTGCCCGACAACGACATCCCGCTCTCCGAGGACGCCGAGCTGCGGGCGACCGCCGAGGCGACCGGCGTCGGCGACCTGCTGGAGATCGAGCGGCTCGGCCGCCGGGCGCCCCGCGCCCACCCGGGACTGCACGTCACCGTGGTCAGGCCCGCGGTCCTGGTCGGCGGCACGGACACGGCCCTGACCCGCTACTTCGAGTCACCGCGGCTGCTCGTCGTCGCCGGCTCCCGCCCCACCTGGCAGTTCTGCCACGTCGACGACCTGGTCAGCGCGCTGGAGTACGCGGCCCTGGAGAAGGTCGACGGCGAGTTCGCCGTCGGCTGCGACGGATGGCTGGAGCAGGAGGAGGTCGAGGAGCTCTCCGGGATCCGGCGCATGGAGCTGCCCTCCGCGGTCGCCCTCGGTGCGGCGGCCCGGCTCCACCGGATCGGTCTCACGCCCTCCCCGGCGGGGGACCTGGCGTACACGATGCACCCGTGGGTGGTCAGCGTCGGCCGGCTGCACGACGCGGGCTGGCGGCCGCGGTGGACCAACGAGGAGGTGCTCGCCGCGCTCCTGGAGGAGGTCGAGGGCCGCCACACGGTCGCGGGCCGCAGGCTCGGCCGCAAGGACGCGACGGCGGCGGGAGCGGCCGGTGCGACGGTGGCACTGCTGGGCACGGCGGCGCTCGTGCGCCAGATGAGGAAGCGCCGCGGGATGTAGGACCCTCCTAGGGAGGGTCCGTCCCACCGGTCGAATGCTCTATTCCGGGATGTCCGTGCGGTGCGGCACCATGGCTCCATGGCACGCACCCATGACCACCCCGGCGAGCAGGTCGCAGCCGACCCGATCAAGCTGCTCGCGATCCGTGACACCCCGCTCTCCGTCGACGAGGTCTTCCGGGCCGTCGGTGACGACGCGGCCGGGGGCACGACCCTCTTCGTGGGCACCGTGCGCAACCACGACAGCGGCGCGGACGTCGACGCGCTCGGGTACTCCTGCCACCCGTCCGCCGAGGCCGAGCTGCGCCGGGTCGCCGAGAAGGTCGTCGCCGACTACCCGGTCCGCGCGCTGGCCGCCGTCCACCGCGTGGGCGATCTGCGGGTGGGTGACCTCGCGGTCGTCGTCGCGGTGTCCTGCCCGCACCGCGGAGAGGCGTTCGACGCCTGCCGCAAGCTGATCGACGACCTCAAGCACGAGGTCCCCATCTGGAAGCACCAGACCTTCTCCGACGGCACCGAGGAGTGGGTCGGCTCCTGCTGAGCGCCCGCCCCGGGTCTGGGGGTCCCCCCGGACGGAGTCTGGGGGAGGGTGGGCTCCTGCTGAGCGCCTGCCCCGGGTCTGGGGGTCCCCCCGGACGGAGTCTGGGGGAGGGTGGGCTCCTGCTGAGCGCCCGCCCCGGGTCCGAGGGGAGGAAGCCGTTGGCAAGGCGCCGCGCCGACATCGTGTAGTCGAACGCCCCGATTTGCGTAACCGGCCCCCTGGCAGCAGCGTTGATGCTGCAGATCGTTAGTCTGCTGATCGGCCGAGTCCCGGCCGATTGCGGTCGCTCATTGGGGATGGGAGGTCGGGATGGCAGCGCTCGCCTGGTTGCTGATTCCGCTTTTCGCAGTCGTCGGCGCGGCGATATGGGGAAGCTGGGCCCAACGGAACAAGACCATCGGAGACGTGGCCGAGCTCGCCGGCTACGCGCGGTTCCGGGACGCGATGGAGCGTTCCCATGCCGCAGTCGCCGGTACCGACCCCGAGATGACCTCAGCGACCTCGCCGTCCCCCGTACGCAGTAGCCACGTCTCCGGCTGAATCCCCTCCGCCGGCCGCCTCGTACGGACCGCCCCACAGGTGCACTCACAGACCGGTCCCGTACTGTCGTTCCATGCCACGCCGCACCGCGACGATGCTCGCCTCCACCCTGGTCCTCATCACCCTGCTCTGTGTGGGGGTCCTGGTGCCGGTGCCGTACGCGGAGATGAGCCCCGGTCCGACGGTCAACACGCTCGGCGAGGCCCGCGGGGAGCCCGTCCTCCAGATCTCGGGTCGCAAGACGTACCCCACCGACGGGCACCTCAACATGACGACGGTCCGCGTCACCAGCGCGGACTACCGCATGAACGTGGTCGAGGCCGTCTACGGCTGGCTCGCCCACGACAACGTCGTGGTCCCCAAGGAGACCCTCTACCCGGACGGCAAGACGGAGGAGGAGTCGAGCCAGGAGAACGCCGAGGAGTTCTCCCAGTCCCAGGAGAGCGCCAAGGTCGCCGCCCTCAACGAGCTGAAGATCCCCGTCACCACCAGGGTCGTCGTCGCCACCGTCGTGAAGGACAGTCCCGCCCAGGGCAAGCTGCACGCCGGGGACGTCATCAAGTCCGTCGACGGCGTCGCCGTGAAGGAGCCGGGCGACGTCGCCGAGCAGGTGACCAAGCGCGAGCCGGGCGAACCGGTGGTGTTCACGATCGTCCCCGCCAAGGAGGCGGCCGCGGCCGAGAAGGCCGGCAAGGAGCCCACCGCCACCGAGAAGGTCACGATCACCACGGTCAAGTCCCAGGAGGGCGACCGGGCGATCGTCGGCATCCAGGCGGGCACCGACCACGTCTTCCCGTTCACCATCGACATCAAGCTCGCCGACGTCGGCGGCCCCAGCGCCGGCCTGATGTTCGCGCTCGGGATCGTCGACAAGCTGACTCCCGAGAGCCTCACCGACGGCAAGTTCGTCGCCGGCACCGGCACCATCGACGATCAGGGCAAGGTCGGTCCGATCGGCGGCATCGAGATGAAGCTGGTCGGCGCGCGCAACGCGGGCGCCCAGTACTTCCTCACCCCGGCCGACAACTGCGAGGCCGCCGCCTCCGACATCCCCGACGGTCTCACCCTCATCAAGGTGGACACCATCGACGACGCGACGAAGTCGCTGGAGAAGCTCCGCAAGGGCGACACGAAGAGCCTGCCGAGCTGCTCCGCGAGCTAGGGGCGCCCCGGCGCCTGCCGGACGTCCCAGGACGCGCGTGAGGGGGCGCCCCGGCCCGTCCGGCCGGGGCGCCCCCTCACGCGCTCCTCAGACCTCGAACGTCGCCGCCAGGGCGTCCGCGAGCCCCGGCACCAGGTCCGGCCCGGTGAGCACCTCGTTCGGGGAGTCCTTCTCGCGCAGCCGGATCGCCGCCTCGCGGGCTCCGTCACGGAGGACGGCCACGGTCATCCGGACCTCCTGCCGGTCCGGGTGCCGGGCCACCCACTTGGCCAGGCCGGCCTGGTCCAGGCCGTCCGGGACGGACGCCTCGGCCGACGGCGGCAGCATCAGCCGCTCCACCGTCAGGGCGCAGCCGGCGACGGCGTCGGGCCAGGCGATCGTGCCGAGGAACTCGTCGAGGGCCTTCCCCTTCGGCAGTTCCTCCTGCTCGATGGGGGTGAAGGCGGCGGCTTCCGCGCCTGCGAGACCGAGCTGGGAGGCGAGCCCCGGCTCCTTGGCGCGCAGGCGGGCCGTGTCGACGAGGGCGAAGAGCCGGGCCGGGCGGTCCCAGCCGAGACCGGAGGCGTACTCGTCGATCTCGAGCACCGCGCGGGTGAGGGGACTCGCGGCCATGGGGGTGCCGGAGGAGGAAACGTTGGACATGACCCATATCCTGCCTCGTTCGCCCCCGAAGACGGGAACTAGGTAAAGCCTCAGTAAGTTGCATGAGTGGGCTCTACGATCGCGGAGCCTGCTTATCGACGCATCAACCTCGAGGGGCGCACGTTGGCTTTCCAGATGCCGGACCGCGGAGGCGGCGGAGGCCCGTCCGGGCCAAGGATCAGAGTCGGCCGGCCGTCCCGGCGGGCCCGCACGCTGCTCATGACCCTGGGCGTGCTCGCCGTCCTGGCCATGGCGTTCGTCATGTTCGCCGGGTTCTGGACGGACTGGCTCTGGTACCGCTCCGTCGCGTACTCGTCCGTGTTCACCACCACCCTGTGGACCAAGATCGGCCTGTTCGCCGTCTTCGGTCTCCTCATGGGGCTCGCCGTCGGGTTCAACATCTGGCTGGCGCACCGGCTGCGGCCGCCGCTGAGCGCGATGTCGCTGGAGCAGCAGAGCCTCGACCGGTACCGGATGGGCCTGGCCCCCTACAAGAAGTGGGTGCTCCTCGCGATCACCGCTCTGGTGGGCCTGATCGCCGGCGCCTCGGCCTCCGGCCAGTGGCGCACCTGGCTGATGTGGGTCAACGGCGTCTCGTTCGGCCAGAAGGACCCGCAGTTCCAGCTGGACGTGTCGTTCTACGCCTTCGACCTGCCCTGGTACCGCTTCCTGCTGGCGTTCGGCTTCGCCGCCACCGTCCTGTCGCTGATCGCCGCCGCGCTGACGCACTACCTGTACGGCGGGCTCCGCGTCACCAGCCCCGGCGCCCGTGCCACCGCCGCCGCCACGGGTCACCTGTCGGTGATTCTCGGCGTCTTCGTCTCCCTGAAGGCCGTGGCGTACTGGCTCGACCGGTACGGCCTCGCCGTGAAGTCCAGCGACTTCAAGGCGGCCGGGAACTGGACGGGTCTGCGGTACGTCGACGCCAACGCCTACCTGCCCGCGAAGACGATCCTCTTCTGCATCGCCGCGATCTGCGCCGTGCTGTTCTTCGCGACGCTGTGGCGCCGCACCTGGCAGCTGCCGGTGATCGGCTTCGGCCTCATGGTCCTGTCGGCGATCCTGATCGGCGGCCTGTACCCGGCCATCGTGCAGAAGTTCCAGGTCCAGCCGAACGAGCAGGCCAAGGAAGCGCCGTACATCCAGAAGAACATCGATGCCACGCGCAAGGCGTACGACATCGACAGCACCGAGCCGGAGAACTACTCGGGCAAGTCCACGGTCAAGTCCAAGGACCAGCTCCGCGCGAACTCCGACACGGCGGCCAGCTACCGGCTGATCGACCCGAACATCGTCTCGCCGACGTTCCAGCAGCTGGAGCAGAAGCGGAAGTACTACCAGTTCCCGACGACCCTCGACGTCGACCGCTACAAGGGCCAGGACACCGTCGTCGGCCTGCGTGAGCTCAACATCAAGGGCATCCCGAAGCGGAACTGGATCAACGACCACTTCACGTACACCCACGGCTACGGCGCGATCATGGCCGCGGGCACGCAGACGGACGCCAACGGCTCCCCGGTCTTCACCGAGGCCGGCCTGCCGACCACGGGCATGCTCGGCCCGTACCAGCAGCGGATCTACTACGGCGAGAAGACGGATCAGTACTCGATCGTCGGCGGTCCGCAGAAGGAGCTGGACTACGAGGACAACGGCGAGAAGACCACCAGCTACGAGGGGAAGAGCGGGGTCAACCTCTCCAACACCTTCAACCGCGCCGCCTACGCGGTCGCGTTCAGCGAGCCGCAGATCCTCTACTCGGGGGCCATCGGCGAGGGCTCGCGGATCCTCTACAACCGCACGCCCAAGGAGCGCGTCGAGGCGGTCGCACCCTGGCTGACCATCGACGGCGACGCCTACCCGGCGGTCGTCGGCGGCAAGATCCAGTGGATCGTCGACGCCTACACGACCACGAACGGCTACCCGTACGCCTCGCGCACCACGCTGGGCGAGTCCACGGCGGACGCCCTGACGGTCGGCAACCAGCAGCGCGCGGTGGTCGCCCAGCAGAACCAGGTCAACTACATCCGCAACTCGGTGAAGGCCACCGTCGACGCCTACGACGGCACGGTCACGCTGTACCAGTGGGACAAGGAAGACCCGGTCCTCAAGACGTGGATGAAGGCGTTCCCCGACACCGTGGAGCCGCGTGAGTCGATCAGCCCCGACCTCATGCAGCACCTGCGGTACCCGCAGGACATGTTCAAGGTCCAGCGCGAGCTGCTCACCCGGTACCACGTCAAGGACCCGGCGCAGTTCTACAGCGGCTCGGACGCCTGGCAGGTGCCGAACGACCCGACCAACAAGGACGGCAACGCGGTGCCGCCGTACTACCTGAGCATGAAGATGCCCGGGGACCAGCAGCAGCGGTTCTCGCTGACGACGACGTTCACCCCGAACGGGCGGCCCAACCTGGGCGGCTTCATGGCGGTCGACGCGGACGCCGGCAGCAAGGACTACGGCCGCATAAGGCTGTTGAGAGTCACCTCCGAGGTCCCCGGACCCGAACAGGTGCAGAACAAGCTCAACAGCCTCCCGTCGGTGGCCACCTTCGTCCGCGACATGAAGGGCGCCGACTCCGACATCCAGTACGGCAACCTGCTGACGGTGCCGCTCGACGGCGGCTTCCTCTACGTCGAGCCGGTGTACGCCCAGGGCCGCAACGCGCACTACCCGCTGCTGAAGAAGGTCGCGGTGTCGTACGTGGACGCGGACCAGCCGGACGGTGACACGACCAAGGACACCACGGTGTTCGAGGACAACCTCACCTCGGCGCTGAACGCCGTCTTCGGGGTGAAGGGCGCCACGCCGCCCGAGCAGCCGGAGCAGCCGGGCACCAAGCCGCCGACGACGCCGAGCACGAACGACGCGATGCTGAAGCAGGCCATCGCCGACGCGCAGAAGGCGTACGACGACGGTGAGGCCGCCCTGCAGAAGGGTGACTGGACCGCCTACGGCAAGGCCCAGGAGGCCCTGCAGGACGCGCTCCAGCGGGCGGCGGACGCGGGCGCGAAGCTCACGCCGGCCGACCAGAAGCCGGCGGAGCAGAAGCCCGGCGGGCAGAAGCCGGCGGCGACGCCGTCGAGCAGCGCGAGCCCGTCGGCCGGATCGTCCCCACCGAGCGGCTGACCGATCCGGTCGGGCTCCCTCCCGCGTCGTGATACCTTGGTGACACAACGACGCGGGGTGGAGCAGCTCGGTAGCTCGCTGGGCTCATAACCCAGAGGTCGCAGGTTCAAATCCTGTCCCCGCTACTGAAGACGAGGGCCCGGATCCATCAGGATCCGGGCCCTCGTCGTGTTCGGGGGGCGTGCGGGAACCCGAAGCGCGGTGGAGAGGGGGCGAGTTGGGGTGAGACGTGTTTGACTTATCTCTCTGTGGGCATGTCGACAAAACGCTGAAGTGACCTCACTGGCTGCGGTATACCAGGTGTACGCGCGTTGCGGGTGGTGCGACGATGGAATTTATGGGGGACAGGGCAACTCTGTTGGAGACAGGGCGGTTTGTACAGCGGCATGTCAAGAGTGCCGCGGACGACATCATCGAGGCCGTGGTGGCCGGCGGTGAGGCCGTCGACACCACCGCCGAGAACGAGACCGAGACCGAGGCGCGCCACCGGCGTGCCGCCGAGAGCGGCGACGCCGCGTCCATGAGCGTGCTCGGCGCGCTGCTGCTGCGCCGCGGGGACCTGGACGGCGCGGAGCCGTATCTGCGTGGCGCCACCGCCGAGGGGGACCGGGCGGCCGCCAACAACCTGGGTGTCCTGCTGCACCAGCGGGGCTACGCCGAAGAGGCCGCGGGCTGGTGGCGCGTGGCCGCCGTCGCGGGCTCCGCGCCCGCCGCCCACGCGCTCGGCCGGCACCACCGCGAGCGCGGCGACGAACCCGCCGCCGAGTACTGGCTGCGCCAGGCAGCCGAGCAGGGCCACGCCCTGGGCGCCTACGCCCTCGCCGACCTCCTGGAGCACCGCAGCGACGTCGGCGCCGAGCGCTGGCTGCGGGCCGCCGCCGAGCGGGGGCACCGCGAGGCCGCGTACCGGCTCGCCCTCGCCCTGGAGCGGCGCACCCAGGAGCCGAACCGGGGTCCGTCCGCCTCGGGCCTCTCGGCACGCGACGCGCTCGCCCACGACACGGCGCGGGCCGACAGCGCACAGGGCGATGCGGCGAAGGGCGAGCCCGGGGCCGCCGGCGCGCCCTCCGGCGAACTCGCCGAGGCCGAGCAGTGGTTCCGGCAGGCCGCCGCGCGGGGGCACCGCCGTGCCGCGCTGCACCTCGGGGCGATCCTGGAGCAGCGGGGAGAGCTCAAGGAGGCAGGCCGCTGGTACCTGAGCTCCGCCAAGGAGGGCGAGGCCAAGGCCGCCTGCGCGCTCGGCTTCCTGCTGCGCGACGCCGGCGACGAGGAGAGCGCCGCCGTGTGGTGGCTGCGCGCCGCCCAGGACGGTGACGGGAACGCCGCCAACGCGCTCGGTGCCCTGCACGCGGCCCGGGGCGAGCAGCAGACCGCCGAGCGCTGGTACCGCGCCGCCATGGACGCGGGCGATGTGAACGGGGCGTACAACCTCGGGCTGCTCTGCGCCGCCCAGGACCGCGTCCAGCCCGCCGAGCAGTGGTACCGGCGTGCCGCCTACGCGGGTCACCGCGAGGCCGCCAACGCGCTGGCCGTGCTCCTGCTGCAGGCCGGGGACACGGACGGCGCCGAGCCCTGGTTCTCCAAGGCCGCGGAGGCCGGCAGCGTGGACGCCGCCTTCAATCTCGGCATCCTCTACGCGGGTCGCGACGACGACCGTACGGCGCTGAGCTGGTACGAGCGGGCGGCCGCCGCGGGGCACACCGAGGCCGCGCTGCAGGTCGGCATCGCCAGTCTGCGCGACGGCGACGAGCAGACCGCCGAGCGCCATCTGCGGTGCGCGGCGGGCGGCGGCAGCGCCGAGGCCGCGTTCCGGCTGGCCACCGTCCTCGACGCGCGTCGCCCGGAGCCGGGTCCGCCCGCGCTCGGAGCGCCGCGCGAGGAGGAGAAGAGCGAGTGCGAGGAGTGGTACGAGCGGGCCGCCCAGCAGGGCCATCGGCGTGCCCAGGTGCGGGTGGGGATGCTCGCCGCCGCGCGCGGGGACGTGGCGGACGCGGCCCACTGGTACCGGGAGGCGGCCGAGGCCGGGAGCCGTAACGGCGCCTTCAACCTCGGTCTGCTCCTCGCCCGCGAGGGCAGCGAGCGGGAGGCCGCGCTGTGGTGGACCCGCGCCGCCCGCGCCGGACACGGCCGCGCCGCGCTGCGGCTCGCGCTGCTCGCGGCGCGGCGCGGTGAGCTGTCGGAGGGCCGCCGCTGGTGTGCGAAGGCCGTGGAGCTGGGGCCCGCCGAGGTGGCCGAGCGGGCCGCCCGGCTGAGCGAGGCGCTGCACCAGGAGCTGACCGCCTGAAGGGATTTGCGCTGGTCGTGGGCGTCCCGTAAGGTTGGGTTCACCGACGCGGGGTGGAGCAGCTCGGTAGCTCGCTGGGCTCATAACCCAGAGGTCGCAGGTTCAAATCCTGTCCCCGCTACTCAGTGGCACGAAGGCCCGGATCCAGTCGATGGATCCGGGCCTTCGTCGTTCCCGCCGTCGCGCACGGGTACGGAAGAAGCCCCCACCGTCCGGTGGGGGCTTCGTCGTGCCGGGGCCTCGGTTCAGGCCGTGGCGGCGCAGTTCGGGCAGATGCCGCGGTACGTGACCTCGACGCCGGAGATCGTGAAACCGAAGCGCTCCGTGTCGGGGAGGTCCGCCAGCGGGTTGCCGGAGGGGTGGACGTCGCGGATGGCACCGCAACGCCCGCAGACCAGGTGCTGGTGCGGGCGGTGGGCGTTCGGGTCGTACCGCTTGGCACGGCCGTCCGTCGCCACTTCCATGACCTCACCGAGCGCGACCATCTCGCCGAGCGTGTTGTACACGGTCGCCCGGGAGATCTCGGGCAGCCGCTCCACGGCACGGGCGTGGACCTCGTCGGCGGTCAGGTGGACGTGGTCCCCGTCGAGGACCTCGGCGACGACGCGCCGCTGCGCGGTCATTCGCCAGCCGCGGCCGCGCAGTCGTTCCAAGAGGTCGCTCATGCGAACCAGACTAACAGTGGCCGAATCGGGGTCCCGAACGGGTGTTACCTTGGATGATGGCTTGACTTGGACTTTGTCCATCGTAGGATCGAATGCGGCGTCGGCGTGGGTCGGGGCCGCACACGACTTCGGCAAGCGGCCCGACGCCGCCGTCCAGGCCCTGCGCGGCCGAGGGTGCTTGTCGTGGCGAAGGAGCGGGCGGGACCTCCCTGCGGAGGTCCCGCCCGCTCCGGTTTCAGCTCGCCAGGGGCGCCGGGTGCCGGTGTGCCGGGATCCAGCAGCGGATGATGTCGCGTACGGAGACGATGCCCACGGGCCCGTGTCCGTCGAGGACGACGAGATGGCGGAAGCCGCCGTGGGTCATGGCGGCGGCCGCCTCCTCCAGGGTCCAGGTGGGTGCGGCGAAGACGACGTCGGTGGTGGTGTGGGAGCCCGCGGTCTCGTGGTCGGGGTTCTGGTCGGCGCCGATCGAGTTGAGGATGTCGCGCTCGGTGAGGATTCCGAACCCGCCGGCGTCGGTGTCGTGGACGACGGCCGCGCCGACTCGGCGCGCCGACATCAGTCTGGCGGCCTGCCGGAGGGTGTGGGCGGGGCCGATGGTGAGGACCACCGTGCTCATGGCGTCACGGACGAGCATGAAGGGAGCCACCTCCTCGGTGAACCGTTCCCGCCTTCAACGAGAACGGTTTCACAAGTTCACAAGTGGGGGGACTCTCAGCGTGGCACCGGTCGAGGGGGTCGACAAGGGGGCGCGTCGGAGTGCGCGGGCTCCCGGCGGCGCGGGGGCGCGCGGAGCACCCCCGCGCGCGCGGGTCAGTCCTTCTGGTTCAGATAGCTCAGCAGTTCGCCGTGGAGCAGACCGTTCGACGCGGCCGCGTCGCCGCTGTGCGGCCCGTGCCGGCCGTCGAGTCCGGTGAACGTGCCCCCGGCCTCCTGGACCACGATCGCCGTCGCCGCCATGTCCCAGAGGGACAGCTCCGGCTCGGCGCAGATGTCCACCGCGCCCTCGGCGACCATCATGTACGGCCAGAAGTCGCCGTACGCGCGCGTCCGCCAGCACGCGCGCGTGAGGTCCAGAAAGCCGTCGAGGCGCCCCCGCTCCTCCCAGCCGCTCAGCGAGGAGTACGCGAAGGAGGCGTCGGCGAGCTCGGAGACCTTCGAGACCTGGATCCGCGTCGCCGACGTCAGGCTGCGGCCCGTGAAGGCGCCGGCCCCCTTCGCCGCCCACCAGCGCCGCCCGAGCGCGGGAGCCGACACCACGCCGACCACCGGCTGGAAACCGGTGTCCCCGGCCTCCATCAGCGCGATCAGCGTCGCCCAGACGGGTACGCCGCGCACGTAGTTCTTGGTGCCGTCGATCGGGTCGATCACCCAGCGGCGCGGGCCCGTGCCCTCCACGCCGTACTCCTCGCCGAGGATCGCGTCGCGCGGTCGTGCGCGCTGGAGCTGACCGCGGATCAGCTCCTCGGCGGCCTTGTCCGCCTCGCTGACCGGCGTCATGTCCGGCTTCGTCTCGACCTTCAGGTCGAGCGCCTTGAACCGGTCCATGGTGGCCGCGTCGGCGGCATCCGCGAGGACATGGGCGAGGCGCAGATCGTCGTGGTAATCGGCCATGGTCGAAACTCTATCCCTCGAAGAGACGTGGCCCCACGGGAGCCCTTGACAGTGCGTGGCGGCCCGTCAACTCTGTGCGCAGAACCGTTCTGGCCGGGAGGCGACGATGCCTACTGCCCGTGAGGCCCTGCTGAACGCCGCGCTGGCGGCGCTCGGGGGGCTGCCCTGGTCCGCGGTCCGGATGGTCGACGTCGCCTCCGCCGCGGGAGTCTCCCGGCAGACCCTCTACAACGAGTTCGGCAGCAAGGAGGGGCTGGCCCGGGCCCTCGTGCGGCGCGAGGCCGATGTCTACCTCCAGGGTGTGGACCGCGTCCTCGCGCGACCCGTCCCGCCGGTCCGCAACCTCGCCGCGGTCGCGGAGTGGACCGTCGCCGCGGCGGGCGCCCGCCCGGTGCTGCGCGCGCTGCTCACCGGGTCCTGGGGCGAGCGGCTCCCCACGCCCCGGCCCGCCCGGGCGGGTGCCCGGGCCTCCGCCGTGCCCGCTCAGCGGCGGGCCGACGCGGGCGTTCCCTCCCCGGCCGACCTGCTCGGACTCGCCCGCGACCGGGCCGCGTCGGTGCTGTCCGAGGGTGGCGGCGGTGAGGACGTGCTGAGGTCCTGCGAGGTCGCCCTGCGTCTCGCGCTGTCCTATGTCGTCGCGCCCGCGCCGTCAGCGGCCGACGGTCACTGGGCCGAACCCGAGAGTTGGAGGCCGACGACGCCGACGATCACCAGCGTGATCGAGACGATCTTCAGGGTGGACACCACGTCGCCGAGGAAGACCATGCCGTAGATCGCGGTGCCGGCCGCGCCGATGCCGGTCCACACCGCGTACGCGGGGCCCACGTCCAGCTTGCGCAGGGCGAGCGTCAGGAGGCCGAAGCTGCCGAGCGCGAAGCAGGCGAAGGCGACGGTGGGCCAGAACCGGGTGAACCCGTGCGAGAGCTTCAGGCAGACGGCGAAGCCCGTTTCCAGCAGCCCCGCGACCACCACCAGCAGCCACGCCATCGTCAGTGCCTCCCACGCCGTCGGTGACTGCTTCGTCTGACTTGGTGCGATTATGCACTTACCAGCAGCGACCGACCGTAAACGTGCGCGACTCAGTCGCCGTCGCGTCGCTCCCTGGTCGCGAGCAGCCGGCGCAGCGAGTACAGCCGCGCCGGATCGGCGTGCCCCTCCGCCACCCACGCGTCCAGCGCACAGTCCTGCTCGTCGTGGCTGCAGGCCCGCGGGCAGTTCTCGGTGCCGGGCACGAGGTCGGGGAAGGCGAGGATCACCCGGGACGGGTCGACGTGGTTCAGCCCGAAGGAACGCACGCCCGGGGTGTCGATGACCCAGCCGCCGTCCTTGTCGTTGAGCGGCAGCGCGAGCGCCGAGGTGGTGGTGTGCCGGCCACGGCCGGTGACCGCGTTGACATGGCCGGTGGTCCGCCGCCTGTCCTCCGGGACCAGGGCGTTGACCAGGGTCGTCTTTCCGACGCCGGAGTGCCCGACGAACGCGGTGGTGCGGCCCTTCAGGTGCTCGTGCACCCGCTCGGCGGCGACCCCGTCCACGAACTCGTCGCGCGTGGTGACCACGTGCGGCACACCGAGCGCGCCGTACATCTCCAGGAGCTCGTCCGGCTTGGCCAGGTCCGACTTCGTCAGGACGAGGAGCGGAGCCAGCCCGCCGTCGTACGCGGCGACGAGACAGCGGTCGATGAGCCGCGGGCGGGGCTCGGGGTCGGCCAGCGCGGTGACGATCGCCAGCTGGTCGGCGTTGGCGACGACCACCCGCTCGTACGGATCGTCGTCGTCGGCCGTGCGGCGGAGCACGGAGCTGCGTTCACCGATCCGGACGATCCGGGCCAGCGTGTCCTTCTCACCGGACAGATCGCCCACGAGGGAGACCCGGTCGCCGACCACCGCGGCCTTGCGGCCCAGCTCGCGCGCCTTCATCGCCAGGACGACCCGGTCGTCGACCAGACAGGTGAGCCTGCCCCGGTCCACGGTGAGGACCATGCCCTCGACCGCGTCCTCGTGCTTGGGGCGGATGTTGGTACGGGGACGGTTGCCCTTGCGGTTGGGCCGCTGGCGGATGTCGTCCTCGTCGGTGTGCTTCCCGTAACGCCGCATGGCTCAGACTCCGAGCATTTCGGTCCACATCCTGGGGAAGTCGGGCAAGGTCTTGGCGGTGGTCGCCACGTTCTCGATCTCCACGCCCTCGACGGCGAGGCCGATGATCGCGCCCGCCGTCGCCATGCGGTGGTCGTGGTAGGTGTGGAAGACGCCGCCGTGCAGCGGGCGCGGACGGATGCGCAGACCGTCCTCGGTCTCCGTCACGTCGCCGCCGAGCTCGTTGATCTCCTTCGTCAGGGCCGCCAGGCGGTCCGTCTCGTGGAGCCGCAGATGGGCGACGCCGCGCAGCGTGGACGGCGAGTCCGCGAGCGCCGCGACCGCCGCGATGCCCGGGGTCAGCTCGCCGACCTCGCTCAGGTCCACGTCGATGCCGTGGATCCGGCCGGTGCCGGTGAAGGTGAGCCCCGCCTCGGTCAGCTCGCAGGAACCACCCATCTCGGTGAAGATCTCGCGCAGCGCGTCACCGGGCTGGGTGGTCCGGGCCGGCCAGTCCGGAACGGTGACCCGGCCACCGGTGACCAGGGCCGCGGCCAGGAACGGCTGGGCGTTGGACAGATCGGGCTCGACGGTCAGGTCCCGGCCGAGCAGCGCGGAGGGGGAGACCCGCCAGACGTTCGGCTCGCCACCGGTCTCCGGCTCGTCGACCTGCGCGCCGACCATGCGGAGCATGTCGACCGTCATCCGGATGTGGGGCATGGAGGGCAGGTTCCCGCCGACGTGGCGCACCTCCACACCCTGGTTGAAGCGGGGGGCGGAGAGCAGCAGCGCGCTGACGAACTGCGAGGACGAGGAGGCGTCGATCTCCACCTGGCCGCCTTCGAGCGCCCCGCCGCCGTGCACGGTCATCGGCAGCGCGCCGCGCCCGTCGTCGTCGATCCGGGCGCCGAGCACGCGCAGCGCGTCGATCACGCCGTGCAGGGGCCGCTCGTGGGAGCGGGCGTCGCCGTCGAAGTGCACCGGGCCGTCGGCGAGGGCCGCGACCGGCGGCAGGAAACGCATGACCGTACCGGCGTTTCCGACGTCCACCGTCGCCGGGCCGCGCAGCGCGGCCGGGATGATCCGCCACGCCTCGCCCGTACCGTCGGGGCCCACGCCCTCGTCGATCCGGACGCCCAGCGTGCGCAGCGCCTCGGCCATCAGCAGCGTGTCGCGGGAGCGCAGCGGGCGGCGCAGCCAGCCCGGCTCGGCGGCGAGCGCGGCGAGGACCAGGCCGCGGTTGGTGACCGACTTCGATCCGGGCACGGTGACGGTCGCGTCGACGGGACCGCTCGCGTACGGGGCGGGCCAGGGGTCGGTCTGCAGGTCGGCGTGCGAGGAGGTTTCGGTCATGCCCTCACTTTAGTGGTGACGGCACCGGCTACAGCCCCAGCAGCCAGCGGCCTCCGCCGATCAGGGAGCAGATCGAGACGGCGTGGAAGAGGAACAGCCAGAGCGCCGGGTGGACATGGGTCAGCCGGGCGAGCTGGTCGGCGTCCGAGTCCGGGGCGCCACCGTGGCGGCGCTTGCCCTGGAGCTCGAAGACCGGCCGGACCCCACCGAGGAGGAGGAACCACACGACGGAGTACGCGAACGCCGCCTGGACGTCCGGTCCGGTGAGCCAGGAGACCAGGAGGAACGCGGCGCCCGTGAGGAGCACGGTGAAGATCCCGTACGCGTTGCGGACCATCACGAGCATCGCCAGCAGGAGCGCGGTGGCCAGCCAGAGCAGCAGCGTGATCCGGTGGTCGGCGAGCAGCCAGGCGCCGCCCAGGCCGAGCAGCGGAGCGGCGGTGTAGCCGGCGGCGGCGGTGAGGATCATGCCGATGCCGGTCGGGCGGCCGCGCGAGACGGTGAGGCCGCTGGTGTCCGAGTGGAGCCGGATGGACTGCAGCCGACGGCCCGTGACGAGGGCGATCAGACCGTGGCCGCCCTCGTGGGCGATGGTGATCGCGTTGCGGGACAGCCGCCATATCGAGCGGGGGACCGTGACGAGCAGGGCGGCCACGCCGGTGACGATCACCAGCCACTCTTCCGGGGCGGGCTGCGTGCCGAGGACTTCGGTCATTTTCGGATCGGCTCCTCGGGAGGGATCGGAACGGTGCCGGTGCGCGGCGCCTTCGTCGAAGGTGGTGGTCGGGCGACGGGAGGGAGTGGCAGTGTGGCACGTATGTGCGGACGGTATGCAGCGAGTCGTCGGCCCGAGGACCTGGTGGGTGTCTTCGAGGTCGAGAAGTGGGAGCCCGAGGAGACCCTGGCTCCCGACTGGAACGTGGCCCCGACCAAGGAGGTCTACGCGGTTCTGGAACGCCCCCTGAAAGACGCGGATTCACCGCGCCCGGTTCGCCAGTTGCGGACGCTGAAGTGGGGGCTGGTGCCGTCCTGGTCGAAGTCGCCGGAGGGCGCGGCCAGGATGATCAACGCGCGGGCGGAGACGATCGCCGAGAAGCCGTCGTTCAAGCGGGCCTTCTCCACGCGCCGGTGCATCCTGCCGGCCGACGGCTATTACGAGTGGGTGACCGGCTCGGGCGAGCGCGAGCTGGAGGTCGAGGGGAAGAAGAAGAGGCCCCGGAAGCAGCCGTACTTCGTGACCCCCGCGGACGGCTCCGTCTTCGCGATGGCCGGACTGTACGAGTTCTGGCGCGACCGCACGCTGCCCGACGGCGACCCGTCGGCGTGGTGGGTGACGTGCTCCGTGATCACGACCGAGGCGGAGAAGGGCCCGCTCGGCGTGGCTCCCGAGGAGGGTCCCCACTCCCTCGCGGACATCCACCCCCGGATGCCGCTGATGCTGCCCCCGGACCGCTGGGACGCGTGGCTCGACCCGCGCCGCACGGACATCGACGAGCTCCAGGGCCTGCTGGCGGCCCCGCCGGAGGGCCTCATGCGGGCCTACCCGGTGGCCACGGCGGTCAGCAACGTCCGCAACAACGGACCGGAACTCCTGACCGAGCTGGCGGGTCCGGAGGTCGGCACGCTGTTCTGAGCGCCGCCCCGGCCGGTCCCGCGCGGCAGGATGGGCGGGTGACCACGAGCGAGAACGTGACGACCGACGCCGGGGACGCCCGTATCACCTGGCACCCCGGCACGAAGCCCTGGACCGTCCTGGCCCTCGGCCACGGAGCCGGGGGCGGGATCGAGGCGCGGGACCTCCAGGCCCTGGCCGGGGCGCTGCCCGCGCAGGGGGTGACGGTGGCGCTGGTCGAACAGCCGTGGCGGGTCGCCGGGAAGAAGGTCGCGCCCGCCCCGAAGACCCTGGACACCGGCTGGCGGGGGATCTGGCCCGCGCTCACCGCGCCCGGGCTGCCCGTGCTCGCCGGAGGCCGCAGCGCCGGCGCCCGGGTCGCCTGCCGGACCGGACAGGAGCTCGGGGCCGCCGCCGTGCTCGCGCTGAGCTTCCCGCTGCACCCGCCGGGCCGGCCGGAGCGCTCCCGGGCCGACGAACTGCTCGGGACGGGCCTGCCCACGATGGTCGTCCAGGGCGGCAACGACGCCTTCGGGAAGCCCGGCGAGTTCCCCGAAGGGCCCTACCGGCTCGTGGAGGTGCCGTACGGCGATCACGGCTTCGCCGTCGCCAAGAAGGCCCCTGTGACACCGGACGGAACCCTCGCACTCATCGTCGACGAGGTCACCTCGTGGGTCGCGTCACTCCGCCCCTGAGGACGGGAATGCGGAGGGTGCGACCACGGTTGTGTCCGATGTCGGTGTGAGAGCAAGGAAGAGGGAGTCCGTCGCATGGGTTCGACCATCTGCCCCGAGCGCGCGCAGGCCGCTGACCTCGACTGGACGGTGCTGCCCGCTCCCAAGAACGCCCCTATTCGGGCGGCGGGCGGAGCGGTTCCTCGTCTATCCTCCGAATCGAGCGGGTCCGCATTCGGGTTCGCCGCAGCGCTGGAGGAGGTGGGTCCGGTCACTGGGACCGACACAGGGACCGACGACGGCCCCGAGGAGACGACCGCGGAGCGCAACGCGCGCTTCGAGCGGGACGCCCTCGGATTCCTCGACCAGATGTACTCCGCCGCGCTGCGTATGACGCGCAATCCCGCGGACGCCGAGGACCTGGTGCAGGAGACGTACGCCAAGGCGTACGGCTCGTTCCACCAGTTCCGCGAGGGGACGAATCTGAAGGCGTGGCTGTACCGCATCCTGACCAACACCTTCATCAACTCGTACCGCAAGAAGCAGCGCGAGCCGCAGCGCAGCGCCGCCGAGGAGATCGAGGACTGGCAGCTCGCCCGTGCCGAGTCGCACATGTCGACCGGTCTGCGGTCGGCCGAGTCGCAGGCGCTCGACCACCTGCCGGACTCCGACGTGAAGGAAGCGCTCCAGGCGATCCCCGAGGAATTCCGCATCGCCGTCTATCTCGCGGATGTCGAGGGCTTTGCGTACAAGGAGATCGCGGACATCATGGGTACACCCATCGGTACGGTGATGTCCCGACTGCACCGGGGCCGCCGCCAGTTGCGCGGCATGCTCGAGGACTACGCCCGTGACCGCGGGCTCGTTCCCGCGGGCGCCGGAGAGTCGTCGAACGATCTGAAAGGCTCGGGCTCATGAGCTGCGGAGAGCCGCACGAGACGGATTGCTCAGAGGTCCTGGATCATCTCTACGAGTTCCTCGACCATGAGATGCCCGACAGTGACTGCACCAAGTTCGAGGTGCACTTCGAGGAGTGCTCCCCGTGCCTGGAGAAGTACGGTCTGGAGCAGGCGGTGAAGAAGCTCGTCAAGCGCTGCTGCGGCAGTGACGACGTCCCCACCGATCTGCGTGCCAAGGTCATGGGGCGGATCGACCTCATCCGCTCGGGCCAACTGGTGCCCGAGCAGGACGTGGACATCACGGCGACCGCCCAGGAGTGACCGCCGACCCTGCCCGAAGGGCCGTCGCGAGATGATCGCGGCGGCCCTCACGCGTTCATCAGCTTGTATCACCCGATGGTGCGAATCGGTCGCCGCCCGCCCTCGCGCGCCGTCCAACTCGCTAGCGTGACAGGCGTGATGGGCGTGATGGCGATTCCACGGGCGGCCCGGGTGTACATCGGCTGCGCTCTCCTCGGCGCCGCCGGGGGCCTCCTGCCCGCGCTGCACCCCGGCGCGGGGACCCCGTGGGCCACCGTCGCGCTGCTCTCGGCCCTGTACGCCGCGTGCGAGCTGCCCGGCCGCTGCCCGCTGCTCGGCCGGGTGCTGGGCGGCTCGGTCCCCCTGGGGGCCGGATCGTTCTTTCCCGTGCTGCTCGCCTCCGCGCTGCTCCTGCCGCCTTCCGCCGCCGCGCTCACGGCGGTGCCCGGAGCGCTGCTCTCCCGCACCGAGCAGCGGCCCGCGGGAGTGCGCCGGCTGTGGCGGACCGGTCAGCTCGTGCTCGCCGTCTGGACCGCCTCGCTGGTCGCCGATCTCCTGAGCTGCGACGACGTCCTCGGCCACGGGACGCACACGCCTGACTTCCCGTACGTCCTGCTGCCCGCCGGGGCCTCCGCGCTCACCTTCTGTCTGGCCCTGACCGCCCTCGACTGCGGCATCCGGACGACGGCCGACGGCCTCGCCCCGGGCAGCGCCTGGCGCGGCCTCCTCGTCCGGGCTCTCGCCCCGCACGCCGTCCACGGGCTCGCCGGGCTGATGATGGCGGTGCTGTGGCGCAGCACGTACGGGCCCGTCGCCGCGCTCTTCGTCCTGCTGCCGATGTACATCTCCTGCTGGATCTTCACCCAGTACCACCGCGAACGCGCCGCGCACCAGGCGACGATCCGCGCCCTGGTGCAGGCCGTCGACATCAAGGACAGGTACACCCGCGGGCACAGCGAGCGGGTCGGCCAGGCGTCCGTGCTGATCGCCCGGGAGCTGGGCATGGCCGAGGAGCGCCTGGAGATCCTCCGCTTCGCGGGGATCCTCCACGACGTGGGCAAGCTCGGCGTACCGACCCGGGTGCTGCGGAAGGACGGACCGCTGACACCCGAGGAGCGCCGGATCATCGAGCTGCACCCGGAGTACGGACACGAGATGGTCAGGGGCATCGGATTCCTGGGCGAGGCACGGTCGGCGATCCTGCACCACCACGAGAAGATGGACGGCAGCGGTTACCCGTACGGGCTCAGGGGCCCCCAGATCCCGGAGTTCGCCCGGGTGGTCGCGGTCGCCGACGCCTTCGACGCGATGACGTCGACCCGGTGCTACAGCCGGGCCCGGCCGGTCGAGACGGCGGTCGCCGAGCTGGAGCGGTGCGCGGGCACGCACTTCGACCCGCGGATGGTGCGGGCGCTGGTCCGGGCACTCGACCACCACGGCTGGCAGACGGCGGTCACCGCCGACGAACCGCCGCCCCCGGGCGTACCACCGGCGCGGACCTCCGGCACGGCCGCCCCGCCCGAACCGGCGCGGACCCCCGAGGCGCGGACCCCCGAACCGGCGCGCACCCCCGAGGCGCGGACCCCCGAACCGGCGCGGACCCCCGGAGCCGGCGACCCGTCCGGTCCCGGACTCCCCGCACCCGCCCGGGTCAGGGCTCCGCGCGCGGACGCCGCCCCGCCGGCGGCCGCCCGCGCCCGCGTCACCGGAACCCGCCGCGGAAGCCTCTCGGCCCCGAAGGCGCACGTCCCGCCCGGTGGGCGCGCGTGAGGGCCGGGGCGGTCACGGTCGGCGCGGTCCACGGCAGCGCGCTCGTCCTCACCGTCGCCGGATTCGCCTCGACCCTCTGGTACGGGGTCGACGAGCCGGGCCACGCCCTCGCGTTCGGCGTACTCATCGCGCTCGGTGAGCTCGCCCGCTGGGAGGCACCGCCCGCGCTCGGCGAGCCGTCGGGCCGGGAGACCGCGCCGATCGCCACCGCCGGAGCCCTCGCGTACGCGCTGCTCGGCGAGAGCGCCGGGCGCACGACCACCCACGGCGTCCTCCAGATCATCGCCGTGGTCGTCGCCGGCGGGCTCGCCGGCACCGTCCCGCACATCGCCCGCGGCAAGGGGCCCGGCCTCGACCACCTGGCCCGGCGCATCCTCACCGTCGCCTTCGCCGCCCTCTGCTTCCAGCCGCTCTACAACTCCGGCGAGCTCACCCAGTACCTCGGTCAGGGACCCTCCTACGCCCTCTACCTGCTGCTCCTGCTCGTCCTCACCGCCCTCTGCGACGCCGTGCTCGGCGCCCTGCTGCTCCGGGCCCGCGCCTTCCCCCGCGGCGCCCCGCGGCACACGGCCGGCGGCACCTCCGGCGAGGTCGGCGGGAGTACCCCCCTCCCGTACGGCCCCCTCCTGCGCGACGAGCTGCGCGCCCTCGTCGGCATCGGCTCCGCGGTCTGCGCCACCGGCACCGTGATGGCCCTCGGGGTGGCCGCCGCGGGGCTCTGGGCGCTGCCCGTCTTCTGCGTGCCGCTGCTGCTCACCCAGGTCTCGTTCCGGCGGTACGCGGCCGTGCGCACCACCAACCGGCAGACCATCGCCTCCCTCGCCCGCGCCACCGAGATCGCCGGCTACACCGCCCCCGGCCACGCCCACCGGGTCGCCGCGCTCAGCGCCGCCGTCGGGCGTGAGCTGGGACTCTCCGGGGCCGAGCTGACCGTCCTGGAGTACGCGGCACTCATGCACGACATCGGGCAGCTCTCCCTCGTCGACCCCGTCCCCGAGGGCGCCACGGCGCTCCTGCCCGCCGAGGAACAGCGCCGGATCGCCCTCCTCGGCGGCGCGGTCGTCCGTCAGACCGGCGTCCCCGCGGCCGTCGCGGTCGTCGTGGAGCGTCAGGCCGACCCGTACCGGGAGCAACCCCTGCCCGCCCGGATCGTCCGTACCGTCAACGCCTACGACGAGCTCGCGGGCGACAGCGCGGGCGGGGCTCTCACCGCCCTCGAACGGCTCCGCCTGGCCACGGCACGCGACCACCAGCCGAAGGTCGTGGAATCCCTCGCCAGAGTCCTGGCGAGGGGCGGCGTCACCCCTGTCCCTCCTGGGTAACCCATGGGTAATGAGCGCGCGTCCAACCGGGCATGGTTGGATGCGAACAAGAGGGTGAAGCGACCGGCAGGCGGGAATCGTGAGGATCTTCGGGAAGGTACGGCATCGGCCCTCCGCCTCGTGGCGGCAGGCCACCGACCGCGCGTTCACGCTGATCGGCGACGGCCGGTACGAGGACGCGGGCGCGCTGCTGACGCGCGCGGCGGATCTGGAGCCCTGGCTCTCGGAGTCCTGGTTCAACCTGGCGCTGCTGCACAAGTTCCGGCACGACTGGGAGCAGGCGCGGGCCGCCGGGCTGCGCGCCGTCGCGCTCCTCGACAAGGAGACCGGCGCCCCGGACTGGTGGAACGTCGGCATCGCCGCCACCGCCCTCCAGGACTGGCCGCTGGCCCGCCGCGCCTGGCAGGCGTACGGGCTGAAGGTGCCCGGGGCCTCCGCCGGGACCGGTGAGCCCGCCGGCATGGAGCTCGGCAGCGCCGCCGTCCGGCTCTCGCCGGAGGGCGAGGCCGAGGTCGTGTGGGGCCGCAGGCTGGACCCGGCCCGCATCGAGGTGCTCTCCATCCCGCTGCCGTCCTCCGGACGGCGCTGGGGCGAGGTCGTCCTCCACGACGGCGTGCCCAACGGCGAGCGCACCACCAGCGCCGGTCCCTCCTACCCCGTCTTCGACGAGATCGAGCTCTGGGCCCCCTCGCCCGTCCCCACCTGGGTGGTCCTCCTGGAGGCCGCCACCGAGGCCGACCGGGACGCGCTGGAGCAGCTCGCCGCGGACGCCGGATTCGCCGCCGAGGACTGGTCCTCGTCGGTCCGGCTGCTCTGTCGCGCCTGCTCCGAGTCGACGATGCCCAGTGCCGAGGGCGAGGGCGAGCACCTCGACCCCCACGACCACAGCGAACCGGGCCACCCCGGACCCCTCGGCCACCGCTCGCCCGGCGAGCTCTGGGTCCCCGAACGGGAGTGCGGGATCGCGGCCCCGGTCGGTCTGGTCCGCGGCCTCCTCGACGGCTGGGTGGCGGACAGCCCCGACAGCCGCGAGTGGCGCGATCTCGAAGAGGTCTGCTGATCCGCCCTGATCGTGCCCTTAGGCTGTACGGGACCATCGACTGGGGTTCCGAGGAAGGCGTGCGGCTCAATGGCGCAGCAGGAGACTGACGAGCAGATCAACGACGGTTACGTCGTCGACACGGAGGACTGCGAGGCGCGTGAGCTCGCGTACCGCGAGCGGGGCACGGCGCGCCCGATCACGGTCGTCGGCAACCCGGTGCTCCACCGGGAGACCAAGGACGTCACGGAGTTCGACGACAAGCTCGCGGCGCTGATCGACGACATGTTCGCCAGCCAGAAGGCCGCCGAGGGCGTGGGCCTGGCGGCGAACCAGATCGGTGTGGACCTGAAGGTCTTCGTCTACGACTGCCCGGACGACGAGGGCGTCCGCCACACCGGCGTCGTCGTCAACCCGGTGCTCCAGGACCTGCCGGCCGACCGCCGCATCCTGGACGACTCCAACGAGGGCTGCCTCTCGGTCCCGACCGCGTACGCCTCGCTGGCCCGCCCGGACTTCGCCGAGGTCCACGGCCAGGACGCCCAGGGCAACCCGATCAAGGTCCGTGGCACCGGTTACTTCGCGCGCTGCCTCCAGCACGAGACGGACCACCTGTACGGCTTCCTGTACATCGACAAGCTCTCCAAGCGCGACCGCAAGGACGCGCTGCGCCAGATGGAAGAGGGCACCCCGCGCTACGAGACCGTCCCGAACGACTGATCCCGCTTCCGTTCGCGTGCACGGCGAAGGGCCCCGCTCCCCCCGGAGCGGGGCCCTTCGCCGTGGGGCCGGTGGCTAGAAGTCCTCGTCCAGGTCCACCGAACCCTCGACCGCCACCTGGTAGGCGGACGGCCGGCGCTCGAAGAAGTTCGTCAGCTCCTGGACGCCCTGGAGCTCCATGAACGCGAACGGGTTCTCCGAGCCGTAGACCGGGGCGAAGCCCAGGCGCTGGAGGCGCTGGTCGGCGACGCACTGGAGGTACTCGCGCATCGACTCCGTGTTCATGCCGGGCAGTCCGTCGCCGCACAGGTCGCGGCCGAACTGCAGCTCGGCCTCGACGGCCTCCTTCAGCATGTCGGTGACCTGCTGCCGGAGCGCGTCGTCGAAGAGCTCGGGCTCCTCCTTGCGGACGGTGTCCACGACCTCGAAGGCGAAGTTCATGTGCATCGTCTCGTCGCGGAACACCCAGTTGGTGCCGGTCGCGAGACCGTGCAGCAGACCGCGGGACCGGAACCAGTAGACGTAGGCGAAGGCGCCGTAGAAGAACAGGCCCTCGATGCACGCGGCGAAGCAGATCAGGTTCAGCAGGAAGCGACGGCGGTCGGCCTGCGTCTCCAGCCGGTCGATCTTCTCGACCGAGTCCATCCACCGGAAGCAGAACTGCGCCTTCTCGCGGATGGAGGGGATGTTCTCGACGGCGGCGAACGCGGCAGCGCGGTCCTCCGGGTCGGGCAGGTAGGTGTCGAGCAGCGTCAGATAGAACTGGACGTGCACGGCCTCCTCGAACAGCTGGCGCGAGAGGTACAGCCGCGCCTCGGGGGAGTTGATGTGCTTGTACAGCGTCAGCACGAGGTTGTTGGCGACGATCGAGTCGCCGGTCGCGAAGAACGCGACCAGACGGCCGATCATGTGCTGCTCACCCGGCGTCAGCTTGGCGAGGTCGGCGACGTCCGAGTGGAGGTCGACCTCCTCCACCGTCCAGGTGTTCTTGATCGCGTCCCGGTAGCGCTCGTAGAAGTCCGGGTAGCGCATGGGACGCAGGGTCAGCTCGAAGCCCGGGTCGAGCAGGTTCTTGGTGTCGGACATCACTGGCAGGCCTCGCAGGACTCGGGGTTTTCGAGGGAGCAGGCGACGGCGTCGGGGTCGGCGACCTGCTGGACGGGGATGGTGGCCGCGGCGGGCGTCGCGGCCTGGGCCGCGCGGGCGATCCGCGTCGCCGGACGGGAGCGCAGGTAGTACGTCGTCTTCAGACCCTGCTTCCAGGCGTACGCGTACATCGACGACAGCTTGCCGATCGTCGGCGTCTCCAGGAACAGGTTCAGGGACTGCGACTGGTCCAGGAACGGCGTACGGGCCGCCGCCATGTCGATCAGGCCGCGCTGCGGGATCTCCCACGCCGTGCGGTACAGCGCGCGCACCTCGGCCGGGACCCAGGTGAAGCCGGCCACCGAGCCGTTGGACTCGCGCAGCGCCTCACGGGTCTGCGCGTCCCACACGCCGAGCTTCTTCAGCTCGTCGACCAGGTAGGAGTTGACCTGGAGGAACTCGCCGGAGAGCGTCTCGCGCTTGAACAGGTTGGAGACCTGCGGCTCGATGCACTCGTAGACGCCCGCGATCGAGGCGATGGTCGCCGTCGGAGCGATGGCGAGCAGCAGGCTGTTGCGCATGCCGACGGCGGCGATCCGCTCGCGCAGCGCGGCCCAGCGCTCGGGCCAGTTGAGCTCGACGTCGTAGTGGTCGGGGTGCAGGACGCCGCGGGCCGTGCGGGTCTTCTCCCAGGCGGGCACCGGGCCGTTGCGCTCGGCGAGGTCGGCGGACGCCTCGTACGCGGCGAGCATGATCCGCTCGGCGATACGGGTGGACAGCGCGCGCGCCTCGGGGGAGTCGAAGGGCAGCTTCAGCTGGAAGAAGACGTCCTGGAGACCCATCGCGCCCAGGCCCACCGGACGCCAGCGGGCGTTGGAGTTGCCGGCCTGCTCGGTCGGGTAGAAGTTGATGTCCACGACCCGGTCGAGGAACGTGACGGCGGTGCGGACGGTGGCGTCGAGCCGGTCCCAGTCGATGTCGCCGTTCAGGACGAAGGCACCGAGGTTGACCGAGCCCAGGTTGCAGACCGCCGTCTCGCCGTCGTCCGTGACCTCCAGGATCTCCGTGCAGAGGTTGGAGGAGTGGACCGTGTGGCCCTTCTCGGCGGTCTGGTTGGCCGTACGGTTCGAGGCGTCCTTGAAGGTCATCCAGCCGTTGCCGGTCTGGGCCAGGGTCCGCATCATCCGGCCGTACAGGTCACGGGCCGGCATGGTCTTGCGGGCCAGGCCCTTCGCCTCGGCGGCCCGGTAGGCGGCGTCGAACTCCTCGCCCCACAGGTCGACGAGCTCGGGCACGTCGGCCGGGGAGAACAGCGACCAGTCGGCGTCCGCGTTGACCCGGCGCATGAACTCGTCCGGGATCCAGTGCGCGAGGTTCAGGTTGTGCGTACGCCGGGCGTCCTCACCGGTGTTGTCGCGCAGCTCCAGGAACTCCTCGATGTCCGCGTGCCAGGTCTCCAGGTAGACCGCGGCCGCGCCCTTGCGCCGGCCGCCCTGGTTCACGGCGGCGACGGAGGCGTCGAGCGTCTTGAGGAACGGCACGATGCCGTTGGAGTGCCCGTTGGTGCCGCGGATCAGCGAACCGCGGGCGCGGATGCGGGAGTACGAGAGGCCGATGCCGCCGGCGTGCTTCGACAGCCGTGCGACCTGGTGGTAGCGGTCGTAGATCGAGTCCAGCTCGTCGAGCGGGGAGTCCAGCAGGTAGCAGGAGGACATCTGCGGGTGGCGGGTGCCGGAGTTGAAGAGCGTGGGGGAGGAGGGCAGGTAGTCGAGCCGGCTCATCAGCCCGTACAGCGCCGCGACCTCGTCCAGCGCGCGGGTGGAGTCGTCCGCGGCCAGACCGCAGGCGACGCGCAGCATGAAGTGCTGCGGGGTCTCGATCACCTTGCGGGTGATCGGGTGGCGCAGCAGGTAGCGGGAGAAGAGGGTGCGCAGACCGAAGTAGCCGAAGCGGTCGTCCGCGTCCCCGTCGATCAGCGCGTCGAGCCGCTCGGCGTGCAGCCGGACGAACTCCGCGGTGCGGTCGGCGATCAGGCCCTCGTGGTGCCCGACGGCGACCGAGGCGGAGAAGGAGTACGCGCCCTGCCCGGCCGCCTCGTCGGCGATCGTGATGGTCAGGAGCCGGGCGGCGAGCCGGGAGTAGGCCGGGTCCTCGGCGATCAGACCGGCGGCCGCCTCCGTGGCCAGCTCGCGCAGTTCGGCCTCGTCCGAACCGGCGTTGCGGCCGCGCAGCGCGGCGGCGGCGACCTTGCCGGGGTCGGTGTCGGGGAGATCGGCGGTGAGGTCGGTCAGGGTCCGCAGGAGTACGGTCCCGGGTCCGTCGCTCTCGATCGCTGCGGCCGGATCGGCGGGCGCGATGGTCACGTGGGGGCTCTCCCTCGCTCGGCTCGGGGCCGGCGGGGGAAGGCGGGCGAGGGCGCGCCCGTACGCAGGGCAGCGCCGCGCCGCGGCCCACTCCGCGAGGCCCGGACATCTGTGGCACCCGGAACGGCTGGACCGGGTGCGCTGTCCGCAGGTCTTCGGACTCGGTCGGCGTGCAAGCACACAGAAACCACACCGTTGCGGGACAGTTCCGGATTTGCACCGGATTCCCCTGCGAGGACAACGAGCAAGAGCATACATGTGGGGGGCGCTCCTCGAAGCACCCCCCACATGTTGTGTCGTTGGCGGTTCAGAGCTCCAGGCTGTAGGTGTACAGGGGATCCATGTCGGCCAGCGGCCTCCAGTCCCGTTCCGGGGTCCGGACGAAGCCCGTCCGCTCGTAGATCCGGTGCGCGGAGGCCATGGTGGACTGGGTGGAGAGCACCAGCCGCCGGCATCCAGGGGTCTCCCGGGCCCGCTCCACACAGAACCGTACGAGTGCCTCGCCGACACCCCGGCCCCGGGCGTCCTTCGCCACGGCGAGCATCCGGAACTCGGCCTCTCCCTCGACCGCGATGTCCGCCCACTCCCCGCCGCCGGCGGCGAAGGTCACGCCGCCGAGGACCGTGCCGGCGCGGTCCACCGCCACCAGCACCTCCGCCTCGGCGTCCCGTCGGGCCACGTCCCGCAGCAGGCGGAGATAGGGGTCGTCCTCGCCGAAGTCGAGGTGCCCCTCGTCGAGGAAGGCGCGCGCGGTGATGTCGCCGAGGGCCTCGTACTCCTCGGGCCGTACCGCCCTGATGGTGAAGTCCATGGAGGGCAGTCTGCCTCGGGGGCACGGCGAAGGGCCCGGGATTCCCTCGCGGAGACCCCGGGCCCTTCGCCGTACGTGAAGGTCAGTGACCGGCGCCGACCTTGGGCAGCGCCTTGACGCCCGCGTCGCCCGCGTCCGCCGTGTAGTCCGACGGAGAGGTCTCGTCGACGCCCTCGGGGGCCTTGACGGCCTTCAGGACGAAGGTCAGGACGACGGTGACGATCACGTTGATCACGAAGGCGGTGAGGCCGATGTAGCCGATCTCGCCGATGCCCGGGATCTCCGCGGACGAGCCGCCGAAGTGCTTCTGGGTCGGGCTGGCCACGCCGTACGCCGCCGCCGTGCCGTAGACCATGCCGACGGCCCAGCCGGCGAGCAGCGCCCAGCGGTGGAACCAGCGGGTGAACAGACCGCCGACCAGGGCCGGGAGGGTCTGCAGGATCCAGATGCCGCCGAGCAGCTGGAAGTTGATCGCGACCGTCTTGTCCATGGTGAGGACGAAGGCCAGCGCGCCGACCTTGACCAGCAGCGACACCAGCTTGGACACCTTGGTCTCCTGCTCCGGCGTGGCGTCCGGCTTCAGGAAGTCCTTGTAGATGTTGCGGGTGAAGAGGTTGGCGGCGGCGATCGACATGATCGCGGCGGGCACCAGGGCGCCGATGCCGATGGCGGCGAAGGCCACGCCCGCGAACCAGTCCGGGAACATGTTCTCGAACAGCTGCGGGATCGCGAGCTGGCCGTTCGTCACCTTCACGCCGGCGGCGATCGCCATGAAGCCGAGCAGTGCCAGCAGGCCCAACATCAGCGAGTAGAGCGGCAGGATCGTGGTGTTGCGGCGGATCACGTCACGGCTGCGCGAGGAGAGCGTCGCCGTGATCGAGTGCGGGTACATGAAGAGCGCGAGCGCCGAGCCGAGCGCGAGCGTCGCGTAGCCCCACTGGCCCATCTCGCCCGGCACCAGCGCGCCGCGCGGCTTGTCGGTCGCCGGGTTGATCGTCGCGTACGCCTCGCCGGCCTTGGCGAAGATCTCGTCGAAGCCGCCCAGCTTGATCGGGATGTAGATGATCGCCACCGCGATGACGATGTAGATCAGGGTGTCCTTGACGAAGGCGATCAGCGCGGGGGCGCGCAGACCCGAGGAGTAGGTGTACGCCGCGAGGACGCCGAAGGCGATGAGCAGCGGCAGGTCCTTGATGAACCAGTGCGTGTTCTCACCGCCGCCCACGCCCATCACGTCCAGGACGGCCTGGATGCCGACCAGCTGGAGCGCGATGTACGGCATGGTGGCGAGGATGCCGGTGAGGGCGACCGCGAGCGACAGGCCCTTGGAGCCGAAGCGGCCGCGCACGAAGTCGGAGGTGGTGACGTATCCGTGCTTGTGCGACACCGACCAGAGCCGGGGCAGGAAGGTGAAGATCAGCGGGTAGACGAGGATCGTGTACGGCACGGCGAAGAAGCCGGCCGCGCCCGCCGCGTAGATGGCCGCCGGGACGGCGACGAAGGTGTACGCGGTGTAGAGGTCGCCGCCGAGCAGGAACCAGGTCACCCAGGTGCCGAACGATCTGCCGCCCAGGCCCCACTCGTCGAGGCTGTTCTCGTTCTCGGCCTTGCGCCAGCGCGAGGCGAGGAATCCCATGACCGTGACGGCCAGGAAGAAGAAGATGAAGACGGCGAGTGCGACGCCGTTCACGCCGTCCTTCACTTCGACGCACCTTCCTTGCGGGCGCGCTGGTCACGCTGCCACAGCTTGTAGGCGACCATGGTCAGCAGGGTCGAGATCACGACCCAGGCCATCTGGTACCAGTAGAAGAACGGGATGCCGACGAACGTCGGTTCGACCTTCGCGTACGAACTCACCCAGAGCATCGCCACGAATGGCGCGATCAGACAGAGCGCGACCACCACGCGGACCGGTGTGACGGTCGGTTGTTTCCCTTGTGTCACTTCAGACATACGGCGACTCCGTCCCCTCGCTGAACTCCATGGATCGCATGGATCACCTGCGTAACGCGCGTGAAATCTAGGGGACTGTTTCGTTCCATGGAACCCCCGTCCGAATAACGGACGGGTGTCGATCTGTGCGGCCCTGTGGAGACGGCGATGCCCCGACACTCCTCACGGATGTGCCGGGGCATCGGTTCACGCCGAAACGGCGCGATACGGTCAGCCGTTGGGGCGCTGGAGCCTCGCCACGAACTTGTACCGGTCGCCTCGGTAGACCGAGCGGACCCACTCGACCGGCTCGCCCTGCGCGTCCAGCGAGTGGCGGGAGAGCATCAGCATCGGCAGGCCGACGTCCGTACCGAGCAGGCCGGCCTCGCGCGGCGTGGCGAGGGAGGTCTCGATGGTCTCCTCGGCCTCGGCCAGATGGACGTCGTACACCTCGGCGAGCGCCGTGTAGAGCGAGGTGTACTTCACCAACGAACGCCGCAGCGCGGGGAAGCGCTTGGCCGACAGGTGCGTGGTCTCGATCGCCATCGGCTCGCCGCTCGCGAGGCGCAGCCGCTCGATCCGCAGCACCCGCCCGCCGGGCGAGATGTCGAGCAGCCCGGCGAGGGTGTCGTCGGCGGTGACGTACCCGATGTCGAGCAGCTGTGAGGTGGGTTCGAGGCCCTGGGCGCGCATGTCCTCGGTGTACGAGGTGAGCTGCAGCGCCTGCGAGACCTTGGGCTTGGCCACGAAGGTGCCCTTGCCCTGGATCCGCTCCAGGCGGCCCTCGACGACCAGCTCCTGCAGGGCCTGGCGCACCGTGGTGCGCGAGGTGTCGAACTCGGCGGCGAGGGTGCGCTCCGGCGGGACCGGCGTGCCGGGCGGCAGGGTCTCCGTCATGTCGAGCAAGTGCCGCTTCAGTCGGTAGTACTTGGGTACGCGCGCGGTGCGGGTCGTGACCCCGCTGTCTTTCTCCGTGTTGCCCGCGTCCGTGGCCATGGCCTGCCTTCCCGACTCCTGTGCTGCTGCCGTCACCGGCTCCTCCGTCTGTCGCGGCTCACATGGTGGCACGGACCGGTCACGGGTCGTCGCCCTCCCTCAGGTGTCGGTCCGATAACGGACGCGACTGCCCTTCTTATACACCCTTGACACCCCTAAAGGTCTAGGCCAAGCTCCGGGTACTGGTCTAAACCATTAAAGACCAGGTCCCAGCCCCACGAGCACTACTCGACGTATGTCTTCGCGCGGTGGGGGGGTTGCAGGCATCCCTGAGGAGGGTGGCGTGAAGCGCAAGCTCATCGCGGCGATCGGCGTCGCGGGCATCATGGTCTCCATCGCGGCGTGCGGTGGCACCGACAAGAGCGGGGACAACGCCGGCGGAGACGCCAAGGAGCTGACCGTCTGGCTGACGGTCGACGCCCAGAACAACTGGCCCGAGCTGGTCAAGGCCGCCGACGACGCGGTGACGAAGAAGCACCCGGGCATCAAGATCAAGCACGAGTACTACGGCTGGCCGGACAAGAACACCAAGCTCGACGCGGTGCTCGCCACGGACAAGGCCCCGGACGTTGTCGAGATGGGCAACTCCGAGATGATCAGCTACATGGCCAAGGGTGCCTTCGCCGAGGTCGACCCGTCGAAGTTCGAGAACTCCGACAAGTGGCTCGACGCCCTCAAGGACTCGGTCACCTACAACGGCAAGACCTACGGCGTCCCCTACTACGCCGGTGGCCGTGTCGGCACCTGGCGCAAGGACATCGCCGCCGAGGCGGGCGTCAAGGCCGCCCCGAAGACCTGGGCCGAGCTGACCGCCGCGCTCGACGCCATCCAGAAGAAGAAGGGCGACAAGTTCAGCGCCTGGTACCAGCCGTCGCCGGACTGGTACGCCGCGATGTCCTTCGTCTACGAGGCCGGCGGCTCCATCGCCAAGCAGGAAGGCGAGACCTGGAAGTCGAACCTCTCCTCGCCCGAGTCCCTCAAGGGCCTCACCGAGTACAAGAACATCCTCGACAAGTACATGCACGGCGACAAGACCAAGGACGAGGCCGACCGCCCGGTCGTCTTCGGCCAGGGCAACTCCGCCACGATCTTCGCCGCCGGCTGGGAGGGCGCCACCGCGGCCGACCCGAAGAGCGACAAGGTCGGCGGGCTGAAGGACAAGCTCGAGAACTTCGTGATGCCCGGCCCGTCCGGCAAGAACCTCCCGGTCTTCCTCGGCGGCTCCGACCTGGCCATCCCGGTCAAGTCCAAGGCGCAGGGCGTCGCGGCCGAGTGGATCGCCGCCTTCACCGGCGCCGAGGGCCAGAAGGGCCTCGTCGCCAAGGGCAACCTGCCCAACAACAAGGCGGACCTCGCCCCGCTGAAGGCCGACCCGGCCACCACGGTCCCGGCCACCGCGGCCGAGTCCAGCTGGTTCGTCCCGACCGCCCCGGGCTGGGGTCAGGTCGAGAAGGCCCAGATCCTCAAGACGATGCTCATCGAGATCGCCAACGGCAAGAAGTCGGTCGACGCCGCCGCGAAGGACGCGGACGCCGCGATCGACAAGGTCATCAACACCAAGTGACCTATGAGCAGGGCCCCGTCGGTCACGACGACGGGGCCCTGCTTCCCGTACCACGAGAGGGATCGCTGAGGAGCACGGGATGAGTGCCGCAGACACAACCACCGCGAAGGTGCCGCCGGTGCGGCAATCGCCACCATCCGGCCCGGGAGCCGGTGCCCCGAAGCCGGGGAAGAAGCCCACCAACGGCGCGGGGGGAATCCCCTGGCTCCTGCTTGCGCCGTGCCTGCTCGTCCTGCTCCTGGTGCTCGGCTATCCGCTCGTGCGGCTGGTCACCCTCTCCTTCCAGCACTTCGGACAGCCTCAGCTCTGGGGCTTCCAGGAGGCGGAGTCGGCCGGCTTCTCCAACTTCGCCGAGATCCTCGCCGACAGCGAGTTCTGGACCGTCGTCCTGCGCACCGTGATCTTCACGGTCGGCGCGGTCGTCCTCACCATGGTCCTCGGCATGCTGATCGCGCTGCTCCTGCAGCGGGTCTCCGGCTGGGTCAAGGCCCTCATCAACATCGTGCTCGTGGCGAGCTGGGGCATGCCCATCATCGTCGCGACCGCCATCTTCAAATGGCTCTTCGACGCCGACTACGGCGTCCTCAACTGGCTGCTGAGCAGGCTGCCCGGCGTCGACATGATCGGCCACAACTGGTTCGCCAGCGGGCCGCAGGGCCTCGCCGTGATCATGCTGCTCGTGGTCTGGGGCGCCGTGCCCTTCGTCGTCATCACCCTGAGCGCCGGTCTCACCCAGGTCCCCAAGGAGCTGGAGGAGGCCGCCCGGCTCGACGGCGCCGGAGCCTGGGGCGTCTTCCGCTTCGTCACCCTGCCGATCCTCAAGCCGATCATCGTCATGCTGACGACCCTCTCGGTGATCTGGGACATGGGTGTCTTCCCGCAGGTGTACGTGATGCGCAACGGCCACCCCGAGGCGGAGTTCCAGCTGCTCACCACGTACTCCTTCGACAAGGCGTTCGTCGTCAACGACTACGGCACCGGCTCCGCGATCGCGCTCGTCACGGTCGTCCTGCTGCTCGGAGTGGTCGCCGTGTACATGCGTCAGATGCTCAAGATCGGAGAGGTGGAGTGACCACGACCACCGCGGCCCCCGCCGTCACCCGCCGCCGCACGTCCAAGCTCGGCTGGAACCTCATCGGGCTCTTCGTCGTCGCGACCCTCGGCTTCCCGGTCTACTGGATGCTGAACACGGCGTTCAAGCCGGCCAAGGACGCCATCGACCCCAACCCGCACTTCTTCCCCACGACCTTCACGCTCGAGAACTTCAAGCGCGCGCTGGAGATCGCGGACTTCTGGGGACCCGTCGGACGCAGCCTGATCGTCTCCTCGGTCGTGGTCGTGATCGGCATCGTCGTCGGCATGCTGGCGGCGCTCGCCATCTCCCGCTTCGCCTTCCGCGGCCGCAAGATCGTCATCGTCGGCATCCTCGCCGTCCAGATGGTCCCGCTCGTCGCGATGATCATCCCGGTCTTCCTGATGCTGAACGACCTCGGCCAGTACGACCGCCTCACCGGCCTGATCATCACCTACCTGACCTTCATCCTCCCCTTCACGGTGTGGACGCTGCGCGGCTTCATCGTCAACATCCCCAAGGAGCTGGAGGAGGCCGCCCAGGTCGACGGCTGCACCCGCACCGGCGCCTTCATCCGGGTCGTCTTCCCGCTGCTCGCCCCGGGCATGGTCGCCACCTCCGTCTACGGCTTCATCCAGGCGTGGAACGAGTACCTGTACGCGCTGATGCTGATGAGCCAGCAGAACCAGACGGCCACGGTCTGGCTCTCCAACTTCATCACGAAGAACGGCACGGAGTACGCCCCGATGATGGCGGGCTCCACCATGATGGCCGTCCCCATCGTGATCCTCTTCCTGCTCGTCCAGCGCAAGATGGCCGCCGGCCTGACGGCCGGCGCGGTGAAGGGATAACGCCGCCCATGACCACACTCGTACGCGCCTCGGACACCCTGACCCGCGACGCGCTCACCGTCCTCCAGCCCGGCTTCGTCGGAACGACGGCGCCCGACTGGCTGCTCCGCAGGATCGGCGAGGGACTCTCCTCCGTCGGCCTGTTCGGCCGGAACATCGCCTCTCCCGAGCAGCTCGCCCTGCTGACCGCGCAGCTGCGGGCCGAGCGGGACGACGTCCTCGTCGCCATCGACGAGGAGGGCGGGGACGTCACCCGCCTGGAGGTCCGCAACGGCTCCTCCTTCCCCGGCAACTACGCCCTGGGCTCCGTCGACGACGTGGACCTCACCCGTGCCGTGGCCGAGGAGCTCGGCCGCCGGCTCGCCGCCTGCGGGGTCGACCTCAACTGGGCGCCCTCGGCCGACGTGAACTCCAACGCCGACAACCCGGTGATCGGGGTCCGCTCCTTCGGCCCGGGCCCCGAACTGGTCGCCCGGCACACCGTGGCGTACGTCGAGGGCCTCCAGGCCGTCGGCGTCGCCGCCTGCACCAAGCACTTCCCCGGGCACGGCGACACCAACGTGGACTCCCACCACGCGATGCCCCGGATCGATGTGGATCTGGACACACTGCACGCCCGTGAGCTGGTACCTTTCCGCGCCGCGATCGCGGCGGGTACCAAAGCGGTGATGAGCGCGCATATCCTGCTCTCCGCGCTCGACCCGGAACGTCCGGCGACCTTGAGCCCGCAGATCCTGACCGGTCTGCTGCGCAAGGAGCTGGGCTTCGACGGGCTGATCGTCACCGATGGCATGGAGATGCAGGCCATCGCGTCGACGTACGGCATCGAGCGCGGATCCGTCCTCGCGATAGCCGCGGGCGCCGACGCCATCTGCGTCGGCGGCGGGCTGGCCGACGAGGACACCGTACTGCGCCTGCGCGACGCGCTGGTCGACGCGGTACGGACCGGTGAACTGCCCGAGGAGCGGCTGGCGGACGCCGCGGCGCGGGTACGCGCCCTGGCGGACTGGACCCAGGCGCATCGGGTCAGGGGGGTTGTATCGGGGCCGGGCGCGGCAGTGCAGGAGGGGACCGCGCCCGGCACCGAGATCGGACTGGTCGCCGCCCGCCGAGCCGTCGTCAGGACCACGGGGGAGCGTCCGTACACCCCGATCACCAGCGCGCCCTACGTCGCCGCCTTCACCCCGGTCGCCAACATCGCGGTCGGTGACGAGACGCCGTGGGGTGTCGCGGCGGAGCTGGAGCGGCTGCTGCCCGGTACCGAGACCGGCTCCTACGACCGGCCGACGGTGGACGCGGTCCTCGCCGCCGCCGGGGAGCGACGGATCGTCGCGGTCGTGCGCGACGCCCACCGGTACCCGTGGATGACCGAGGCCCTGGACGCCCTCCTCGCGGCCCGGCCGGACACGGTCGTGGTGGAGATGGGCCTGAACGAGGCGGAGCCCCGCGGAGCCCTCCACATCGCCACGCACGGCGCGGCCCGGGTCTGCGGCCGCGCCGCGGCGGAGGCCATCGCCGGACTCTGAGACCGGTACGAGAGGGGCCCGGCACCTGAACCAGGTGCCGGGCCCCTCTCGTGCGGAAGCGCGCCCTAGATGCCCTGCCAGGAGGGCTTGTTGGCGAAGGTGTGGCGGAAGTAGTCCGCGAGCTTCAGCTTGGACGCCGCGGCCTCGTCCACGACGACGGTGGCGTGCGGGTGCAGCTGCAGCGCCGAGGCCGGTACGAGCGCGGCGACCGGGCCCTCGATGGTCTGGGCCACGGCGTCCGCCTTGCCTTCGCCGGTGGCCAGGAGGACCAGGTGGCGGGCCTCCAGGATGGTGCCGATGCCCTGGGTGATGACGTGGTGCGGCACCTGCTCGATGTCGTCGTCGAAGAAGCGCGCGTTGTCGACCCGGGTCTGCTCCGTGAGCGTCTTGATCCGGGTCCGGGAGGCCAGCGAGGAGCACGGCTCGTTGAAGCCGATGTGTCCGTCGGTCCCGATGCCGAGGATCTGCAGGTCCACGCCGCCCGCGTCACGCAGGGCCCGGTCGTACGCCTCGCAGGCCGCCTGGACGTCCGCCGCGGCGCCGTCCGGCCCGAGGAAGGCGTCCTGGGAGAGCCCGAGCGGCTCCACGACCTGGCGCAGGACGGTGGAGCGGTACGACTCCGGGTGTCCGGTGGGCAGTCCGACGTACTCGTCCAGCTGAGCGATCCGGGCGCGCGAGGCGTCCACGGAACCGGCCCTGACCTGGGCGATCAGGGCCTCGTAGATGGGCAGCGGAGTCGAACCCGTGGCGACGCCGAGCAGTGCGTCGGGCTTGCGCCGCAGAAGGCCGGCGATGCCGTCCGCGATGAGCTCTCCGCCTGCCGTGGCGTCCGGGACGATGACAACTTCCACGCTGTGCCTGCCGATCTGGTGAGGGGCTGGTGAGGGGCCTGGTGGTATAGACCAATCAAAGCTCAATCTAGCAGAGCGCGGGCCGTCCGCTCAGGCCGTTCCGGTCGGCGGACGGTGCCACCCCCATGGTCGAACGGCGCGCCCCGCCCAGCCACCGGAGCCCCGCTCCCGCATGGGTCGACCCGTCGTTTCGTAGCGACCGCTATAGAATGGCGGCCATGACGACGAAGCGGCGCGGCCGCCCCCGCTCCTTCGACCGCGCCACGGCGCTGGAGCAGGCCACGATGGCCTTCTGGGAGCACGGGTACGAGACCACCTCCGTCGCCGACCTCACCCGCGTCATGGGCATCGGCGCGCCCAGCCTCTACGCGGCCTTCGGTGACAAGAGGGCCCTCTTCGAGGAGGTCGTGCGGGAGTACGCCGCCGGTCACGGCGCGTACGGCGGCCTGGCGTTCGAGGAGGAGCCGACGGCCCGCGGCGCCTTCGGCCGGATGCTCTCGGAGGCGGCGTCCGTCTTCACCGACCCCTCCCATCCGCGCGGCTGCCTGATGATCTCCGCGGCGGTCAACTGCTCGACCCCCGAGGTCGCGGAGGCCCTGCGCGAGCGGCGCAACGGCAATCTGGCGTCGTTCGAGGCCCGGATCCGCGAGGGCGTCGAGGCGGGCGAGCTGCCGGCCGACACCGACGCGGGCACGCTGGCCCGGCTGTACGGAGCGGTCCTCCAGGGCATGTCCCAGCAGTCGAGGGACGGTGCGACCCGGGCGGATCTCGAAGCCGTGGCCGCGGCGGCGATGCTGGCGTGGCCGACGGCGCGGGGCTGAGGCGGGCGCGACAGGGCCCCGGAAACACCCGCGGGCTACGGCGCCCGACGGGACCCTCAACCCGTCCGGCACCGCAGCCCGGAGTTGCCCGGCCGGGGGTGTGCGGTCCCTCGGCCGTGTGGGAGGTCTCGGCGCAGTCAGGGCAGAGAGCGCCGGGTACCTCGTCCACCCTCCTGTGCGGGGAGGGCGGAGGTCTTCCTGGAAACTGGTGCTCTGTCATTGTGGACTAGACCATTCTCGTCTGTCCATCCACATGCACACGGTGTTTCCCGGCCCATCCTCCAACACGAACGCCGGGAGATCCAGGTTCATCGTGTCTCAATTCCGCAGGTACGCTCGCACCTGTGCCCTCCATGAACGACCTCGTCCGCCAGCACACCGCTCTGAGTGAGTCCGACCTCGAGTGGCTCCACCTGCTGGTCTCGGAGTGGCAGCTGCTCTCCGACCTCTCCTTCGCGGACCTCGTCCTCTGGGTCCCCACCCTCGACGGCACGCGGTACGTCTCCGTGGCCCAGATGAGGCCCAACACCGGCCCCACCTCCTACCAGGACGACATGGTCGGCCATCTCGTTCCGCGCGGCCGCCGCCCGCTCCTGGACGCCGCCCTCGACGAGGGCCGGATCGTGCGCGAGGGAGATCCCGAGTGGCGCGAGGAGGTCCCCGTGCGGGTCGAGTCCATCCCCGTACGCCGCGAGGGCCGGGTCCTCGGCGTCATCGCCCGCAACACCAACCTGCTCACCGTCCGGACCCCGTCCCGGCTGGAGCTCACCTACCTCCAGTCCGCCTCCGACCTGGCCCAGATGATCGCCGCCGGGAGCTTCCCCTTCCCCGGCGAAGCGGTCGACATGGACGCCTCACCGCGCGCGGGCGACGGCCTGATCCGGCTCGACGCCGACGGAATCGTCCAGTACGCCTCGCCCAACGCCCTCTCCGCGTACCACCGGCTCGGCCTCGCCGCCGACCTCGTCGGTCAGCACCTCGGCCAGATCACCGCCGAACTCGCCCCCTCCCGGGGGCCCGTCGACGAGGCCCTGGTCAAGCTGGCCTCCGGCTACGCCCCCCGCGAGGCCGAGGTCGAGGGCAACGGCGGTGTGATCCAGCTGCGGGCGATCCCGCTCAAGCCCAAGGGCACCCGCATCGGTTCGCTCGTCCTGCTCCGCGACGTCACCGAACTGCGTCGCCGCGAGCGCGAGTTGATCACCAAGGACGCGACCATCCGCGAGATCCACCACCGGGTGAAGAACAATCTCCAGACGGTGGCCGCGCTGCTGCGTCTGCAGGCGCGCCGGATGGACTCGGACCGTGGGCGCGAGGCCCTGAACGAAGCGGTGCGCAGGGTCGGCTCGATCGCGATCGTGCACGAGACGCTCTCCCAGAACCTGGACGAGCGCGTGGAGTTCGACGAGATCGCCGACCGGGTGATCGCGATGGTCGCCGAGATCTCGCCGGGCAAGGTGACCTGCCGGCGCAACGGCCGCTTCGGCATCCTGGACGCCGAGGTCGCCACCCCGCTGTCCATGGTCCTCACCGAGGTGCTGCAGAACGCCCTGGAGCATGCCTTCGCCCCGGGCGAACAGGGCACCGTGGAGGTCACGGCCGTCCGGGGCGAACCCCGCGTCGACGCCCGGCTGCTGATCACCGTCCGGGACGACGGCCGCGGTCTGCCCGAGGGCTTCGACCCGCAGCGCGCGGGCAACCTCGGCCTGCAGATCGTGCGGACCCTGGTCGAGGGGGAGTTGGGCGGCACGTTCGACATGCAGCCGGGCACGGAGCGCGGCACCAAGGTCGTCCTCGACATCCCGGTGCAGCCGCAGAAGTAGGGACGCGCGCGGGGGAGCGGCGGCCCCACGTCGCGGACACAGCAGCGAGCCCCGGACCGAGGAGATCGGTCCGGGGCTCGAATGCTGTGGGTTACTGCTGCGCGCTGCGGCTCGGGGGCGGTGATTGCGTACGCGATGTACGCGCCGCTTGCCTCAGGCTCTTCAGGGTGTTCAGGCGCTGGCGTTGCGCGCCCGGTTGCGAGCGGCGCGGCGCTTCATCGCGCGGCGCTCGTCCTCGCTGAGGCCACCCCAGACGCCGGAGTCCTGGCCGGACTCGAGCGCCCACTGCAGGCACTGCTCCATCACGGGGCAGCGGCGGCAGACGGCCTTGGCTTCCTCGATCTGCAGCAGCGCAGGACCGGTGTTGCCGATGGGGAAGAACAGCTCGGGGTCTTCCTCACGACAAACGGCGTTGTGACGCCAGTCCATGGCTGCTACCTCTCTTGGTATTACGTGCGGGTTGCTTGTGAATGTGAACGCTTTCACGAATCCCTCCGCAAGGGAAGGGCCGACCGTCAGATGAACTGACGTGGTCCTTGGTTTGAGGAGGGGTTCTGGCTCTCAGTGGAGGCCGGTCCTGCGGGCCGTCCCGATCGCCAAGAAGAGACTCCCAAACCCCGGGGGCGGATACAACCCCTTCCGGAAAGTTTTTTTTGATTCCTCGGTGTCGGCTAGGTCACAGCCGTACTTCTAAGGGGTGGAGGGCAGCCTAAACGTTCGAGTGAAAGGACTTTCGGCCCTTCCACTCACACAATCACACGCAGTGCACGGCGAACGCCTGTGAACGTCACGCTCGTACGCAGTCCGAGGTGGTCTCCGTCCATCTGGAGAGGGAGCGGAACCTTCGAATGCAAGGTGAAGTCGGTCAGGTCGTGCAGAGTCAGGGCATGCTTGCCGTGGGGGCCGCGCTCGGGGGACGAAGTGAGCAGCTGGGTGGCGTACCGGGCCACCGCGGGGGTCGAGAGCCGGCTCAGCCCGAGGACGTCCAGCGCGGTCTCGAAGGAAGCCTCCGGGGACGCGTACACCGGGCGATTGCCCAGGTAGGTCCAGGGGGAGGTGTTGCAGATTATGGACAGGACCAGGCCCTCGACCGGGTCCTGCCCGGGACGCTCCAGGGTGATCGTGCCGTTCCGACGGTTCGCCTCGCCCAGGAACTGGCGGACGACCTGGCGCAGGTACAGCGCGTGGGTCGATCTCTTCCCGCGCTCCCTCTGCTGTTCGACCCGCCCGATCACGCTGGCGTCGAAACCGAAGCCGGCGCAGAAGGTGAACCAGCGGGCCGGCACCCCCTCGTCCTCGGTCCCCGGTGCCCCGGACGCGAGCCCGAGGCTCACTGTGCGTGCACGGCGTTCACGGAGCGCGTCGAGCAGTGCCCCGGTCGCCTCGACGGCGTCGTTGGGCAGCCCCAGGGCGCGGGCGAAGACGTTCGTGGACCCGCCGGGCACCACCGCGAGACCGGGGAGCCGGTCCGGGTCCGGGCCGTCGTGCAGCAGCCCGTTCACGACCTCGTTCACGGTGCCGTCGCCGCCCAGGGCGACGACCAGGTCGATGTCGGCGGAGTCCGCGGCCCGCCGTCCGAGATCGCGGGCATGGCCGCGGTACTCGGTGGTGACGGCCTCCAGCTTCATCTCGCTGGCGAGGGCGTGGATGAGCACGTCACGCGTGCGCGCACTGGTGGTGGTGGCTGCCGGATTGACCACGAGAAGTGCGCGCATGGCCGCCAGGGTACCTACCCGGCGGTACCGATCCCAGTCGCGGCCACCTGCCGGACAGCTCCGCGGAGAACCCCGGCTACCCTGCAGGGCATGAGCAGTACGGAGCAGAATCCCCGCCCTGTCCGGTTGACCGCGGCCGCGGCGGTGGCCGGCATCGAGGCCCTCGCGCTGGTGATCGGGGGCGTGTACGTGCTCGTGACGGGACTGACCGGCAACCCCGACAGCCTGACTCAGGCGGTCACCGGCGGGGCCACCCTGATCGCGCTGGGCCTGATCCCGGGGGCGGCCGCCCGCGGCCTGCTGCTGCGCAGGGGATGGAGCCGCGGCCCCGCGATCATCACCCAGATCCTGGCCCTGCCGGTCGCCTGGCAGCTCCTCCAGGCGAACAGCGCCATGATTCCCGCCGGCATCGCCCTGGCGGTCCTCGCCGTGACCGGCCTGGTGCTCCTGGTGAACCCGGCGACGACCGAGGCCCTGGGCATCGGTCGTCGCGGCGAGGCGTAACGCCCTCGTCGGGCCTCGCGGCGGACCCTCGGCCCGCCGCCGTGGCGACTACTCCTCGACGAGGAGCTTCTCCCGAAGCTGCGCCAGCGTGCGGGCCAGCAGCCGGGAGACGTGCATCTGCGAGATGCCGACCTCCTGCGCGATCTGCGACTGCGTCATGTTGCCGAAGAAGCGCAGCAGCAGGATCCGCTTCTCCCGGGGAGGCAGGTCCTCCAGGAGCGGCTTGAGCGACTCCCGGTACTCGACCCCCTCCAGCGCCTCGTCCTCGGCGCCCAGCGTGTCCGCCACCGCCGGGGACTCGTCGTCCGTGTCCGGGACGTCCAGCGAGAGCGTCGAGTAGGCGTTCGCCGACTCCAGGCCCTCCAGGACCTCCTCCTCGGAGATCCCCAGCCGCTCCGCCAGCTCGTGCACCGTCGGCGAACGGCCGTGCAGCTGGGAGAGCTCCGCCGTCGCGGTCGTCAGCGAGAGCCGAAGCTCCTGCAGACGGCGCGGCACCCGGACCGCCCAGCCCTTGTCCCGGAAGTGGCGCTTGATCTCGCCGACGACCGTCGGAGTCGCGTACGTCGAGAACTCGACACCCCGCTCCGGGTCGAACCGGTCCACCGACTTGATCAGGCCGATCGTCGCGACCTGCGTCAGGTCGTCGAGCGGCTCGCCACGGTTGCGGAAGCGCCGGGCCAGGTGCTCGACCAGCGGCAGGTGCATCCGCACCAGCTGGTTGCGCAGCTCCGCCTTCTCGGGGGAGCCCTCCGGGAGCTTGCGCAGCTCGATGAAGAGCGCGCGCGCCCCGCTCCGGTCGTGCGGGTCGGGAGCCTCGCGCGGCGGCTCGTGCGTCTCCGGAGCCTCGCGCGTCTCCGGGCCCTCCTGGGACCCGTGCGCCTCCGGAGCCTCCCGCGGCTCGGAGACCTCGTTGTGCTGCTGGTGCTCGCTCATGTGGACCGCCTGCTCCGTAGCGACCTCGACCTCGACCTCCGGATGCGGCCGCGCCTGCTGCTCAGGGATGCCGGCCGTCGCGTCCCCGCTCCTCACGCCGGGCCTGGCCCCGCGCCGCGCTGTTTGTACAGGCTGATGGAGACCGTGCGGTCCTCCGCGACGGACGACTCGACCTTCCCGGCCAGCGCGGAGAGCACGGTCCACGCGAAGGTGTCCCGCTCCGGCGCCCGTCCGTCCGTCGTCGGGGCCGACACCGTCACGTCGAGCGAGTCGTCGACCAGGCGGAAGACACAGCTCAGTACGGACCCCGGCACGGCCTGCTGGAGCAGGATGGCGCACGCCTCGTCGACCGCGATCCGCAAGTCCTCGATCTCGTCGAGGGTGAAGTCCAAGCGCGCCGCGAGACCGGCCGTGGCCGTACGCAGCACGGACAGGTAGGCACCCGCAGCGGGCAGCCGGACTTCCACGAAGTCCTGGGTCCCGGGCTCGCCTGCGATCTGGGACACCCTCACCTCCAAGGTGGCACAAGCTCATTCGGGGCCCGGGGGAGAAAGCCCCCCGAACCGGGCGGTGCGCAGTCGGTTGCGCGATCCGCCGTGACGCTATCGCGATCCATGCCGTCGTGTCGCCGTGGGCCCTTGGCGGGACCCCGCCCCCGTCTGTCACTCATGGTAAGTCCATGAGTACGGACAGTGGCTAGTGGTCTGCGGGGCCCAATTGCGCGGCGACCGGCAGTGGATTGCCGGGGTGTCGTACCCAGCCCTCAGACGATCGAACCGTCCACGAAGCACCAGCGCCAGCGTTCGTTCGGCTCGAAGGTCCGCATCACCGGGTGCCCGGTGGTCGAGAAGTGCCCGGTGGCGTGCCGCCCCGAGGAGGAGTCGCAGCACCCCACGTGCCCGCAGCTGAGGCAGATCCGCAGCTGGACGGGGTGGGTGCCGTCGGCCAGGCATTCGGGACAGGTGTCGGTCAGCGGCGCCGGTTCGGGGCGCGGCATTTCGGCAACGTGCGGGCACTCGCTCATGATGGCCAGGTTACGTGCTGGAACCAGACGGGGACGGGGCCGAGGAATGGACGCACTGCAGCTGGTGGGACTCGTTGCGGCCAGCGCCGTGGTGGCGGGGCTGGCCCGCCGGACACCCGTACCGGCACCGCTGCTCCTGGTGGCCGCCGGCCTCGCGGCCTCGTACGTCCCGGGCGTTCCGGACTACGCCCTCGACCCGCACATCGTCCTTCCGCTCATCCTGCCCCCGCTCCTCTACACGGCGGCGGTGGACTCCTCGTACCTGGACCTGCGGGCCAACATCCGGCCCGTCGCCCTGCTCTCCGTCGGGTACGTCCTCTTCGCCACCGTGGCCGTCGGCTGGCTCGCCTACGTCCTCGTCCCCGACCTGCCGCTGACCGCCGCGCTCGTGCTGGGCGCGGTCGTCGCGCCGCCGGACGCGGTCGCGGCGACGGCGATCGCCCGCAAGCTGGGGCTGCCCAACCGGATCACCACCATCCTCCAGGGCGAGTCGCTGGTGAACGACGCCACCGCCATCACCGCCTTCAAGGTGGCGCTCGCCGCCGCCGTCGGGGAGGGCATCAGCTGGGCGGGCGGCATCGGCGAGTTCGCGCTCGCGGCGATCGGCGGCATCGGCGTGGGTCTGGTCCTGATGGTCCCCATCCACTGGCTCCGCTGCCGGCTCGGCGAGGCGCTGCTGCAGAACACCCTCTCGCTGCTGATCCCCTTCGTCGCCTACGCGGCGGCGGAGGAGGTCGGCGCCTCCGGTGTCCTCGCGGTGGTCGTCGTCGGCCTCTTCCTCGGACACCGCAACTGGCAGGTGGACTTCGCGACCCGGCTCCAGGAGGAGGCCGTGTGGAAGATGGTCGCCTTCATCCTGGAGTCCGCCGTCTTCGCCCTGATCGGGCTGCAACTGCCGTACGTCGTCCAGGGCCTCGGGCGGTACGGGGTCGGCGAGGCGATCGGGTACGCGGTCGGGGTCTTCGTGGCCGTGGTCGTCGTCCGCTTCGTCTGGGTGTACCCCGCCACCTTCCTGCCGCGCCGGCTGTCGGCGCGGATCAGGGAAAGGGAGCCGGGGGTGGACTGGAGGGCGCCGTTGATCGTCGGCTGGGCCGGCATGCGCGGTGTCGTCTCCCTCGCCATCGCCTTCTCCATCCCGGTGATGACGGACGGGGTGGAGTTCCCCGCCCGCAACCTCGTCCTCTTCCTCACCTTCACGACCGTGATCGGCACGCTCGTCGTGCAGGGGCTCACGCTGCCGCCGCTCATCAGGTTCCTGAAGCTCCCCGGCCGGGACGCGTACCAGGAGACCCTGGCGGAGGCCCAGGCGCAGAGCGAGGCGTCCCGCGCCGCGGAGGAGCGTCTCGACGCCCTGCTGGGCGACGAGAGCAACGCCCTGCCCCAACCGCTGGCCGAACGGCTCCGCACGGTCCTGGAGCGGCGCCGCAACGCCGTCTGGGAACGCCTCGGCGCGGTCAACGAGGTCACGGGGGAGACCGCCGACGACACCTACCGGCGGCTGGCGCGGGAGATGATCGAGGCCGAGCGCGAGGTCTTCGTGCGGCTGCGGGACGAGCGCCGCATCGACGACGAGATGATGCGCACCCTGCTGCGCCGCCTGGACCTGGAGGAGGCGGCTGCCTATCGCGAGGGGACCGACTGAGGTCAGGAAGGACTACCCGTGACCACCGCGGCGACGGTCGTTCCCGGGGCGAACGTGCCCTCCTCGGCCATGACGACGAGCCCGTGGAGCATTTTGGCGACATACAGCCGCTCGATGGCGAGTCCATGCCGCGCTTCGAAGTCCTGCGCGAACGCGTCGAGGGCGGGGGTCGTGCGGGCGTAGCCGCCGCCGTGGAAGCGCTCGTCCAGGCTCCAGTCGCCGCGCGGACCGCCGAAGGCGGCGTGCTGGAGGGCGCGTATCCCGTCGCCCAGGAAGCCGCCCTTGAGGACCGGGACGCCGAGGGCCCGCTGTCCGGGACCCAGCCCGGCCGCCAGGCCCGCCAGCGTGCCTCCCGTGCCGCAGGCGACGGCGACCACGTCGGCCGCCCCGCGCAGTTCGCGTCCGAGCTCCACGCACCCCTCGACGGCGAGGGTGTTGCTGCCGCCCTCGGGGACGACGTACGGGGCGTCCGCGGGGGCCGCGCCCGCGGCGCCGCACGCCTCCGCCGCAAGGTCCAGGACGCGCGCGAGCACCGCCGGATCCGCCTTCGCCCGGTACGTGGACCGGTCCACGAACACCAGCCGCATCCCGTCCGCGGCGCACCGCGCCAGCGAGGGGTTCAGCGGGCGGCCCGCGAGCTCGTCCCCCCGGACGACCCCGATCGTGCCGAAGCCGAGGAGCCGGCCGGCGGCTGCCGTGGCACGCAGATGGTTGGAGTACGCGCCGCCGAAGGTGAGCACCGGGCGGCCGTCGGCCGCGCGCAGATTGAGCACCAGCTTGCGCCACTTGTTGCCCGGCAGGTCCGGGTGGATCAGGTCGTCGCGCTTGAGCAGCAGCCGCAGGCCACGGCGGGCGAAGCGCTCGTCCTCGACCGGCTCCAGGGGGGACGGGAGCCGGGGCCGCAGCCGGGAGGGGTCGAACGCGTTCACCCGGCCATTGTCTACCGGAGGCGCTCCGCGATGCGCTCCCGCATCGAGGCCATCGTGAAGCCGCGCGGATCCACCTTGCCGGGCTGCCACTCCAGGTGGCCGATCACCGAGCGGTGGGTCCAGCCGTGCACCCGGCACACGGCCGCCGCGGCCTTCTCGATCGCCTCCAGCTGGACCTTCGGCCACGGGTCCTTGCCGTCCCCGAGGTTCTCGCACTCGAAGCCGTAGAAGTGGCGGTTGCCGTCGGTCGTGGCCTCGTTGTCCGGTGGCAGGCGCTGCTCGGCGATGACCGCGCGCAGGACGTCGTCGTCGCCGGCCCCGGCGTGATTGGCGCGGCCGTAGCCGACCAGGTGGACCCTGCCGTCCTTGGCGATCACGCCGTGGCAGAGCGGTCCGGGCAGGGCGCTGTGGCCGTCCCGGCAGAGCCGGACGGTGTTCGCGGTGCCCCGGGTCACGGTGTGATGGATCATCACGCCGTGGACGGGGCCCCAGGGACCCTTGTGGTTGCGGTTGTGCGTGCGCCAGTCGCCGACCTGGACGACCGTCAGGCCCTCGTCGCGCAGCGCGTCGAGGAACCTGCTGGCGGACATGGGTGGGGCCATGGCCGACTCCTTCGGGAGAGCGGAACGGGACGGAACCGATTACCGGAGTACCGGAGCGGCAGGCTCCGGTCCACCCGTTCGGGCCGTGTGCGAGCCGATCCGGACACTCCGCCGCGTGAGGGGCGGAGGCGTGCTGTTCGAGTGGAAACCGGATGACATGCCCAACCGGGAGTGATCCACTCCCACTCATTTGTGTAATGGCGCGCCCACTCTCCGTGCTGAAAGGCTTCCCTTTGCAGCTCAGTCATATCGAGAGGGAGTTCCATGTCCGTTGGTTCGGTTGGCGACGAGGTCCGCGCGGAACAGGCAAGCCCGCAGCAGAGTCTCGGTACCGCCGCCGCGCGGAACCTGGCGACCACCACCAAGTCGGCCCCGCAGATGCAGGAGATCACCTCCCGGTGGCTGCTGCGGGCGCTGCCGTGGGTGCAGGTCCAGGGCGGTACGTACCGGGTGAACCGGAGGCTCAGCTACTCCGTGGGTGACGGACGCGTCACCTTCGTGCAGACCGGAGAGCGTGTCGCGGTGATCCCCGCCGAGCTCGGCGAACTCCCGGCGCTGCGTGGCTACGAGGACGAGGAGGCGCTCACCGAACTCGCCTCGCGGTGCCGCCAGCGGCAGTACGCGGCGGGAGAGGTGATCGCCACCGCCGGCGAGCCCACCGACCGCGTCCACCTCCTCGCGCACGGCAAGGTCGAGCAGATCGGCGAGGGGCCGTACGGCGACGAGGCGATCCTCGGGGTGCTCGCCGACGGCGCCTACTTCGGCGACAGCTCGCTGACCCACGAGGACGCCGTCTGGGAGTGGACCGCCCGCGCGGCCACCACCTGCACGGTCCTCGAACTCACCCGCGACGACGTGCGCAACCTCGCCGAGCGGGCCGGGTCGCTCGCCACCCACCTCGCGGGTGTCGCGGCACTGCCCCACCAGCGCACCAACAAGTACGGCGAGGCCGAGATCGACCTCTCCGCGGGCCATGTCGGCGAGGCCGTCGTCCCGCACACGTACGTGGACTATGACGCCTCCCCGCGCGAGTACGAACTGTCCGTCGCGCAGACCGTGCTGAAGGTCCACAGCCGCGTCGCCGACCTGTACAACCAGCCGATGAACCAGACCGAGCAGCAGTTGCGGCTCACGGTCGAGGCGCTGCGCGAGCGCCAGGAGCACGAGCTCGTCAACAACCGGGAGTTCGGTCTCCTCGCCAACTGCGACTACGGCCAGCGGCTCCAGCCGCACGACGGCGTGCCGAGCCCGGACGACATGGACGAGCTCCTCTCCCGCCGCCGGGGGTCGAAGATGTTCCTCGCCCACCCGCGCGCCATCGCCGCGTTCGGGCGCGAGTGCAACCGGCGCGGACTGGTGCCCGAGTCCATCGAGATCAACGGCAACCGGATCCCGACCTGGCGCGGGGTGCCGATCTACCCGTGCAACAAGATCCCGGTCTCGGACGCCCGGACCACCTCGATCATCTGCATGCGTACGGGCGAGGCCGACCAGGGCGTGATCGGACTCCACCAGACGGGCATCCCGGACGAGATCGAGCCCAGCCTGTCCGTCCGCTTCATGGGCATCGACGAGCAGGCGATCATCTCCTACCTGGTCACGGCCTACTACTCGGCGGCGATCCTCGTCCCCGACGCCCTGGGAGTCCTGGAGAACGTGGAGGTCAGCCGCTGGCGCTGACGCGCCGATCCGGAACATCGCCGATCCGGGGCGGGGGCCGCACGGGCCCCCGCCCGGCTCGGCCCCGTGCCGTGAAAGGACCCAAGACGGAGGGAACCAACGTGACCGCAGCTCGGGCGGACGGCGGGGCCGAGACCCGGCGTGCCGTGGCGCTCCTCGACCGGACGCGCACCGTCGTCCATCCCCAACTGCGTTCGACCATCGAGTCGTTGCCCGGGTCCATACGCAAGGTGGCCATGTACCACTTCGGCTGGGAGCGGGCGGACGGCTCCCCGGACGTCGGGCAGACGGGCAAGGCGATCCGGCCTGCCCTGGTGCTCGCCGCCGCGCGGGCGCTCGGCGGCGATCCGGAGTCCGCGGTGGGTGCGGCCGCCGCGGTGGAGCTCGCCCACAACTTCACCCTGCTCCACGACGACATCGTGGACGAGGACCCGACCCGCAGGCACCGGGCCACGGCCTGGACGGTGTTCGGCATCCCGGACGCGCTGATGGCGGGGGACGCCATGCTCGCGCTCGCCCTGCGCCTCCTCGCCGAGGACGGGCACCCGGCCTCGGCCGCCGCCTCGGCCCGGCTCGCCGCCTGTGTGATCGAGCTGTGCGCCGGCCAGCAGGCGGACTGCGCCTTCGAGCGGCGCGGGCCGCACGAGGTCTCGCTGGACGAGTGCATGGCGATGGCCACGGCCAAGACCGGGGCCCTGCTGGGGTGTTCCTGCGCCCTCGGCGCGCTCTACGCGGGCGCGGGTGAGGAGGAGGTCGCGGCCATGGACGCGTTCGGCCGGGAGGCCGGGCTGGCGTTCCAGCTCATCGACGATCTGATCGGGATCTGGGGCGACCCCGAGCGCACGGGCAAGCCGGCCGGCGCCGATCTCGTCGCGCACAAGAAGTCGCTGCCGGTGGTGGCCGCGCTCGCCTCGGGGACCGAGGCGGGCGAGCGGCTGGCCGAGCTGTACACCCGCGCGGAATGGGACGCCCCGGCCGTACGGGCGGCGGCGGACGCGGTCGAGCGCGCGGGCGGCCGGGACTGGGCGCAGGCCCAGGCGGCCGACCGGATGGCCCGGGCGGTCCAGCAGCTCTCCCTGGCGGTGCCAGATCTGACGGCGGCGGGGGACCTGCTGGCCCTGGCGGAGTTCGTCACGCGCCGGACGCGCTGACCGGTCGGTCCTCCGGGACGATCCGGTGGACCACGGTCTCGATGAGGGCGTCCAGGTCGCGGTCGTCGTGGAGGTCCGGGACGGTGAAGTGGTCGAAGAGCAGGCCGTTCAGGGCGAAGTAGAGCAGCCGGACCGTGTCCGCGTCGCCCGGCATCCGTGCTTCGAGGTGCATGCGGATGTTGGAGGAGAGGTCGGCGCGCAGCACCTCCGTGAGCCGGTCCCGCAGTTCGGGGCGGCGGGTGGCCTCCAGGCGGAGTTCGAACAGGCCCAGATAGCAGGAGCGTTCTGCGGCCATCCGCTGGGCGAGCCACCGCATCAGCTCGACGACCAGCTCCCGGCTGGGCTCCGGCCGCAGGGCCGTGTCGACGGTGCCCGGCTCGGGGGTGAGCCGTACGAAGATCCGGTCGCCGACCTGGGACAGCAGCTGGTCCCTGTCGGTGAAGTAGTTGGACGAGGTGCCCGTGGGCACACCCGCCCGGGCGTCCACCGCCCGGAAGGTGAGCCCACGGGCACCCTCGTCCGCGAGTACGTCGATCGCCGCGTCGAGCAACGTCGCGCGCCGCTCGGGATTCCTTGCCACCGGACCTCCTGATTCCACTTCTCTTCGGACGATAGCCCTTGCGCAACCACTACAGGTGAAGCACTATAGCTGTCGTGGTTGCGGCTCGCAGTCACATCCGAGAGAAGAAGAGGACCGGTTTGCGCAAGCTCACCTACTACATCGCGTGCACCATCGACGGCTTCATCGGCGACCCCAAGGGGGACGCCACGTCCCTGTACAAGTTCGTGGACGCGCCGTACCTGGAGTACATGAACGGCGCGTACCCGGAGACCATCCCCGCACAGGGGCGTGAGGCGCTCGGGATCGACGCGGCCAACAAGCGGTTCGACACCGTCGTCCAGGGCCTCGGCTCGTACCAGCTCGCCCTGGACATCGGCGTCACCAGCCCGTACGGGCACATGCGGGAGCTCGTCGCGACCCGCTCGCTCACCGAGTCGCCCGACCCGAACGTCGAGCTGATCGCCGACGACCTCGTCGGCCGGATCCGCGAGCTGAAGGCCGAGGACAGCCCGCTCGACATCTGGCTCTGCGGCGGCTCGCAGATCGCCGGAGAGCTCATCGAGGAGATCGACGAGCTGATCATCAAGACGTACCCGCAGGTCTACGGCTCCGGCATGCCGATGTTCGGCGCCGGCTTCGAGCCCCGCGACTTCGAACTGGGCGAGGTGCGCACCTTCGACAACGGCGTGCTCGTCCGCACGTACACCAGGAAGCGGTGACGAGGGGAGCGCCCTACCCTGGGTGGTATGGGCAGCCGAACCCCGCACACCGTACGGGACCCGCAGGCCACGCCCACGTGCCCGGCCTGCGGTCAGTCCCTCGCCATCGTCGCGAAGCGGCACAAGGTCCTGGGGGCCTGGGTGCCGGAGTGGGAAGTGCAGCCGTGCCGCAACCACGCGTGCGAGCTGTGCGTCGACCATGAGGGGGCCGTCCGGGACGACGGCGGCCCCGAGGGGACCGGAACGGAGATCCCCAAGAGTGGTGCGGAAGCCGCTACCACGCACGTGACCGGCAAGAACGTCGAGACCGGGAGAAGTCCGGCCACGGGGTGACCGGACGCGCGAAGGGGCCGGTCAGACCGCTACAGTCCGCGCATGTCATCGGAGTCGTCAGAAATCTGGGCCGGTTGGTACCGGGACCGCAGCGGCGCGGAAGCGATCGTGATCACGGCGGGCGGGAGCCAGGTGTCCACCCGCATCAGGGGAGTCGAGTACACGGGCGCGACCTTCGCCGCCCTGCGCGCGACGGGCGAGGGCGGCGCGGCCCTCACCGGCTGTGTCCTGGAGTGGGACCTGCCGCTCCCCGTCGTCGTCGACGGCGCCACCCAGCGGGCCACCCTCGCCTGTCTGCTGACGCTCGGTGAGCGCGTGGACCTGAGCCTGACCCTGCACTACGGCGGCGCCGCCATCGAATCCGGCATCGCCGGGGGCGACTTCGACGAGGCCCTGGAGCGGGTGAGGCGCCAGCTCCCGGACGGGGCCGCGTTCGGCCGCGAGGTCCGTCAGCCCGCCTGACACGGGGCCGAGGGGCCGGCCACGTCGCCGACGTCTGCCGCCGACGCGGGCCGCGGCGCACGGATCACACGAGGCCGTTCCAGCCCCAGCGCGGGGTGGGGCCGGGTTCGCCGAGGTCCGTGCCCGGCTCCGACGCCGAGACGTCCTTGGCGATCCTGGTTCCCCAGTCGAAGTACTCCACCACCCGGCGGCGCAGCAGCTCGTCGTCCGGCAGCTCCTTCTCCACCGCCGCGGTCATCAGCTCCATCCAGCGCGCCCGCTGCTCCTCCGTGATGCCGAGCCCGAGGTGGGCGCGGAGCAGGGCCTGGTGACCGCCCAGTTCCGCCGTGAAGTCGGCGGGTCCCGAGAAGACCTCCGCCAGCCATACGGCGACGTGCTCGACATGGGCGGAGGTGAAGTCGGCGAAGACGGGCGCGAGAAGCGGGTCGGCCAGGACCGCCTCGTAGAACGTGCCGGACAGCCGGCGCAGCGCGTCGGAGCCGCCCACGGCCTCGTACAGGGTGTTCGCGTGCTCGGCGGTCATGGAACGCCTCCGATGTCCGGGATGTGGGTCCCCAGCTTTCCCTCGACTCGGCCCGGATCCAAGGATGTTCGCTCTCGGCGGGGCGAACGGCAGGAGGCCGTCCGCCCCGCCGAGGCGCTTGCCCCGGTGGCTCAGAAGTTCTTCACGGCCGAGGCGAGGCCGTTGCGCCACAGCTGGTCGACGCGCGCCCGCTCCTGGGCGTTGGGCTGGGCGTTCTGGCAGGAGGTGCCCGGGCCGCCGCCGGACATCAGCTCGCTGCACGGACCCGAGTAGTGGTCGGGGAGACCGAGGACGTGCCCGGTCTCGTGGGCGGTGACGCGGGTGGAGTTGTACTGCTGGTTCTGCCGGTAGTCGAGGAAGATGTAGCCGTTGCCGTGCCCGTCGGTGCTGGCGTACGAACCGCGCGAGTCATTGCCCTCGTAGTAGCGGAAGTCGGGGTTGCTGCCCTCCACCAGCCGTACGTTGACGACCGAGCTGTTCCATATCTGGGTGCTGCGGGCGATCTGGGTGCGGAAGCTCGGTGCGTTGGCGGCGCTGTACACGACGGTGACGGCGGCCGCGCTGGGGTTGGCGGCCCGCTTCTTCGCCACGGACTTCATCACCGCTTCGTGGAACGCCTTCGTCGCCCTGGCGTCCTCGGCGGACCCGGCGTACGCCGCGTGGCCGGCGGTGGCGACGGTGGTGTCGGCGGGCGCGGCGGAGGCGGTGGGGGCGCCCAGCGCGGCGGCGAGTCCGAGACCGAGGGTCGCGGCGAGCGAGGTGGTGAGGACCTTGGGGTGTCTCATGGGGGGTGGCTCCTCCTGGTCGGTTGGAGAGAGTGTCGGGGGAGCCGGGGGCGGTGCGGATGATGGCAGCAGGGGATAGCGCGAAGGCATCATCACGTGCCGGGACGAGTCTGAACTACCCTCGAAATAAAGGGAATTGGTGTGACGAGGGTGTCTGGTGCGACCCCTGCCGCCGCCCTACCCTCGGGGCATGGAGCTGGAGGTGAGACATCTGCGCGTACTCTGCGCCATCGCGGAGACGGGCAGTCTGCACAAGGCCGCACGCCAACTGGGCATGAGCCAGCCCTCGTTGACGACCCAGCTGCGCCGGATCGAGAACGCCCTCGGCGCGGAGCTCTTCACGCGCGGCCGCACCGGCTGCCGCCCGACGCCACTCGGCCGCTCGGTGCTCAGCAGGGCACGCCCGCTCGTCGAGCAGATGGCCACGCTGATCACCGAGGCCAGGTCCGCGGCGGCCGGCACCGACGGGCCGCGGCTGAGGGTCGGTTCGACCGCCAGCAGGGCCCTGCCCGGCTGGCTGCGACGCCTGCGCACGGGACGCCCCGGGACGGACATCGCGCTCCACATGGACGTCTCCGCCAACGCCCTGCTGCGGTCGGTCGCGGCGGGGCAGCTGGACGTGGCGTTCGTCCACGAGGTCGAGGGATGCCCGCTGCGGGTGCCGGACGGCCTGCGGGCGCGGGTCCTGGTCGAGCGGGAGCCGCAGTTCGTCTCCATGGCCCCGGACCATCCGGCCGCCGCGCAGCCCGTGGTGGACCTGACCGACCTGGCAGGGGACCGCTGGATGGTCGACCCGACGGTGGACGGCGAGTGGGACGGGCTGCGGCGCGTCCTGGCCGAGGCCGGCATCGACCCCCCGCTGCTGCACTGCGACTACCACACGGCCGCCTCCCTCATCGTGCTCGGCGAAGCCGTGGCGCCCTGCCAGCCGACATCGTTGCCACGGGAGGACCTGGCGATCCGCCCGCTGCGCGACGACCCCCTGGCCGTACGACTGCTGCTGTACGCCCGCGAGGCGGCGCTGCTCGACCCGCTCTACGACGACCTGGCGGCGGCCTACCGCGAGGCGGCGCTGCGGGCGGCGCCGTACCGGCGGTGGCTGCGCAGGAACGGAATGTCGGTGGGGCCGGGCATGATGACCGCATGACGCCGAGAACACGGACGGAGGGGCCCCGCGCCCGCACCGCCGCCGAGGGAGGTCCGCGTTGAGCACGGCACGCGTACGGCATGCGCTTCCGGGGGATCTGGACCGGGTCGCCGAGCTGGCCGCCGAGCACGCCGCGTACGAGAAGGCCACGCCCCCGGCTCCGGGCCTCGCGGACCGTCTCGCCCGCCTCCTCTTCGGCCCCGAACCGTCCCGCCTGCGCTGCCTGGTGGCCGAACTCCCCGACGGCCGCCTCGCCGGCTACGCCACGTGCGCCCCCGAACTCTCCACCTGGGACGGCGCCGAGTACCTCCACATGGACTGCCTCTACCTCTCCGCGACGGAACGCGGCCTGGGGCTGGGACCGCTCTTCATGGAGGCCCTGCGCGCGGAGGCCCGGGCCCTCGGCCTGACGGAGATCCAGTGGCAGACCCCGGCCTGGAACGAGGGCGCGATCCGCTTCTACGACCGCCTGGGCGCCACCTCGAAGCCGAAGCTCCGCTACTCCCTCCCGGCGGAGCCGCCCCGATGACCGCCTGGCGCGTCCGCTCCGCCGATGGTCTCGTCGGCGAGATCGCCGTGGACGGCGGAGACTTCCCGTGGCTCAGCGGCCGCTTCACCCCCGGCCCGGCGTACGACTCCGTGAAGGAGCTCTTCGCACGCGAACTCACGCTGCTCGAACCGCTCCTCGAAGGCTCCGACGACGAGGCCGCGGCGGTCGACGCCTGGGAGTCCGCCTACGACGCGGTACGGGCCGCGGTGTCCCTGGAGTCCCCGGACGGCCCGGTCCCCGAGTTCCTGCTGCACATCGAGGGCCCCGACGCCTGGTTCCGCTGGTCCCCGGAGCCGTTCGAGGACTGACAGCCCGCCCGGCCCCTCGCCGCCCCACGGGCCCACGGCACCGAGCCGCACGCCGCGCAAGCCGAAGGGGCCGGAGGCGTACGAGATCACCTGCCTCGGCGACATCCTTGTCTGTCGCCGGTGACATCAGCGCTGTGGCGGCCAGGGTCCGTCGAGCAGGCGTCGTGCCTCCTCGACGATCGAGTCCGCCAGGGGTTCCCGGTCGCCGAGTCGGATCGCCGCCCAGTCGTTGTACGCCGCGGTCTGGTCGACCAGCGGCCTGAGCGTCTGCGGCTTGGCCAAAGCGCCCCACCCTTCGTACGTGATCAAGTCACCGCCGGCGCCGGGGGCCAGGCTGCCGTTCACGATCAGCCGGAGCCACCAGCGGACGAGTTCCCAGCGAGCCACCTCCCAAGGGAGGCCGGTGGTGTCGGCCGGGAGGTCCTGGAGCAGGCCCAGTTCGTCAAGGACCTGGTCGAAAACGGCGTCGGCCTGCTCGTGCTCGGAGCGTGACAGGCCGGCGAGGAGGGGGAGGGACTCCGTCTCGACGTCGAGAACCAGGGCCGTGAGGCCGGCTTCGATGAGCTGCTCTGGGCGGTGTCGTCGGCCGATCAGGCGTTCCAGGGCCAGCATCCTGATGCAGTCGACGGCCTCCTGCGCGGTCGTGGCGTACGGCGAGAACGGTGTGGGCAGTGAGACGTCGATGCCCGGACCGCCCTCGACGAAGTACGACCAGAAGTCGACGGTCGCGTGGGCGAGGAGGCCGCTCGCCCGGCCGACGAATTCGTGCTGTATGTAGTCGGTGAGGTCGTTCCCGTACAGGATGATGTCGGTCTGGTAGACGGACAGGACAGGGTGCCCGTACTCGCCCGCCGTGCCGGGCAGGTAGCGGTGTCCGTAGACCGGAACCAGTTGCGGCACGCTCTTCAGCTCGGTCCTCGCGACACGCAGTGCCTCGGACGTCTCCGTCGGCCTCGACGGCCAGGCGGGATGCCAGAACACGTTGTGCTCCACGTCGAAGAGCACGCCCTCCACCGGCCAGGCCAGTCGCTCGGCCAGGTCCCCAGGGTCGCCGTCGCGCCAGTCGGGCCACCGCGACGAGCCGTGCGGGAGCCCGGCGGAGAGGAAGACCCGGTGGTCGGCCGAGAAGGTGAATCCGAACCGTGTCTCGACCGCATCGAGTTCCCGCTCGGTGAGCCCCGGTCCGATCTCGGTTCGGAGCATGCCCTGAAGGGCACGGGCGGCGTCCAGGGTCAGTGGTGGGGTCGGCGACGCGTTCACACCTGCCAGCGTAATGAGCGGTACGGCCGCACATAGCCGAAGGTTGTGGCAGTCCGCTTTCTCGTCGAAAATTCGCTGCTAGGGCCTGCAACGATCTCGGTAACGTGGCGCTATGACTGACAGGGAAGAGCCGCAGGTCCTTGCGAACAGAGGGGCCGAGATTTCGGACCCGTCGCGGGGAGGGCGTGGGATCTCCCGGGACCTCTGCTCCTGCCTCGACCGGTCCAGACCCCATCCACGGGCCCGCGTCGGGTTCCACGCCGAGAGGCAGGACCCCACCGCGCCAGGCTGGCGGCATCTGCTGGAGCTGGTCGAGGAGGCCGCCGCCGACGGGCGCGAGGAGTTCAAGCCGTTGATCGAGCTGAGTCCGGCGGAGCGGCGCCAGGTCGTCACCCTGCCGCCGACCATCGCCAAGCTGACGGCGGTCAAGCACCTCGTGCTCTACGGCAGCAACCTGGTCCGGCTACCGCCCGAGATCGGGGCAATGACCAGCCTGGAGGAATTCACCCCGTACACGTCCTACCGGCTGCACTGGTTCCCCTACGAGATCACCCGCTGCCGACGATTGACCCGCAGTACGGTGAGCACGCGAGCCCTCTTCGGCAACTTCAAACTCCGCCCGCCCTTCCCGAAGCTAACGTCTTCTCCGGACTCGCTCACAGGTCTTGAGCCAGAACGACTGGATGCGGGGCGCTGGGGTTTCACAGCACTCAAAGGCTGCAGCGTCTGCGACGACCCGATCGCACACGGCGGACTCCAGCAGGTGTGGATCTCCCTGCGCGTGGCCACAGACGTGTTGCCGCTGCTGGTCAACGCCTGCTCGGCGGAGTGCGTCGCCTCCCTCCCAGGCGGTGCTGACAACTACATCCCCACAGCTCACAAGGGTGGTCCGGTCGACCAGCCGGCGTCCTCCTGGGACTGATCGGTAGGACGGCCAGCGGAAGCTCGACTGGCCCTCGTCGTCCTCGCCGGATCAGGGCTGCGCATCGGTGAGCCGCTCGGCCTGAAGGTGTCAGACGTCGACTTCGAAGCCGGCGCCATCCGCGTCGAGCCGCAGCGGCTCCAGTTGCGGAAGCTCGGCCCGCCGAAGACCGCCAAGTCCCGGCGTGCGGTTCCAGTCGGCGAGGTCGTCACCGACGCGCGTCCGCCGTCATGACGCTGCGGATCCACGCGCACCTGTGGGCGAGGGGAGGAGGCCGCGCCCGGGCCGTCATGGACGCCGGGCCCAGCCACCGAGCCGCACGCCGCGCAAGCCGAAGGGGCCCGTCCGGGATCGCCGGGCGGGCCCCTTCGGGCGGTGCTTCGAGCGCGGAAGGTCAGGCCTTCTTCGTCTCCCAGAAGATCCGGTCGACCTCGGCGATGAGCTCCAGCGCCTTCTCGCCCGTCTTCGGGTCCGTCGACGCCTTGGCGGCCGAGAGGGCCTTCAGGGTGTCGTTGATGAGCTGGTGCAGCTCCGGGTACTTCTCGAAGTGCGGGGGCTTGAAGTAGTCGCTCCACAGCACCGAGATGTGGTGCTTGGCGAGCTCCGCGCGCTGCTCCTTGATGACCGTGGCACGCGCGCGGAAGTGCGCGTCCTCGTTGGCCTGGTACTTCTCCTGGACGGCCTTGACCGACTCGGCCTCGATCCGGGCCTGGGCCGGGTCGTAGACACCGCAGGGGAGGTCGCAGTGGGCGCTGACCTTCACCTTGGGGGCAAACAGGCGGGAGAGCATTGAGCTGTCCTTCCTCGTGATCGTCTTCTCAGGTGGGAGATTACTCCCCGAGAAGGCTGTTTTCGCGAGCGCCCCCTGGGGCTTAGGGCAAAAGTCCAGGGTCGGTATGCGACTCGTGTACGAGTGGACGACGGGATCGGGAGGTGCCGGATGACGGAGGCGGGGCGGGAGCCGGGACGGGGGGCCGGGCCGATGTTCGGGATCGCCGAGGTGACAGGGGTGTCCATGGTGCCCACGCTCCTCCACGGCGACCAGCTCCTCGTGCACTACGGCGGACGGTTGCGCCCGGGGAGCGTGGCGGTCCTGCGTCACCCGCTCCAGCAGGACCTGCTCATCGTCAAGCGGCTGATCGAGCGACAGCCCGCCGGCTGGTGGGTGCTCGGGGACAATCCGGACACCGAGGGCGACAGTCGGGTCTTCGGCGCGGTACCCCCCGAGCTGGTGCTCGGACGAGTGCGGGCGAGGTACCGGCCCGTCACCCCCGGGCGTCAGCGGTCGGTCGGCGTGGTGCTCTCCTGGCTGTTCTCCGCGCTCAGGCCGGTGTGGTCGGACCGGTCGGCCTCCAGGCGCTTGCGGGCCCGGTAGGCGGCCACGTTGGCGCGGGTCGCGCAGCGGTCCGAGCAGTAGCGGCGGGAGCGGTTGGTCGAGGTGTCGAGGTAGGCGTTGCGGCAGGGGGACGCCTGGCAGAGACCGAGCCGGTCGGCGCCGAACTCCGTGAGGTGGAAGGCGAGACCCATCGCCGCGATCGCCGCGTATCCCGAGGTCGCGTTCGAGGGGTGGTCGGCGAGGTGCATGTGCCAGCGCGGATGGCCCTCGTCGTCCAGGTAGTCGTGCCCGGAGATCTGCGGGCTGACCGGGAACTCCAGAAGCAGGGAGTTCAGCAGGTCCACCGCCTGGGTGTGGTCCCCCTCGTCCGCCGCGGTGAAGACCGCCCGCAGCCGGGCCCGGACCGAGCGGAAGCGCGTGACGTCGCTGTCCGTCGCCCGCCGGGCCATCTGCGAGGCCGCGCCGAAGAGCTCCCGGACCGCCTCGACCGAGGTGAGGGAGTCCTTGTTGCGGGCCGGCTCCTCGGTGTTGACCAGACGCACGGCGTAATCCGAGTAATAGGCCAGTTCCACTTGTAGTCCTTACGGCGGAGGTCTAGTGTCGGGTGCGGGAGGGGTAATGGACGTTACCCATCCGAGGGTATTACGGAGAGGGTGGAGGACGCGATGACGGACGCGGCGACGACCGGAACCGACTGGGCGGCCTGGCAGCAGAGCTGGGACCGTCAGCAGGAGTGGTACATGCCGGACCGCGAGGAGCGGTTCCGCGTGATGCTGGACATGGTCGAGGCCGTGGTGGGGCCGGAGCCCCGCGTCCTGGACCTGGCGTGCGGTACAGGGAGTATTACGGATCGGCTGCTCAAGCGGTTCCCGAAGGCGACCAGCGTCGGTGTGGACCTCGACCCCGCCCTGCTCGCCATCGCCGAGGGGTACTTCGCCGGCGACGAGCGCGTCACCTTCGTGACCGCCGACCTCAAGGACCCGCGCTGGGCCACCGGGCTCCCGCACGACTCGTACGACGCCGTGCTCACCGCGACCGCGCTGCACTGGCTCCACACCGAGCCGCTCACCGCGCTGTACGGGCAGCTCGCGGGTCTCGTCCGCGACGGCGGCGTCTTCATGAACGCCGACCACATGATCGACGAGACCACCCCCCGGATCAACGCCGCCGAGCGGGCCCACCGCCATGCCGTCATGGACCGCGCCAAGGCGGCCGGCGCCCTGGACTGGGCGGAGTGGTGGGCCGTGGCCGCCAAGGACCCGGTCCTCGCCGAGCCGACCGCCCGCCGCTTCGAGATCTACGGCGAGCACGCCGACGGCGACATGCCGTCCTCGCGCCGCCACGCCGAGATCCTCCGCGCCGCCGGCTTCGCCGAGGCCCGGCCGGTCTGGGCCTCGCCCTCGGACACCCTCGTGCTGGCCGTGAGGTAGCGCGTACGAGAAGGGGCGGTACGGACATCCCGTACCGCCCCTTCCTCGTTCGTCCCGCTACAGCACCTTGGAGAGGAATGCCTTGGTGCGGTCGTGCTGGGGGTTGCCCAGGACGTCGCGGGGGTGGCCGGATTCGACGACGACGCCGCCGTCCATGAAGACGAGGTTGTCGCCGACTTCGCGGGCGAAGCCCATTTCGTGGGTGACGACGATCATGGTCATGCCGGACTCGGCGAGGTCGCGCATGACGTCGAGGACGTCTCCGACGAGTTCGGGGTCGAGGGCGGAGGT